>NZ_JBHVFU010000015.1:0-170050 GCF_042801455.1 Streptomyces sp. NPDC057565 | reverse complement strand
CCGAATACGCCCAGTATGAGGACGCTCCTCCGCCTTGCGATGCACCGCATCTGACGCCGCGCGCTGTTCCGCCAGGGATTACGGGACAGCCCTTACGCATCCGACGTATTCCGACGGATTGACGTATTCGGGGGAAACGCGAGGGGACCGCGGGGCTCAGCGCCCCGACCAACGGCATCCTGGGCCCATGGCTGAACGACAGGACCGGACCGCTCTTGTGCGGGCCCTCGGCAGTGCCGTGCGCGGCGAGGTGGAGTTCGGCACCACCGCGCGGGCGCTGATGACGATGGACGCCTCCAACTACCGCCGGGTGCCGCTCGGGGTCGTCGCCCCGCGCGACGCCGACGACGTCGCCGCCGCGCTCGCCGTCTGCCGTGCGCACGCGGTGCCCGTCGTGCCCCGTGGCGGCGGCACCTCCATCGCCGGGCAGGCCACCGGCACCGGTGTGGTCCTCGACCTCACCCGCCACCTGGGGAAGATCGTCGACCTGGACGCCGCGTCCCGGACGGCCGTCGTCCAGCCGGGCGTGGTCCTGGACGACCTGCGCGCCGCGGCCGCACCCCACGGCCTCACCTTCGGCCCCGACCCGTCCACGCACAGCCGGTGCACGCTCGGCGGGATGATCGGCAACAACGCCTGCGGCTCCCACTCGGTGGCCTGGGGCACCACCGCCGACAACGTCCACGCACTGACCGTCGCCCGCTACGGCGGCGACACGCTCCGGCTCGCCCGGGGGAGGTGGGACGGCGCCCCCGCCGGCCTGCGCGAACTGGTCGGCTCCCACCTCGCCCTCCTCCGCACCGGCTTCCCCGAACTCCCGCGCCGCATCTCCGGATACGCCCTCGATGCCCTGCTCCCCGAGTGCGGCCCGGACCTGGCCCGCGCCTTCTGCGGCAGCGAAGGCACGCTCGGTGTGATGACGGAGGCGACCGTGCGACTGGTCGAGGCGCCCGGATCCCGCGCCCTCGCCGTACTCGGTTACGCCGACGAGGCCGCGGCCGCCGAAGCCGCCCCCGGCCTCCTCCCGTACCGCCCTCTGACGGTCGAGGGCATGGCCGCCGATCTCGTACGGGAACCGGCCGGGCTGCCGCGCGGCGGAGCCTGGCTCTTCGTCGAGACGGGCGGGGACACCCCGGCCGAGGCGCGGGCGCACGCCGAGCGGATCCTGCGGGTTGCCGACGCGGTGGACGGGGCCGTCGTCACCGACGCGGCCGGACAGCGGGCCCTGTGGCGCATCCGGGAGGACGCGTCCGGCACCGCAACCCGGATGCAGGACGGCAGCGAGGCCTGGCCCGGCTGGGAGGACTGCGCCGTACCGCCCGCCCGCCTCGGCCCGTATCTGCGTGACTTCCGCGCCCTGCTCACCGCACACGGGCTGCGCGGCACGCCGTACGGGCACTTCGGCGACGGCTGCATCCACGTGCGGATCGACTTCGACCTGCTGAGCGGCGACGGTCTGGCCCGCTTCCGCCGCTTCTCCGAGGAGCTCGCCGCGCTCGTCGTCGCGCACGGCGGCTCGCTGAGCGGCGAACACGGCGACGGGCAGGCGCGGGCCGAGCTGCTGCCCCGGATGTACGGGGACGAACTCGTCGCGCTCTTCGGCCGGTTCAAGGACCTCTGGGATCCGGACGGCGGAATGAACCCCGGCATCCTCGCCCGCCCCGCCCGCCTCGACGAGAACATCCGCTTCGACGTCCTGCCGAAACGCCCCGTGGACGTCACCTTCGGCTACCCGCACGACGGCGGCGACTTCACGGCGGCCGTACGACGATGTGTCGGCGTCGCGAAATGCCGTACGGCGCAGCCGGCGGGAACGGACGTGATGTGCCCGTCCTTCCGGGCGACCGGCGAGGAGGCCCACTCCACCCGCGGCCGGGCCCGCCTGCTGCACGAGATGCTCGCCGGTGAGGTCGTCACGGACGGCTGGAGGTCGAATGAGGTGCGGGACGCGCTCGACCTCTGCCTCTCCTGCAAGGGGTGCCGCAGCGACTGCCCGGTGGGCGTGGACATGGCCACGTACAAGGCGGAGTTCCTGCACCACCACTACCGGGGGCGGCTGCGGCCCGCCTCCCACTACGTGATGGGCCGGCTGCCGCAGTGGCTGCGGCTCGCGGCCCCGGTCGCGCCCGTGCTGAACGCGCTCGCCCGGATCGGCCCGTTGGCCGTACCGGCGAAGCGAATGGCGGGCATCACTGCGGAGCGGACGATTCCGGTGCTGGCGGGGGAGACGTTCACCCGGTGGGCCCGAAAGCGCAGAGGCCGCGGGACGGTGATCCTGTCGACCGATCAGGTGGTGACCGTCTGGCCGGACACCTTCACCAACCACCTCTCCCCGGAGGTCGGGAAGGCGGCCGTCCGGGTCCTGGAGGCTGCGGGTCGGACAGCCCTGTACCCGGAACGGCGCGTGTGCTGCGGACTCACCTACGTATCGACGGGCCAACTGGACAAGGCCCGCAGGGTCATGCGCCGCACCCTCGACCGAATGGGGTTCTCCCTCGGCGACCCGCTCGTCGTCCTCGAACCGAGCTGCGCCGCCACCCTCCGTACGGATCTGCCGGAACTCCTCCCCGACGATCCCCGCGCCGCCGAACTCGCTGGTTCGGTGCGGACGTTGGCTCAGTACCTGGAGGAGTACGCCCCCGACTGGCAGCCGCCGCGCCTGAACCGCCGGGTCGCCGGCCAGACCCACTGCCACCAGCACGCGGTCCTCGGTGATGCGGCCGAACGCCGGCTGCGCGAACGAGCTGGTTTGGAAGGGGAGTTGAGTGGAGGGTGCTGCGGTCTTGCGGGGAACTTCGGTTTCGAGCGGGGCCACTGGGACGTGTCGGTGGCGTGCGCGGAGGAGCAACTGCTGCCGTCGGTACGAGGTGCGGAACCCGGCACGGACATCCTGGCGGACGGTTTCTCGTGCCGGACCCAGCTGGCACAGCTGGCGGGTGTGCGGGCGAGGCACCTGGCGGAGCTGCTGGCGGAGGGACTGGACGGGCCCGCTGCCCACCGCTGCGGCAACTGACCCGAGCGTCCGCTCCACCCCCTGCGGCGCCTGAGCTCCTCTCGATCAAGCCCCTGCGGCGATCGAGCAGCAGGGCCGGGGACGGCGCCCCGGGTTCGGAAGGGGGGAACAGGCATCCCCGCCCCACCCGGACGCTCCACCACCCTCGCCACCCGCCGGAGGCACCCGCCTCAGCCCGCCTCGACCGCCCGCGCCACCGCCGCCACCAGCCGCTCGTTCTCCGGAGCCGCCCCGCCCGGGAAGGCGTACCGACGGCGTGTGTAGCCGTACGCCAGCCCACTGGCCGGATCGGCGAACGCCTGCGAGCCCGCCGCCCCGCAGTGCCCGAAAGCCGACTCGCTCAGCGACGGATACCGGACCGACGGCCGCTCGAAGCCCAGCCCGAAGTGGTCCTCCTCCCCGGTCACCAGGTCGGTGCCGGCCCAGTGCAGCCGGGCGAACTCGGCCAGCGTCTGCGGCTTCAGCAGCGGTGCGCGGCCGTCCACCTCGGAGATGGCGGCCGCGTACATCCCGGCCAGCCCGCGCGCCGACCCCACACCACCGGCCGAGGCCGGTCCGAGCGCCCGCACGGACGGCCGGTTGATCCAGGCGACCAGGTCGGTCGGGCGGTTGAACGCGATCGACGCGAGGCTCCGCGGATCCTCGGGTGCCGCCGCCGGCGCGGCCGCCTGCTCGTCGGTGGGCTGCATCGGCCGGATCGGCACATAGCGCGGTTCGAGCGCCTCGGGCTGCCCCAGATGGAGGTCAAGTCCGTACGGGACCCGGATCCGCTCCTCGAAGAGTTCCTGGATCGACCGCCCGGTGACCCGGCGGACCACTTCGCCGGTGAGTGCGCCGATCAGGCCGTGGTACCCGTATGCCGTGCCGGGCTCCCAGTACGGTGCCTGCGCGGCCAGCCGCGCGGCGACCTGCCGGTCGTCGGCCAGCACGTCCTCCGGGAAGCCGCCGTCCACACCGATCAGCCCGGAACGGTGCGCGAGCAGCTCCCGCAGCGTCAGCGCGTCCGTGCCTCCCGCGGCGAACTCGGGCCAGTACGAGGCGACGGTGCGGTCCAGGTCCAGGACACCCTCCTGGACCAGCAGGGCGACGACCAGATGGGCGGCGCCCTTGGTCGACGAGTACACGGCGGGCATCGAATCGGCGTCGATCCCGTCCCCGGCCCAGAGATCGACGACCGTCCGGCCGTGCACCCGCACCGCGAGCTGGGACCCGGGCTCGGTGCTGTCCTCGGCGAGCACGGCGGCGTAGGCGTCCCGTACGCCTTCGAAGCCGGGTGCGACGGTTCCGTGCACGGTGATCTCGTCGTACGTCATGGTTGCTTCCCTCAGGTGATGACCGGCCCTCGCACGGCGTTCGGAGCACCCCAACCGCACGGCACCACCCGGGCATTCCTTCACGGGGCGATGTTCCGCCCGATGATCTCGTGGGCCAGCGAGGCGAGTTCGGGCAGCGCCGGGTGGCCCGGGGCGTCGCGCCGGGCGAGGAGCAGCGGGACGGCCGGGGCGTCGACGAGCGGGCGGTAGGCGACCCCCGCGTGCGGATGCATGTCGGCGGTGGAGGCGGCCGACACCCCGGATCCGCGCCCGGCCGCGATGGCGGTCAGCCAGTCGTCGGTGTTGGCGACGGTGACGGTGGCGGCGGGCCGGGCACCACGTGGCCACAGGTCGACGGTGGTGGTGCCGGAGACGGTGTTCAGGACGATCGGCCCGCCCGCGAGATCGGCGAGACGGAGCGTGGCGTGCGCGGCGAGCGGCCCGTCCGCGGTCACCGCCGCCACCCGGTCCTCGCTCAACAGCACCTCGGTGACGAGTCCCGGCGCGTCGACGGGTCCGCGCAGCAGCGCCGCGTCGACCTCGCCGCGGGTGAGCCCGGCGGTGCGGTCGTCGATCCGCAGCAGTTCGAGGGGCGTCTCCGGGTGCCGCTGCTGCCAGCTGCGGAGCAGCGGTGTGGTGTAGGGGCCCAGCGCCGACCAGGCGTGTCCGAGCCGCAGCGGCCAGTGGCGCAGCCCACCGGGGTCGACGGCCTCGTCGAAGGCGGCGACCGCCGCGGCGGCCTTGTCACGGAAGACGACGCCCTCGGGGGTGAGGGAGAGGTGATGGGTGGAGCGGTCGACGAGCCGGACGCCGAGGTGCTGCTCCAGGGCGGCGAGGGTGCGGGAGACGGCGGGCTGGGTGAGCCGGAGCGCGGCTGCGGCGCGTGTGACGTTGCCCGCTTCCGCGACGGCGAGGAAGGCCCGTAGATGACGCAGCTCGACGGTGCGGACGGGGCCCTGTCCTGTGCTCATGCGTGTGGAGCATAACGAGAGCGCAATCGGCATTTCACGCGCCGCGCGGACGTCTCTACGGTGAAGAAACGAGCCGCACCGCAGGAGTGCAGTATCTTCAATTGCGAAGTGCAACACATTGAACTCTTCGAGGATGAAGGCCACCCGTGAATGACCAGCGCAGTGCCGTGGAGCCGGCCGCAGCAGCCGTCGCCGTACCGGAGGCGGTGTCCGCCCTCGACGGGACGGGTCCCGCACGACCGGGCGGCCGCAGGGCGGCGCTCGCTCCGGTGGCGCTGGTGGTCGCGGGCGGACTCTCCGTCCAGTTCGGCTCGGCGGTCGCGGCGCTCCTGATGCCGCGGGCGGGCGCGCTCGGCGTGGTCACGCTCCGGCTGGCCGTCGCCGCGGTCGTCCTGCTGATCGTCTGCCGCCCGAAGTGGCGCGGCCACTCACGGTCCGACTGGGGGACAGTGGTCGCGTTCGGCGTCGCGATGGGCGCCATGAACATGCTCTTCTACCAAGCGCTCGACCGCATCCCGCTGGGCGCGGCCGTCACCCTGGAGGTGCTCGGCCCCCTCGCGCTCTCGGTCGCCGCCTCCCGTCGGCTGATCAATCTTGTCTGGGCGGGGCTCGCGCTGGGCGGGGTGTTCCTGCTGGGTGGTGGCGGCTTCGACCGTCTGGACCCGGTCGGCGCGGCGTTCGCGCTCGGTGCCGGGGCGATGTGGGCGGCGTACATCGTCTTCAGTGCCCGCACCGGCCGCCGCTTCCCTCAGGCCGACGGCCTGGCCCTGGCGATGACGGTCGCCGCGGTCCTGTCGCTCCCGCTGGGCATCCTGGAGTCGGGCGCGAAGCTCGCGGTCCCGTCGACGCTCGCGATGGGCGCGGCGGTGGCCCTGATGAGCTCGGTGCTGCCGTACACGCTGGAACTGATGGCGCTGCGCCGGCTGCCCGCGCCGACATTCGCGGTACTGATGAGTCTGGAACCGGCCATCGCGGCGACGGCCGGATTCCTGATCCTCGACCAGGCGCTGACGGCCACCGACGCGCTCGCCATCGCCCTGGTCATCGGGGCGAGCATGGGCGCGGTCCGCAGCCAGGTCGGCGGCGCCCGCCGCAGGAAGGCGAACGACTAGGGCCTCTCCGTGTCCGGCTGCGGCGTCGGGCCGACCGGCGCCACATACGCATGCATCCGCGCCGGACGCCCGTCGGCCGTGGTCCAGTCGCCGTTGCGACTGCTCACGTACGTCCACCCGTGGCGCTCATAGAGGGCGATGGCGGCCGCACCGCCGTCCTCGACCTCGAGCGCGGGACGCACACCGGAGGCTTCCGCTGCTTCTCTCACCGAGTCGAGCAGGGCGCCAGCCACGCCACGGCGACGGGCGCGGGCGTGCGAGAACAGCCGTGCGACCGAGACCAGTTGCTCCGCGGGCAGGCCGATGTACCTGGCCAGGGACGCCTCGGTACGCGTGAGCGCCACATGCCCCAGCACGGTCGTACCGTCCACGGCCACCCAGGCATCGATCAAGCCGCGAGGGTTCAGCCAGCCCGCCGGGTCGGCCGGCCACTGTGCCGGGTACCGGTCCGCCTCGTGCACGGTGGCCAGGGCAGCCAGGCACGCCGCCATGTCGCCGTCACCGCGGCGGCGGATCTCCACTTCACCCATTCCTTGATCCTCGTACGCAGCCGTGACGCCCCGGATCCAGGTCTCCGGTCCTCGCCCTCACCACGCGCAGGCCGCATGCAGGTCCCCCACGGAGTCGGCGAGTTCCGCCGGAGGCGCCGGCCAGCCGACGGTGTGCCAGTGGGCGATCCGCCAGGACAGGCGACGGGGCCACAGCGGCGTGGTGGGCAGCTCGGATACGGGAACCCACGCCGGGACGCCGCCGTAGTTGTCCAGCGTCTCGGGTGCGCCCACCTCGCCCTCGGCCTCCATCGTGAAGTAGTGGCCGCGGTTGCCGTTCCGCCAGATCCGGGCCACCTCGCGCACGACCGTCCCGCGCAGGCCGGTCTCCTCCCGCAGTTCGCGTACCGCCGCCACCTCCGGTGTCTCACCGGTCTCGACCCCGCCGCCCGGGATCTCGTAGTGGCGCTCCGGCGTGCGGATCAGCAGCATCCGCCGGTCACGGATGACGATCGCTCCGCCGCGGACCCGGCTCGGCGTGGCTGTGGTCGGGTCGTCCAGGGCGACCGCGCCCTGCGGGAGCGATCCTTGCGACCAGGCGCGGAGGACCTTCTCCGCCGTGCCGACCGGACGGATCCGGGCGTGCAGTGCCTCGGTCAGGGACAGGGCGACGGATGGTCCGGCGGCGGCCCGGCCATCGCCCGGGAAGGTGTAGTAGATGCCGCTCTCGTCCCGATACCGCTCCAGGACAAGCCTGTTGTCGTCGAAACGCACGCCCGTGGTGCGAGGTTCGTCAGCCATCGGCGGAGGCTAGCAGCCGGGTCCCGGACCGCCGCTGGAGGCGGACGCAGCAATTAATGCAAGCATGCTTGCTTGTTTCCTGGTCCGCTGACATGCTCCTGGGCACACCGCCACGCCCCGAGGGGAGCGCACCGTGTCCGACGCCGCAGCCGTGCTCGACGATCTGCGCAACGAGAGTGATGAACTGGACACGCTCGTCGCGGAGTTGAGCGGCGATCAATGGGCCGGGCCGACCCCCGCCGCAGGCTGGAGCGTCGCCCATCAGATCGCCCATCTGACCTGGACCGACGAGGTCGCCCGGCTCGCCGTCACCGATCCGGACGCCTTCGCGGTGGAGGTGGCCAAGGCCCAGGCAGCCCCCGACAGCTTTGTCGATCAGGCTGCCGAGGAGCTTGTCGCCGTGGAGCCGGCCGCGCTGCTCGCGCGCTGGCGCGACGGGCGTGAGCGGCTCGGGCGCGCCCTGCGCGACGCCCCGCCCGGTACCCGCATCCCGTGGTACGGGCCGCCCATGAGCGTCGCGTCCATGGCGACCGCGCGACTCATGGAGACCTGGGCCCACGGGCAGGACATCGCCGACGCCCTCGGCGTCGTACGCGGCCCGACCGCCCGGCTGCGGCACGTCGCCCGGATCGGGGTGCGGGCCCGTGACTACGCGTTCCTCGCGCGAGGTATCGAGCCGCCCGGCGAGGAGTTCCGGGTCGAACTGGTGGCGCCCGGCGGAGAGTTGATCGCCTATGGGCCCGAGGGTGCCGCGCAGCGTGTCACCGGGCCGCTGTACGACTTCTGTCTGCTCGTCACCCAGCGCGCCCACCGTCTCGACCTGGCCGTGCGCGCCGTCGGGGCCGACGCCGACCAGTGGCTCGACATCGCACAGGCCTTCGCCGGGCCGCCCGGTCCCGGCCGTGCGCCCAAGGGCGGTGCACGGTGACCGCCGCGCCGCTGCGGATCGGGAACGCCTCCGGGTTCTACGGCGACCGCTTCGACGCCGTGCGCGAGATGCTCACCGGTGGCCCCCTCGATGTCCTCACCGGCGACTATCTCGCCGAGCTGACCATGCTCATCCTCGGACGGAGCAGGCTGGGGGACCCGAACCGCGGGTACGCCACCACCTTCCTGCGCCAGCTCGAAGAGGGTCTCGGGCTCGCGCAGGAGCGCGGGGTGAAGATCGTCGCCAACGCCGGAGGGCTCAACCCGGCCGGACTGGCCGAAGCGGTCCGGGAGTTGGCGGAGAAGGTGGGAGTGCCGGTGCGCGTCGCGCATGTCGAGGGCGACAGCCTGCCCGTCCCCGACGGGTTCCTCACCGCCAACGCGTACCTCGGGGGCGCGGGCATCGCCGCCTGCCTGCGCGCCGGGGCCGATGTCGTCGTCACCGGCCGGGTCACCGACGCCGCCCTCGTCACGGGACCCGCCGCGGCCCACTTCGGCTGGGAACCCGGCGACCACGACGCGCTCGCCGGTGCCCTCGTCGCCGGGCATGTGCTGGAGTGCGGAACCCAGGCGACCGGCGGGAACTACTCCTTCTTCCGCGACCACGACGTCCGTCGGCCCGGCTTCCCGCTCGCCGAGATCCACGCCGACGGGACGTCCGTCATCACCAAGCACGACGGTACGGGCGGCGTCGTCGACGTCGGGACCGTCACCGCCCAGCTGCTGTACGAGACCGGAGGCGCCCGGTACGCCGGACCGGACGTGACCGCCCGGCTCGACACCGTACGGCTGACGCAGGAGGGACCGGACCGCGTACGGATCTCCGGAGTGCGCGGCGAGGCCCCGCCGCCCACGCTCAAGGTCGGGCTCAACCGAATCGGCGGCTGGCGCAACGAGGTCGTCTTCGTGCTCACCGGACTCGACATCGAGGCCAAGGCCCGGCTGGTGCAGGACCAGTTCGCGGAGGCGCTCGCCCGGACCGGGAAGGAGCCCGACGAGGTGCGGTGGGAGCTGGCCCGTACCGACAGGGCCGACGCCGACACCGAGGAGACCGCCGGCGCCCTGCTCCGGCTCGTCGTCCGCGACCAGGACCCGGAGGCGGTCGGACGCGTCGTCTCCGGGGCCGCGATCGAGCTGGCCCTCGGCAGCTACCCGGGCTTCCATGTCACCGCCCCGCCAGGCAAGGGCGCGCCCTACGGGGTGTTCGAGGCGAGGTACGTACCGGCGGGAGAGGTCGACAACGTCGCCGTACTGCCGGACGGGCGGCGGGAGAACATGGCAACACCGGTACATGTGAGGGAACTTGAGGGTGTGGAGGAGCCCGCTCTTCCCGAGCCGCTGCCCACAGGGATCACCCGGCTCGCCCCCCTCGGCCGCATCGCGGGCGCCCGCAGCGGCGACAAGGGCGGGGACGCCAACGTCGGCGTCTGGGTCCGTGCCGACGACGCCTGGCGCTGGCTCGCGCATGAGCTCACCGTCGAACGTTTCCAGGAACTGCTCCCGGAAACGGCCGAGTTGACCGTCGTACGGCACGTCCTGCCGAACCTCCGCGCCCTGAACTTCGTCGTCCACGGCCTCCTCGGCGATGGCGTCGCAGCGCAGGCCCGTTTCGATCCGCAGGCCAAGGCGGTGGGGGAGTGGCTGCGGTCCAGGCACCTCCCCGTCCCCGTGAACCTGCTCGAATCCACCGACGCACCGGAGGCGCACGCATGACCGTCCTGGCCAGCGGGCTCGACACCGCGAGCCCCGAATACGCCGCCCACCGGGCTGCCATGCTCGCCAAGCTCGCCGAGCTCGACACCGAGCACTCCAAGGCCCTCGCGGGCGGCGGCGAGAAGTACATCGAGCGGCACCGGGGGCGCGGCAAGCTCCTCGCCCGGGAACGGATCGAGCTGCTCGTCGACCCCGACACCCCGTTCCTGGAACTGTCGCCGCTCGCCGCCTGGGGCAGCGAGTACGCGGTGGGCGCCTCGCTCGTCACCGGCATCGGCGTCGTCGAGGGCGTGGAGTGCCTGATCACCGCCAACGACCCGACCGTACGCGGTGGCGCCTCCAACCCCTGGACGCTGAAGAAGGCACTCCGCGCCAACGAGATCGCCTTCGCCAACCGTCTTCCGTGCATCAGTCTCGTCGAGTCGGGCGGGGCGGACCTGCCGTCCCAGAAGGAGATCTTCATTCCCGGCGGTGCGCTGTTCCGCGACCTCACCCGGCTCTCCGCCGCCGGAATCCCGACCGTGGCGGTCGTCTTCGGGAACTCGACCGCCGGCGGCGCCTACGTCCCCGGCATGTCCGACCACACCGTCATGATCAAGGAGCAGTCCAAGGTCTTCCTCGGTGGACCGCCGCTCGTGAAGATGGCGACCGGCGAGGAGAGCGACGACGAGTCCCTCGGCGGCGCCGACATGCACGCCCGCACCTCCGGGCTCGCCGACCATTTCGCCGTCGACGAGCACGACGCGCTCCGCCAGGCGCGGCGGATCGTCGCCCGGCTCAACTGGCGCAAGGCACACGCCGATCCGGGCCCCGCCGAACCGCCGAAGTACGACGAGGAGGAGCTCCTCGGCATCGTGCCCGACGATCTCAAGGTCCCGTTCGATCCGCGCGAGGTCATCGCCCGGCTCGTCGACGGCTCGGACTTCGACACGTTCAAACCGCTGTACGGGACGAGCCTCGTCACCGGCTGGGCCCGGCTGCACGGCTACCCCGTCGGCATCCTCGCCAACGCCCAGGGCGTGCTGTTCAGCGAGGAGTCGCAGAAGGCCGCCCAGTTCATCCAGCTCGCCAACCAGCGCGACATCCCCCTCCTTTTCCTGCACAACACCACCGGCTACATGGTCGGCAAGGAGTACGAACAGGGCGGCATCATCAAGCACGGCGCGATGATGATCAACGCGGTGTCGAACTCCAGGGTCCCCCACCTGTCCGTCCTGATGGGCGCCTCGTACGGGGCCGGGCACTACGGCATGTGCGGGCGCGCCTACGACCCCCGCTTCCTCTTCGCCTGGCCGGGCAGCAAATCCGCCGTCATGGGACCGCAGCAACTCGCGGGCGTGCTGTCCATCGTCGCCCGCGCCTCCGCCGCCGCCAAGGGGCGGCCGTACGACGACGAGGCCGACGCCGCACTCCGCGCCATGGTCGAGCAGCAGATCGAGACCGAGTCGCTGCCGATGTTCCTCTCCGGGCGGCTGTACGACGACGGGGTCATCGACCCGCGCGACACCAGGACCGTCCTCGGGATCTGCCTGTCCGCGATCCACACCGCCCCGGTCGAAGGCGCCCGCGGCGGCTTCGGCATCTTCCGGATGTGAGGCCCAGATGATCTCCACTCTGCTCGTCGCGAACCGGGGCGAGATCGCCTGCCGGATCTTCCGGACCTGCCGCGCCCTGGGCATCGCCACCGTCGCCGTGCACTCCGACGCGGATGCCGACGCGCTGCATGTCAGGGAGGCGGACGCGGCCGTACGGCTGCCGGGGGCCGCCCCCGCCGACACATATCTGCGCGGTGATCTCGTCGTACGTGCCGCGCTCGCCGCGGGCGCCGACGCCGTGCACCCCGGCTACGGGTTCCTCTCCGAGAACGCCGGGTTCGCCCGGGCCGTGCAGGACGCCGGCCTCCTCTGGGTCGGTCCGCCGGTCAAGGCCATCGAGATGATGGCGTCCAAGACCCGCGCCAAGGAGCTGATGGCCGCCGCCGACGTGCCGCTGCTCTCCCCCGTCGACCCGGCGAAGGCGACCGCGGACGATCTGCCGCTGCTGCTGAAGGCCGCGGCCGGTGGCGGCGGGCGCGGGATGCGGGTCGTACGGGAACTGGGCGCGCTGCCCGGCGAGATGGCGGCCGCCACGGCCGAGGCGGCGAACGCCTTCGGGGACGGGGAAGTCTTCGCCGAGCCGTACGTCGAGCGCGGCCGGCACGTCGAGGTCCAGATCATGGCCGACGAGCACGGCACCGTATGGGCGCTCGGCACCCGCGACTGCTCGCTCCAGCGGCGTCACCAGAAGGTCATCGAGGAAGCACCCGCACCCGGCCTCGACGAGGCGCTGCGCACCCGGCTGCACGACGCGGCGACCGCCGCCGCCCGAGCCGTCGGCTACCGCGGCGCGGGCACCGTCGAGTTCCTCGTCACCGCCGACGGGCGCCCCTGCTTCCTGGAGATGAACACCCGCCTCCAGGTCGAACACCCCGTCACCGAAGCCGTCTTCGGACTCGACCTCGTCGCCCTGCAGCTGTCCGTCGCCGAAGGCGAACCCCTCCCGGCCGCCACACCCCCCGCCCCGCACGGGCACGCCGTCGAGGCCCGGCTCTACGCCGAGGACCCCGCCCACGACTGGCAGCCCAGGACCGGGCCGCTGCACACCCTCGACGTACCGGACGAACCCGGACTGCGCCTGGACACCGGGTACACCGGCGGCGACACCATCGGCGTGCACTACGACCCGATGCTCGCCAAGGTCATCGCCCACGCCCCCACACGCACCCAGGCCGTCCGGCTCCTCGCCCGCGCCCTGGAGCGCGCCCGCATCCACGGGCCGGCCACCAACCGCGACCTGCTCGTACGGTCCCTGCGCCACCCCGACTTCACCGGCGCCCGCCTCGACACCGGCTTCTACGAACGCCACCTGGACGCCCTCACCGCCACCCCCGACGGCTCCGCGGACCGGAACCTCGCCGCCCTCGCCGCAACCGCCGCCGACGCCACTCGCCACCGCGCGGCGGCATCCACCCCGGCCACGGGGTCCCGATTCGGCGCCTGGCGCAATGTCCCCTCCCAGCCCCAGACCAGGCGCTACCGCAGCGAACCCGACGGCACCGAACACGAGATCGCCTACCGCACCACCCGCAGCGGCGCGATCGAAGCCCCCGGCGCCCGGATCCTCACCGTCACCCCCGAGCACGTCACCCTCGAGACGGACGACGGCGTCACCCACCGTTTCCGCCTCGCCACCCACCACGACCGGGTGTACGTGGACGGCGCCACCCGCTCGTACACCTTCACCGCCCTGCCCCGCTTCACCGAACCCACCGGCCGCACCGACCCCGGCTCCCTGCTCGCCCCCATGCCGGGCACCGTCGTCCGGCTCGCGGACGGACTCGTGGCGGGCGCGGCGGTCGAGGCGGGGCAGCCGCTGATCTGGCTGGAGGCGATGAAGATGGAACACCGCATTCTCGCCCCCGCCTCCGGCACCCTCACCGCACTGCATGCCGCACCCGGCCTCCAGGTGGAGGTCGGCGCCCTGCTCGCCGTCGTTCAGGAGGAACCGACCCCATGAGTACCGTCCTCGAAACCGAAGAGCAGCAAGCCCTGCGCGCCGCCGTCGCCGCACTCGGAAAGCGGTACGGGCGCGACTACATGACCTCCGTGGTGCGCGACGGAGCCCACCCCCGCGAACTGTGGACCGAAGCGGCCAAGCTCGGCTACCTCGGGGTGAACCTCCCGGAGGAGTACGGCGGTGGTGGCAGTGGCATGGCCGAACTCTCCATCGTCCTGGAGGAATTGGGAGCTGCGGGCTGTCCGCTGCTGATGATGGTCGTCTCCCCGGCGATCTGCGGCACCGTCATCGCCCGCTTCGGCACCGACACCCAGAAGCAGCAGTGGCTCCCCGGCCTCGCGGACGGCTCCCTCATCATGGCCTTCGGCATCACCGAACCCGATGCCGGGTCCAACTCCCACCGCATCACCACCACCGCCCGCCGCGACGGCGAGGACTGGCTGCTCACCGGGCGGAAGGTCTTCGTCTCCGGCGTCGACATCGCCGACGCCACCCTCGTCGTCGGCCGCACCGAGGACGCCAGGACGGGGAAGCTCAAGCCCTGTCTCTTCATCGTCCCGCGCGACGCCCCCGGCTTCCGGCGCTCGCAGATCGACATGGAACTCCAAGCGCCGGAGAAGCAGTTCGAGCTCGTCCTCGACGACGTGCGGCTGCCCGCCGACGCCCTCGTCGGAGGGGGTACCTCCCGCTCGGGCGAAGCCGGGAGCGGGGGAGAGGACGCGGGTCTGCTCCAGCTCTTCGCCGGACTGAACCCCGAACGCATCATGACCGCCGCGTTCGCTCTCGGCATGGGGCGTTACGCGCTCGGCCGCGCCGTCGAGTACGCGCGGACCCGTCAGGTGTGGAAGGAGCCCATCGGCTCCCACCAGGCCATCGCCCATCCCCTCGCCCAGGCACACATCGAACTCGAACTGGCCCGCCTGATGATGCAGAAGGCCGCCAGACTGTACGACGAGGGCGACGACATCGGCGCGGGCGAAGCCGCGAACATGGCGAAATACGCCGCCGCCGAAGCCTGCGTGAAGGCCGTCGACCAGGCCGTGCACACCCTCGGCGGCAACGGCCTCACCCGCGAGTACGGGCTCGCGTCCCTGATCACCGCCGCCCGCGTCGCCCGGATCGCACCCGTCAGCCGGGAAATGATCCTGAACTACGTTTCCCACCAGTCCCTGGGTCTCCCCAAGTCCTACTGACAGGAGGGACCCTGTCCCTCCACCCGCCGTATCGAAGGGACCCGCCATGGTGAACGTGTTCCGCAGCGAGTACGCAGACGTCCAGCCGCTCGACCTGCCCATCCATGACGCGGTCCTCGGGCAGGCCGCCGGCACCCACGGCGACACGGTCGCCCTGATCGACGGCACCGACGGCACCACCACCCTCACCTACCGGCAGCTCGACACCTTCCACCGGCGGATCGCGGCGGCGCTCGCCGCCGCCGGGGTCCGCAAGGGCGACGTCGTCGCCCTGCACAGCCCCAACACCCTTGCCTACCCAGCCGTGTTCTTCGGAGCCACCCGGGCAGGCGCGACCGTCACCACCGTGCACCCGCTCGCCACGGCGGAGGAGTTCGCCAAACAACTCCGCGACTCCTCCGCCCGGTGGATCGTCACCGTCTCCGCCCTTCTCGGAACCGCCCGCCGCGCCGCCGAACTCGTCGGCGGCATCGAGGAGATATTCCTCTGCGACCGGGCCGACGGACACACCTCCGTCCTCGACATGCTGGGCTCCACCGCCCCCGAACCGCAGATCGCCATCGACCCGGCGGAGGACATCGCCGCACTGCCGTACTCCTCCGGCACCACCGGCACGCCCAAGGGCGTGATGCTCACCCACCGCTCCATGGCCACCAACCTGGAACAGCTGCGACCGTTCATCCCGATGAACCCCGGCCACCGGATCCTGGCCGTCCTGCCGTTCTTCCACATCTACGGGCTCACCGCTCTGATGAACGCCCCGCTGCGGCTCGGCGCCACCGTCGTCGTCCTGCCGCGCTTCGACCTCGTCCAGTTCCTCACCGCGATCGAGAAGCACCGGATCAGCGGGCTGTACGTGGCCCCGCCGATCGTGCTGGCCCTCGCCAAGCACCCGGCCGTCGCCCAGTACGACCTGTCGTCGCTGGAGTACGTCGTCAGCGCCGCCGCCCCGCTCGACGCCGAACTCGCCGCCGCCTGCTCCCGGCGCCTGGGACTGCCGCCGGTACGGCAGGCGTACGGCATGACGGAACTCTCACCCGGCACCCATGTCGTCCCGCTCGCCGCCGAGAACCCTCCGGCCGGCGCCGTCGGGAAACTCCTGCCCAGCACCGAGATGCGCATCGCCTCCCTCGACGACCCGGACCGCGACGCCGGGATCGACACCGACGGCGAGGTGCTCATCCGCGGCCCGCAGGTGATGAAGGGCTACCTCGGCCGGCCCGACGCCACCGCCGACATGATCGACGCCGACGGGTGGGTGCACACCGGCGACATCGGCCGCGTCGACGCCGACGGCTGGCTGTCCGTCGTCGACCGGGTCAAGGAACTCATCAAGTACAAGGGCTACCAGGTCGCCCCCGCCGAACTCGAAGCCCTGCTGCTCGGCCATCCGTCGATCGCGGACGCCGCCGTCATCGGGGTGTACGACACGGACGGCAACGAAGTCCCCAAGGCGTATCTGGTCCGGCAGTCGGGAGTCACCGCCGCCGACCTCACCGCGGACGACGTCATGGCGTACGTCGCCGAGCGCGTCGCCCCGTACAAGAAGGTCCGGCGGGTGGAATTCATCGACGCCGTACCGAGGGCCACCTCCGGAAAGATCCTCCGGCGCGAACTGCGCGACCGGGAGAAGGCCAACGAGAAGGTCGGCGAGAGGGCGGAAGAGGCATGAAACCGGTCCGCACCGGCCGCGAGCGCGGGATCGCCACCGTACGGCTGGACTCACCGACGAACCGCAACGCGCTCTCCGCACGGCTCGTCGCCGAACTCCACGAAGCGCTCGCCGCCTACGGCGGGGACGAGACCGTACGCGCCGTCGTCCTCACCCACACCGGCACCACGTTCTGCGCCGGCGCCGACCTGGGCGCACCCCCGGAGCCCGAGGCGTTCGTCGCCCTGATGCGACAGATCGTGACCCTGCCCAAACCGGTCGTGGCCCGCGTCGACGGACATGTCCGGGCCGGCGGACTCGGCCTCCTCGCGGCCTGCGACATCTCTGTCGCCGGACCCGCCTCCACCTTCGCCCTCACGGAGTCCCGGCTCGGCCTCGCCCCCGCCGTGATCTCGATGCCCCTGCTGCCCCGCATCGACCCCAGGGCCGCCGCCCGCTACTACCTCACCGGAGAACGGTTCGACGCGACCGAAGCGGCCCGCATCTCCCTCGTCACCATCGCCGCCGAGGACGTCGACAAAGCACTCGTACCCGTACTGGACGGACTGCGCCGGGCCTCACCGCAGGGGCTGGCAGCATCGAAGGAGCTGGTCACAGCTACTGTGCGGGAGAGTTTCGACCAGTACGCCGAAGACCTCATCGCCCGCTCGGCAGCACTCTTCGCCTCCGCCGAGGCACGGGAGGGGATGACAGCCTTCCTCGAACGACGGGACCCCGCATGGGTGTTGTGACGCCCCCCACCGACAGGACCCCCAAGCAGGACCGCAGCCGCGCCACCCGCCAACGGCTGCTCGAAGCCGCGGTCGCCTGCCTCGCCGAACACGGCTGGGCGGGCTCCACGGTCTCCGTCGTCGCCGAACACGCCGGGGTCTCCCGAGGTGCCGCCCAGCACCACTTCCCCACCCGCGAGGACCTGTTCACCGCCGCTGTCGAATACGTCGCCGAGGAACGCTCCGCCGCCCTGCGCGCACTGCCCGTCCAGGGCCGTACGGCTGTCGTCGCAGCCCTCGTCGATCTCTACACCGGCCCGCTCTTCCGCGCCGCCCTCCAGCTCTGGGTCGCCGCGTCCAACGAATCGCAGCTCCGCCCCCGCGTCACCGAACTCGAAGCCCGTGTCGGCCGCGAGACCCACCGCATCGCCGTCGAACTCCTCGCCGCCGACGAGACGAAGCCCGGCGCACGCGAAACCGTCCAGGGGCTCCTCGACATGGCCCGCGGCCTCGGGCTGGCCAACGTGCTGACCGATGACACCGCCCGGCGTCAGAGGGTCGTGGCACAGTGGGCGGCGCTGGTGGACGACGCACTCGACTGACCTTGGGGGACCTGTGGGTGACCACTTCCAGACGATCGTCGACCTCGACGCCACCGAGCAGGACGCCGCACCACTCGGCGCCGGGCTCCTCGACTGGCTGATCGCCGAAGGAATCGTCAGCGCCGAGCGCACCGACTGCGTCCTCGACGGAGACGGCTACGGCAACGCACCTGGTCCGAACTACGCCAAGGCCGTCGACGACCCGGAACCGGTCGACCTGTGGAGCAACGGCGTCCACGTCGCGACCGGACGCACCGTCTTCGACAGCGGCCAGGGCGACGCGGGAGCCGCCACCTGCCCGCTCTGCGCCACCGAGATCCGCCTCGTCGACGACACCTGGTGCCCCGTCGACAGTGCCTGGGCCCCGCTCGCGGGCCGGCTCGGCGCCTGGGCGAACGGCGGCGAAGGCATCGTGGAGTGCCCCTCCTGCCGTCGGCCCTCCGGCATCGACCGCTGGAGCTGGGAGGACGACTACTACGCCTGTGGGCAGCTCGGCCTCACCTTCTGGAACTGGGCGGAGCTGACCCACGGCTTCGAACAGGAGGTGCGGCGCCGCCTCGGCGGACACCGCACCGTCACTCTCCGCGGCAAGCTCTAGTGCCCCTCCCGGCAAGCTTTGCCCCGTCGCGCCGCCCGGCACGCACGCTCGCCGCGTTGGCCAAAAGCCCTGGTAGCTCCTTCCCCAAGCTCTCAACTCCGTTCGAGCAGGGGAGACCCCATCCAAGGACTTCCGGCCGCCTTGCGATCGCACGCACCGGACGACGCTCCTCATGGGGCAAACATTGCCGGTCACGGCATTAGTGTTCGGATGCCGCCGGGCTTGCGCGGTACCGGGACCGTCAGTTCCCCAGATCCGTGATCTGCTCGAACCCCTCGATCTCCCGGGGGTCACGCGGTCCCGGGCCGACATACCTCGCCGACGGTCGCACCAGCCGCCCCGTGCGCTTCTGCTCCAGGATGTGCGCCGACCAGCCCGCCGTACGCGCACACGTGAACATCGACGTGAACATGTGCGCCGGGACCTCCGCGAAGTCCAGCATGATCGCCGCCCAGAACTCCACATTCGTCGCCAGCACCCGGTCCGGCCGCCGCGCGTGCAACTCCTCCAGCGCGGCCCTCTCCAGCGCCTCCGCCACCTCGAACCGCGGCGCACCCAGCTCCTTCGCGGTCCGCCGCAGCACGCGCGCCCGCGGGTCCTCGGCCCGGTAGACCCGGTGCCCGAAGCCCATCAGCCGCTCACCCTTGTCCAGGGCCTTCTTCACGTACGCGGTGGCGTCACCGGTCCGCTCGATCTCCTCGATCATGCCGAGGACCCGGGACGGGGCGCCGCCGTGCAGCGGACCCGACATCGCGCCCACCGCACCGGACAGCGCGGCCGCCACGTCGGCGCCGGTCGACGCGATGACCCGGGCGGTGAACGTGGACGCGTTCATGCCGTGCTCGGCGGCCGACGTCCAGTACGCGTCGACGGCTTTGACGTGCTTCGGGTCCGGCTCGCCGCGCCAGCGGATCATGAACCGCTCGACGACGGACTGCGCCTTGTCGATCTCGCTCTGCGGGACCATCGGCAGCCCCTGCCCGCGCGCCGACTGGGCGACGTACGACAGTGCCATCACGGCGGCCCGCGCCAGATCGTTGCGGGCGGTTTCCTCGTCGATGTCGAGGAGCGGCTTCAGCCCCCAGACCGGCGCCAGCATGGCCAGCGCGGACTGCACATCGACACGGATGTCACCCGAGTGGACCGGGATCGGGAACGGCTCGGCGGGCGGCAGCCCGGGTTTGAACGCCCCGTCGACCAGCAGACCCCACACGTTTCCGAACGACACATGACCGACGAGATCCTCGATGTCGACCCCGCGGTAGCGGAGCGAGCCGCCTTCCTTGTCGGGCTCGGCGATCTCCGTCTCGAACGCGATGACTCCTTCGAGTCCGGGTACGAAGTCGGACATCATGGGCTCCCCTCGATCGACGGCTGTACGGAGGCCACAGTGGCCTGCCCCAAGATATTGGCGGGTTCCCACGATGCGGGGAAGCGTGACATCCGGCACAGCCACCCACTTCATCCGAGCGCGATTGGCACCCCTCCTTACCGGGCAGACTCGGCCCCTGCGGCAGGATGACCCCGTGCCCACCGCAGATTCCCCTTCCGATTCCACCACCGATCCGGCCGCGATGCGCGAGCAGTACCGCTCCGAGGGCTTCACCGAGGACACGCTCGATGCCAACCCGATTCAGCAGTTCGCCCACTGGTTCCGGCAGATCGCCGCAGGTGGAATGGTCTACGAGCCGAACGCCATGGTGGTCTCCACAGCCACCCCCGACGGCCGCCCCTCCTCCCGGACGGTGCTGCTGAAGAAGTACGACGACCGCGGTTTCGTCTTCTTCACCAACTACGCCTCCCGCAAGGGCCGCGAGCTGACCGCCAACCCGTACGTCTCCCTGCTCTTCCCCTGGCACCCGCTGGCCCGCCAGGTCATCGTCACCGGCACTGCGGCGCGTGTCGCCCGCGAGGAGACGGTCGCCTACTTCCGTACCCGCCCCCACGGCTCCCAGCTGGGCGCCTGGGCGAGCGAGCAGTCGACGGTCATCGGCTCCCGCCAGGAACTCATCGACCGGTACGAGGAACTGGCGGCCCGCTACCCGGAGGGCGAGCACATCCCCGCACCCCCCGAGTGGGGCGGCTTCCGGGTCGTACCGGAGACGATCGAGTTCTGGCAGGGCCACGAGAACCGTCTCCACGACCGGCTGCGGTACGTACGCGAGGGTGAGGGCTGGCGAGTGGAACGCCTCTGCCCCTGACCGGCCCCGAACACGCAGAAACCCGCGGGCTCTGGTCCCTCCTTGCGGAGGAGCCGGCCGGATCTACCGGCGAGCCCGCGGGTCGGTGACTGCTTGGGTTTCGGCAGACAGCCTGCCGAGGTGCACGATGTGCGACGACGGGCTGTCAGCCCGCAGCCACCTCACGAATCCGATAAGACTGCACTTTTCGGATCACCTCCTTTCAACGTGTACAACACACACTAGGAACCTCTCCGGGACCGCACAACCCATTTATCGAGATCTTTCGGAGTACCGATTTCCCGGAACTCGATGTGCGCTGAGTCACGTTCGAGTTCAATGATCTGACGTGTGGCAACGGCGGACACGTCCGGCAGGGGGTCCGGGATGAGCGCTTCCAGGAGCAGTGGGATCACCGACGCGCTCGGGCCCGAACCCATCCCCGGGTCGGAGCTGCTCGCGGCGCTGCTCGACGGTATGGACGCGGCGCTCTGCGCGTTCGACGCGGGCGGTGCGATCACCCACTGGAACCGGGAGGCCGAGCGGATTCTCGGCTGGACCGCCGAGGAAGCGGTGGGGCGGCCGGGGTTCGCGGGATGGGCGGTGCGCCATGCGGACGCGGGTGAGGTGCACGGGCGGTTGATGGCGGCCATGGACGCGCCGGGCCGCCAGGTCCACGAGTTCGCGCTGCTGCGCAAGGACGGCGGCCGGGTGCTCGTACGGACCCAGGCGGCCGGGGTGCGGGGCGCGGACGGGAAGCCGGCCGGGGTCTACTGCGCATTCGGCGAGGTGCACGCGCAGATCGACCTGGAGCGGTCGATCGCCCTCAGCGAGGCGTTGTTCGAGGACGCCTCCTGGGGCGTGGTCCTCGTCGACGTGGACCTGCGGCCGACGGTCGTCAACGCCTATGCGGCGCGGGCGCTCGGCGGCGGCCGTACGACGATGCTGGGGCGCCCGCTCGGAGAGCTCCTCGTGCAGGGTGTCGAGGACCTGGAGGGCGCGCTGCAGCACGTCCTCGCCGAGGGGCCGCCGCCCGCGCCCGCCGACCTGTGGGTGACGCTGCGGACGGCGGAGGGGGACCGGCGGCGCTGCTGGCACAGCGGGTTCCTGCAGCTGGCGTCGCCGCTCGCGGAGGAGCCGGTTCCGCTGGGCGTCGGCTGGCTGTTCCAGGACGTGACGGCGGAGCGGCTGGCGGCGCAGGAGGCTGACCGGGTGCGGTTCCGGTCGAACCAGCTGCACCGGGCGTGCCGGTCGGCGGCCGAGTGCGAGGACCCGATGGAGGCGGCGACGTCCTACCTGGACTACGCACTTGCGGGCTTCGCCGACCATGCGCTGATCGACCTGATGGCGGGGGCGCGGCTGGTCCGGGCGGCGGCGACGCCGACCGACGCCCCCGGCCCGTGTCAGCCCGTGGCGGCGGGCGGCATCCCGCTCCGCTACGCCCCGGGCCACCCGGCGCTCCAGGCGGTGGACCGCACGGGCTCGGTCCGCGTGAGCGCCGGTGCGGCTCCGGGGGGAGGGGCCTGGGCGGCGGACCGTCAGTGGCCGGGCGACTCGGTCCATGCCCTGTGCGCGGTGCTGCGGAGCCGGGGTCGGACGCTGGGCGTGGTGACGTTCCTCCGGGCGGCGAACCGCAGCCCTTTCGAACGCCAGGACGCGACGTACGCGGAGAGCGTGGCGGCCCGGGTGGCAACAGCGGTGGACCTGTCCCGGGCACTGGCCGCAACCACCTAGTGCCCCTCCCGGCAAGCTTTGCCCCGTCGCACCGCCCGGCACGCGCTCCCCCAAGGCCTTAAGGGCCAGGGGGGACCCCCTTCCGCGTTGGCCAAAAGCCCTGGTAGCTCCTTCCCCAAGCTCTCAACTCCGTTCGAGCAGGGGAGACCCCATCCAAGGACTTCCGGCCGCCTTGCGATCGCACGCACCGGACGGCGCCCCTCATGGGGCAAACATTGCCGGTCAAGGCACCAGCGCCGGCCGATCCGGCCCGTCCGGTGTGCGAGGAGGACGGAAGCCATCACCCGGGGAAGCCGCAGCCCCTCCTCAGTGCCGGTAGAAGATCCGATCCGCGTACTCCGCCATCACGCGCCCGTTCCACTCATGTCCGCCGTCGACGTTCCCCGACCGCAGCAGCGGCGGCTCGATCCCCCGCTCGACCAATCGCTCCGCGGCCGTCGCCATCATGGCCTGCATCACCGCACTGGTGACCACCGTCGACGCGGGCGCGAACGGCGCCTCGACGCCCTTCGTCGTCAGCTCCGCGTCGCCGATCGCGATCTTGCTGTCGATGACGATGTCGCAGTGGTCCCGCAGGAACCCGCCCGAGACGTGCCGCGACCGGGTCTCGTCCGCGTAGGCGACCGACGTGACACCGATGACCTTCAGGCCGAGTGCCCGCGCGTTGACCGCCATTTCGACGGGCAACGCGTTGCGCCCGGAGAGCGAGATGATCACCAGCAGGTCGCCGGCGCTCGCCGGGCTGGAGTCGAGCACGGCGCCGGCCAGTCCCTCGACCCGTTCCAGCGCGGAGCCGAGCGTCGCCGGCATGACGTCGACGCCGAGCGTGCCGGGCACGGCGAGCAGGTTCATCAGGGCCAGTCCACCGGCCCGGTAGACGACGTCCTGGGCGGCGAGGGACGAGTGGCCGGCGCCGAACGCGAAGAGCCGGCCACCCGCTTCGACGGTGTCGGCGATCGCGGCCCCGGCTGCCGCGATCGGGCCGGCCTCCTCGTCGCGTACCCGCTCCAGCAGGCCGATCGCTGCATCGAAGAACTGACCGGCCAGCATGCTGTCGCTCATCGAGGAGGCCCTTTCCGCAGGGGTGGGGGTGTCCGTGCCGCGGATCACGTTGCGGTCTGGACCAGTGACCTGTCAATACCGTCCGGGACGTACACGGACGGTCGGGGGTTCGGTCGGCACGGCACGGTTGTCAGCGGTATGCGTCAGAATTGCTTGAGGGCCAGCGCACGACGTTTTTCATGTCACAGCATCGAGGGGCACGAATGTCCGGACTGATCGACACAACGGAGATGTATCTCCGCACCATCCTCGAACTCGAAGAGGAAGGCGTCGTTCCCATGCGCGCCCGGATCGCGGAACGGCTGGACCAGAGCGGTCCGACGGTCAGCCAGACGGTGGCGCGGATGGAGCGCGACGGTCTGGTGCAGGTCGCGGGCGACCGGCATCTGGAGCTGACGGAGGAGGGCCGCCGGCTGGCGACCCGGGTGATGCGCAAGCACCGCCTCGCCGAGTGCCTGCTCGTCGACGTGATCGGCCTGGAGTGGGAGCAGGTGCACGCCGAGGCCTGCCGCTGGGAGCACGTGATGAGCGAGGCGGTGGAGCGGCGGGTGCTGGAGCTGCTGCGGCACCCGACGGAGTCCCCGTACGGAAATCCGATCCCGGGCCTGGAGGAGCTGGGCGAGAAGGCCGAGGCCGACCCGTTCCTGAACGACGGCATGGTGAGCCTGTCCGAGCTCGACCCGGGCTCCGACGGCAAGACCGTGGTGGTGCGCCGGATCGGTGAGCCGATCCAGACGGACGCCCAGCTGATGTATACGTTGCGGCGGGCGGGCGTGCAGCCCGGTTCCGTGGTCAGCGTGACGCAGTCGCCGGGCGGGGTGCTGGTCGGCAGCAGCGGTGAGGCGGCGGAGCTGGACTCCGAGGTCGCCTCGCACGTGTTCGTGGCCAAGCGCTGACCGGAGGCGGCGCGGGAGGGCCGCACGTGGACCGCACGCCGACCCGTACGAAGGAAGCCGAAGCGTAACGTCCGGTTTCCGTTTTTCCGTCCCGAATGGCAGCGGCCGGGCGCATCGCGTGCCAGGCTGTGGCTGAGCCATACCTGAGAGTGTCGGCCGCCCGGCCATGCGGTCGGGGAGGGAGCATCGGATGCGCCCGTCGTACTGGCATATGCAGCAGAGGGCGGCTGCCACGAACACGAACACCCTGACCGCCCCGCCCGTCCGGGCTGCCCACACGACCGCGGCCCCGCATGTCTCGGCCCCGGTCCCGCACGCCCCCCGGACACGGGAGGGCCCCGGCGCCGCGCGGCGCCGGGGCCTCTCCTCCCCTGTTCCGACCTGGAGCCCCGAGCTCTCAAGGTCGGTCCCCACGGACCCTCATCCCCGAGTGGTCCGCCTCCCGGAGAAGATCTCCCCACCGCGGGCGACGTCAATCCTTGGAAGGGGTCACTCGAACGAGGGGTGTTGCGAGCCGAACACCGATTTTCGAATACAGGTTCGATAGTCTGGCGTGACGCGACCACACGGCGATCGAGCAGTTGTCGAGGACCAGAAGGGGGTGCCAGGACCTATGGTGCGGCGCATCGATGTAACCGGATCCGACGGCGTACGCCTCGCGGCCTGGGAGTTCGCAGACCCGCCCAAGGAGCGCACAGAGGGCGTGCGCGCCCCCGCGGTCTTACTGCTTCATGGACTGATGGGCCGGGCCTCCCACTGGGCCTCCACCACCCGCTGGCTCGCCGAGCGGCACCGGGCGGTCGGCCTCGACCAGCGGGGGCACGGCCGCAGCGAGAAACCCGTCGAAGGCCCGTACACGCGTGAGGCGTACGTCGCCGATGCCGAGGCGGCGATCGAACAGCTCGGTCTCGCCCCCGTCACCGTCGTCGGCCATTCGATGGGTGCCCTCACCGCCTGGCAGCTCGCCGCGAAGCGCCCCGATCTGGTTCGCGCCCTGATCATCTGCGACATGCGGGCCTCCGCGCTCGGCGCGGCCTCGCAGCGGGAGTGGGAGGACTGGTTCAAGTCCTGGCCGGTGCCGTTCGCGACGCTCTCCGACGTGCGGAAGTGGTTCGGCGAGGACGACCCCTGGGTGGAGCGGCCGAACCCCGCCCGCGGCGAGTTCTTCGCCGAGGTGATGGCCGAGCGCGCCGACGGCTGGCGCCCCGTCTTCTCCCGCCGCCAGATGCTCCAGTCCCGTGCGACATGGGTGTACGACGCGCACTGGGAGGAGCTGGCACAGGTCCTGTGCCCGACGCTGGTGCTCCGCGGTCTGGACGGCGAGCTGGGCCGGGCGGAGGCCCAGGAGATGGTCCGCGTACTGCCGCGCGGACAGTACGCGGAGGTGGCGGACGCCGGCCATCTCGTCCACTACGACCAGCCGGAGGGCTGGCGCGCCGCGGTCGAACCGTTCCTGGAGCAGTTCGCCGAGGACCCTCGGAACGACCGCGAGCCCGTCTCCCCGTGACGGAGCGGCCCCGCCCGGCCCGCGTCACCCCTTGCTGACCGCCGCCAGGATCTCGGGCAGCCGGTTCGCCGTGCGCGGTGCGGCCAGCCGCAGCCCCGCCCAGGCGACCAGCGCCCCGTACGCGCTGCCGACCGGCAGCAGCACCCACAACCAGTCCTCCGCGTCGATCAGATGCAGCCAGATCGTCGCCACGATCACCGGCGCGCACAGCAGCGCCGCCGAGACCATGCCGCCGAAGATCGAGATCCAGGCGAGCCCGGCCTGCCCCGGTGCCACGTTCTTGAACCCGCTGTCCTGAGGGATCGAGTACGGGAAGTTGGCCGACGCCAGTGCCCCCGTCGCCAGCATCGCGCCCAGCAGGGCGAGCGACAGCCCTATGGCGCCCGGCAGCTTCTCCCAGTCGCCGAGCACCGCCGCCGTCACCACGGTCACCAGCACCGTGTACGGGAGAGTGATCACCAGCAACGCCGCCGCCCGACCCCGCAGTTCGAGGTAGGCGTCCCGGGTGGAGGAGATCGTCAGCGCCACCATCCAGAACGCCGAGGTGTCCTGCCCGAACTGGTTGTACATCTGGATGCCGAGCATCCCAGCGGCGAAGCAGGCGAAGTAGACCGAGCCGGTGCCCTGCACCGCGTTGAGCAGCGGCACGATCAGCCCGATGGCGAGCGCCGTCACCCAGGCGGCCTTCGTCTTCGGGTCCCGTGCCACGTACCGCAGACTGCGCCGTATCACCGTCCCCGTGCGCCCCTCGGGCAGCAGTGCGGAGAGCCGGGAGCCGCCCCTGCCGGACTTCTCCCGGGCCGTTCCGGCGGCGGCCAGCGTGGAACCGTCAGGGGCGGTCATCAGCTTCACCAGACTCCGCTGCCACAGCCACACCAGTGCACCCAGCGCCGCGACGGAGAGCAGCAGTTGTGCCACGGCCCGCCCGTACGACCCCTGCGCCGCCGAGTCCACCGCACCGATCGCCGAGGCGGGCGGCAGCCAGCGCACCACGTCCGCCGCCGGGTCGAGCGTGGCGAGGCCACCGGACCGGCCGAGCCGCTGCGCACCGAAGTTGACGACCTGGATGCCGACCGCGACCACGAGTCCGCTGAGAACCGCCAGATCACGGCCCTTGCGGGAGCTCAGCAGCCGGGTGTTGGCCGTGGCGACGGCCCGCGCCAGGGCGACGCACACCACCAGTGTCAGCGGCACGGCGACCACCGCGCACACCACGGCCGCCGCCCCGTGCGCCACCGCGAACACCGACCCGGCCGCCAGGCAGAGCGTGAACAGCGGTCCGACGCCGACGAGCGACGCCACCAGCAGCGCCCCGACCAGTGGGCGCGGCCGCAGCGGCAGCATCACGAGCCGGCTCGGGTCGAGGGTTTCGTCGCCGCTGGGGAAGAAGAGCGGCATCACCGCCCAGCCGAGCGCCAGCACCCCGGTCAGCAGGACCGTCAGGGAACCCGCGTGGGCGTGGCCGCGCAGTGCGGCCAGCGCGATGAGCTGGCCCGCCGCGAAGAGCAGGGTGAGGACGACGGACGAGATGTACGCGACCCGTCTGCCGGAGGACTGCCGCAGCCCGTTGCGCAGCAGCGTCAGCTTGAGCCGTACGAAGACGCGGACGAGCCGTTCGCCGCCGGCAGCGGGGCGGGCGGCGGAGGTGACGGGTGTGTCGAGCACGCTCATCGGGCGCCGCCCAGCCAGTCGAGGGAGTCGCCGGTGTCCCGGCCGCCCGCGCCGACGAGTTCGAGGAACGCGTCCTGCAGCGACGGCGCCTTGCCGCGCACCTCGGCGAGGGTGCCGTGCGCCCGGATCGTGCCGCCCGCCATGACGGCCACCCAGTCGCACAGCGACTCGACGAGCTCCATCACATGGCTGGAGAAGACGACGGTCGCCCCCGAGCGGGTGTACCGCTCCAGGACCCCGCGGATGGTCTGCGCCGAGACGGGGTCGACGCCCTCGAACGGCTCGTCCAGAAACAGCACGTCGGGGTTGTGCAGCAGCGCCGCGGCGAGCCCGATCTTCTTCCGCATGCCGGTCGAGTAGTCGACGACCAGCTTGTTCCGGGAGCCCGCCAGGTCGAGCACGTCCAGCAGCTGGTCGGCCCTCTTGTCGACCTCGGCGCCCGGCAGCCCGCGCAACCGTCCGGTGTACGCGAGGAGTTCGCGGCCCGAGAGGCGTTCGAAGAGCCGCAGCCCCTCCGGCAGGACGCCGATCCTGGCCTTCACCTCGACCGGGTCCCGCCAGACGTCGTGCCCGCCGACCTCGACCGTGCCGTGGTCGGGACGGAGCAGCCCGGTCACCATCGACAGCGTGGTCGTCTTGCCCGCGCCGTTGGGTCCGACCAGACCGATGAACTTGCCTGCGGGCAGCTCCAGATCGATGCCGGCGACCGCGACCTGCGCCCCGAACCGCTTCCACAAGCCCTGTACGCGAACGGCGGGCGGCGTCGTTCGCGCCCCGCCCGCCTCCACCGCCCCGTGCGATCCCGCCGTGTTCCGGTCCGACATGGTGCTCCTGCTTTCGGTGTCCCCGTGTGAGGGGCCCAGACTACGAAAGGTGTGCCCGCGCGTCGGCTGCTTCCCGTCCGCAGGCGTAGGCGAGGGGGCTGATGACCTCTTCGGCGTCGGGCAGCCAGCGGTTGGCGGGGGTGGGCCGGCGCACCCACTGCACCGCACCGCGCCCGCCGATCCTGGTCGGCGGGCCCACCACGTAGTGGCCCTCACCGTGGCCGAGCAGACCGATCGCGGTGGCGCTCCAGCCCAGCCTCCGTACGAGATCGTCCGCCTTGGCCGCCGCGCCGGGCAGTACGAAGAAGAGCATCCGACGGTCGGGGGTGCAGGTGACGGGGCCGAGCGGCAGGCTCATCCGCTCCATCCGGGCCAGCGCCAGGAAGCCGGCGGACTCCGGTACGTCGATCGCGTCGAAGGTGTGACCGGTGGGCAGCAGCACCGAAGCCCCGGGCTGCTGGGACCACATCCGGCGGGCCGCGGCGCCGCTGCCGGTCGACCGGCTCGCCCAGTCGGGCCGGGTGGGGTGGGCGCCGGGGGCGGCGCAGCGGGCTTCTCCGCAGGAGCACCGTTCCGCGCCTTCCACCACCTGGAGCCAGGTGCCGGGGAACACGTCCCAGTGCCGCTCCTCCGTATAGCGCACGGCGGCGTCGAGCAGTTGCTCACCTCGTTGTTGGGGGACCTGTGCGGTTTCCGTGACTCCGATGGGCTCTTCCACGAACATCACAACTTCCGCCACCACCTGGGGTTACGGGCGTGGCGAACGTGGTCACGGTGCATCGGCCCTGCACATGGGGCGCATGGATGCATGGACAGGGGCGCGCATGAGGCGGTGCGTCGAGGGGCGGGTAGCCACATGGGGGGAATCCGGAACAGTTCCCCCATGCCGAATACGCGCCGAACCTGAACAACGACACGATAAGCGCCATGAATGCCGTGAACACCGTGAACGCCAAGGAAAACACCAACACGATCCATGTGCGCATTTCTTGGGCATATGCCGGGCAGTGATCCATTCACCGATCACTGCGGTCTCAGGGGGAAACATGGCAGCCAGGCCTCTCGTCGTACGCCAGCCGAACGAACGGCTCCAGGCGCTCATCCAGGAAGCCGGATGCTCCAACGCGGGCCTCGCCCGCCGAGTCAACATGGTCGGCGCGGAGCGCGGCCTCGACCTCCGTTACGACAAGACTTCCGTGGCCCGCTGGCTGCGTGGACAGCAACCGCGCGGCAGGGCACCGGGAATCATCTCCGAGGCGCTCGGGCGCAAGCTCGGCCGTACGGTCACGATCGACGAGATCGGGATGGCCAACGGCAAGAATCTGGCGTCCGGAGTCGGCCTGCAGTTCGCACCGACCGTGATCGGCGCGATCGAGCAGGTCTGTGAGCTGTGGCGCAGCGATGTCGGACGCCGTGACGTCCTGTCCGGTTCGGCGGTCGCGTCCTCGGCGCTGGTCGAGCCCAGCAGGGACTGGCTGATCACCGGTGCCGACCCGCAGGTGGCGCGCGCGGCGGGGGCGCGGGTCGGGATGTCGGACGTGGAGGCGGTGGTGGCGATGACGGCGGCGCTGGTCGACCTCGACCACCGGTTCGGCAGCGGACATGTGCGGCCGGTCCTGGTGCACTACCTCAACAGCGTGGTCTCCGGGCTGCTCTCGGGGGCGTACCGCGAAATGGTCGGGCGGCAGCTGTTCGCGGCGGTCGCGCGGCTCACCGAGCTCGCCGGGTACATGGCGGTCGACACGGGGCAGCCGGGGCTCGCCCAGCGGTACTACATCCAGGCTCTGCGACTGGCGCAGGCGGCGGGCGACCGGGCGTACGGCGGCTATGTGCTGGCCGCCTCGATGAGCCATCTCGCCGCACAGCTCGGCAACCCGCGGGAGATCGCGCAGCTGGCACGGGCCGCGCAGGAGGGAGCGCGCGGGCGGGTCACGCCGCGGGCGGAGGCGATGTTCTACGCGGCGGAGGCGCGCGGGCACGCGCTGCTCGGCGATGCCCGGACCTGCCAGGCGGTGGCGGGCCGGGCCCTGACGGCGCTGGAGCACGCCGAACCGGACACCGGTGACGACCCGCCATGGATCGCCCACTTCGACTCCGCCTATCTCGCCGACGAGCTGGCCCACTGCCACCGCGATCTCGGCCAGGCGGAGGCGGCCGCGCGCCGTGCGACGGAGTCCCTGGCCGGCCTCCCGGAGTCCCGGGCCCGGCGCCGGGGCATCGGTCTGGTGCTGCTCGCCACGGCGCAGGTGCAGCTGCGCGAGGTGGAGCAGGCGTGTCATACGGGGACGCGGGCGATGGAGCTGCTGGGGACGGTGCGGTCGAGCCGGGGCGCGGAGTACCTGGACGATCTGCAGCAGCGGCTGGTCCCGTACAGCGACGAGCCGGCGGTCCGGGAGTTCGGGGCGCGGCTGGAGCTCCAGGCAGCCTGACCGGCGTCTGATCGGGGATTTTTCGGGGCGCCCGTTAACTGCGTCGTCAGGGCCCGGCGTGTTACCGCCCCTGTGAAGGGGTGGTGAGTGATATCGGGCGCTTGGCGGAGGGCGGCTGCCACCCGATAGCGTGAGCCGACGATTCCGTAGGTTTACACGTAGGAGTCCCGGTGACGCAGAGCGGACAGGGTGACGAGCAGCAGCTCCCTGCTGTACGGCCCGCGCACGAAGGTGTCGTGCTGCCCGCAGGTGGCGGCGAGCCCTGGATACCGGGCGGAGCGGCCGACCAGCCCGCTCCGGCGGGCGGGCAGCCATGGGGTCAGCCCTGGGGGCCGCAGGCGCCGCAGCAGGACGCGTCGCCGCAGGGCCAGTACGCGCAGTACGACCAGGGGCAGGCGTACGGGCAGCAGGGCCGGCCCCTGCCGGCCGAGCAGCCTCAGCCGTACGACCAGCCGCAGCCGTATGCGCAGCCCCAGCCGTACGACCAGCCCCAGTCGTACGCTCAGCCCCAGTCCCAGCCGTACGCTCAGCCGCTGCCCCCGGAGGCCGTACCGGGAACCGGAACGGGCGCGGGTGCGGGCATGGGCGGCGACGCGGATGCCACGCAGTTCATCGCACCGGTGCCGCCCGAGAGTGCCGCGGAGGCGACCCAGTTCATCGCCCACGCGCAGCCGCCCGCGTCGGCCTCCGACGCCGACGCGACCCAGTACATTCCGCCGGTGCCCGGTGGTGCCCCGTACGGCATCAGGCCGGGTGCGCCCGGTGAGCGGCAGCCCCCCGCCGAGTTCGACAACCTGTTCCGCACCGAGGAGCCGACGGCCTCCACGCAGCAGATGCCCCGGTTCGACCCGGGACAGGCGTCGTACCAGGGCGCCGGCCAGCCGCACCAGCCGCCTGCGTCGGCCTACCAGCCGCAGTACGACGAGCCGCCGCAGGGCCGGGCAGCGCAGCGCAAGAAGCCGTCGCACGTCCCGCTGATCGCCGCCGTCGTCGTCGGCTGCGCCGTCGTCGGGCTCGGCGCAGGTGCGCTGATGAGTGGCGACGACAAGGGCGCGGACGACAAGCAGCCGGTGGCCGCGGCGAGCTCGCCCGCCGCGAAGCCCTCCACGCAGGCGGCGGCCGACCCGGCGAAGCCACAGGCCGAGGCGCTCGACAAGCTGCTCGCGGACAGCAACAACAGCCGGGCGGCGGTCATCGGGGCCGTGGAGAAGACCAGGTCCTGCAGCAACCTGGACCAGGCGGTCACCGATCTGCAGGGTGCGGCCAAGCAGCGCCGCGACCTGGTGACGCGGCTGCAGGGGCTGACCGTCGACAAGCTGCCGAACAACGCGCAGCTGACCTCGGCGCTCACGAAGGCGTGGCAGGCGTCGGCCTCCGCCGACGACCACTACGCGGCGTGGGCCGCGCAGGCCAAGAACGGCAAGAAGGTCTGCAAGCACGGGCAGGCCCGCGCGACGTCCGAGAAGGCCCAGGCCGATCGGGCGAGCGGTGAGGCGAGCAAGGCGAAGGCGCAGGCGTCGGGGCTGTGGAACTCGATCGCGGCGAAGTACGGGTTGACGCGGCGGACGCCGACGGACCTCTGACGGCGCTGCGGGGGTGCTGCCCAGTACTGGACAGCACCCCCGCACCCCCCGTGGGCCCGCACCCCGCTCCTCGACCGCCGGAGAGGCCTGCGGGTGCTCAGCCCTTCGCGCTGGCCTCCGACAGGGTGTCCGTGACGTCCACGAACCCCTTCCTCTCGGCCACCAGCCGTCCCTTCCGCACCACTTGGAACGTCACCTTCCGGTTCACGATCCGCGGATACGACGACGAGCCCAGCATGTCCTCGTACCGCCACCGCAGCACCGGGGTGAGGCCACCGGTGTCGACCTCGGCGCCTCTGTTGAGAGCAGTCTTGATCTTGCTGCCGGTGATGTCCGGGGCGTCGATCGCCGTCACGATCTCCTTCAGCGCCGTGTACGCGATCCATGTCGTCTGGACACCCGTGTCGTCCGGGTCGATCCGGTTGTCGCCGAACGCGTGCTTCCGGATCACCGCGCGCATCTCGTCCCAGCGGGCATCCCCCGACTCGGGGTACCAGCCGGTGACGTACGCCCCCTCGAAGGGGCTGTTCCGCCCGCCGGTGCTGTTGATCAGCGGCTGGCTGACGCTGCCGAGGACCGACGAGATCCGCACGGGACCGTCCGACGGTTCGAGACGGCGGAAGGAGTCGAAGAACGTCTCGGTGCGGTCCCCGAGCACCGTCGTCACGCACCCGTCGGACCGCCCCGCCCCTTCCAGCGCCTGCTCGGCCGCCTGGTCGTAGGACGTGGCCGCCTCCGCCGCCCGGACGTCGGTGGGCGCGGACCGCTTCTCCTCCTTCAGGCCGGTGCTGAAGAGCCACGCCTGGCTGTCGCCGCCCAGCGTGTCGGGGCGCACCAGGGAGACCCGCTCACAACTGCGGGCGAGCTGCTTGGCGTTGCCCGCCAGAAGCGCCGACTGGCCGCCGTTGACGGGGTACGAGTTGTAGCTGGTGAACTCCTCGGTGGAGGCCCCGTAGCCGCCGATGTACGGGATCCCGGCGGCCTCCAGAGGCCCCATGAAGGAGTGGCCCTCCGGACTGTACGAGCCGACGACCGCGACCGCCTTCTCCGCGACCGCCCGCCGGGCGCAGTCCCCCGCGCCGTTCGACGTGTCGTCCTCGTTGCAGGTGACGACGCGCAGCTTGTGCCCGTCGAGCCCGCCGTTGTTGTTCACCCAGCGGGCGTAGGCGCGGGCCATGGCCGTCATGCCCGCCATGTTCTCCGCATCCGGACCGTTGGAGCCGTCGGGGGCCCAGGTCACGACGGTGACGGGCTCCCTGGAGTCCCCCGAGGCCCCAGGGAGCGCACCGCAGCCGGTGATCAGCAATGCCCCGGCCGCCGCCGTACATGTGAGGAACGTGTAGGGGCGGGAGGAGGTGAGGCGTCGCCATCCGGTCATGGGCATGAACATTTCCGCGCCCGGGGTAACGCCGATGTGTGCCCCGTTCAACGCTCGGTGACATCCAGGTGAATTACAGGGGCCGGTGCGAGCCCGGAAGCAGGGAACGTACGATCGACAACCGTGCAGCAAGGTTCGGAGAACACTTCCCGTCGCGGCCGTCGCTCCTCCACCATGGGCGGCATGCCGCTCAATGACGTTCCTTGGTGGCGCTGGCGCAGCAACGTGCGCTCGGCGCTGCACATGCTCTCCGACCCCGTCTTCCACCACGAGTGCTGGCTGGCCGGCCGGGAGGGGTACGGCGATGTCACCGACGCCGTGTACCGCCTGGTCGAGGACACCTGGCTGGACAACTGGTCCGCCGAGAAATACGTCGGGACGGTCTTCCGTGACTCCGGCGAGGCGGCCCTCGTCGACGTCGCCGTGCTGCGGGTGCTGCGCATCATGCACCAGGTCGGCGCCGACGCCCCCGTCTCCGCCTATCTGGAGCACCACGGCTGGCAGGAAGCCGTGCGGGCCGCCCGTGAGGCGCACGTGCTGCTCGCCGCGAACGACGGCGAGGACCCCGACACCCCGCCGCGCTCCCTGGACGTGCTCCGCATCATGACCAGGACCGCCTGAAACGGGGACGGTGTGGCACGCTACGGACATGACCGCGCCGCAGCCTGCTGAGACCACCCCCGAGCAGTATGTCCTCACCCTCTCGTGCCCGGACAAACAGGGCATCGTGCACGCCGTGTCGAGTTATCTCTTCATGACCGGCTGCAATATCGAGGACAGTCAGCAGTTCGGTGACCACGACACGGGTCTCTTCTTCATGCGGGTCCACTTCTCGGCGGTGGCCCCGGTGACCGTGGAGAAGCTGCGGGCCAGTTTCGCCGCCATCGGGGACTCGTTCCGGATGGACTGGCAGATCCACCGCTCCTCGGACCGGATGCGGGTCGTGCTGATGGTCAGCAAGTTCGGCCACTGCCTCAACGACCTGCTGTTCCGCTCCAGCATCGGCGCGCTGCCGATCGACATCGCGGCCGTCGTCTCCAACCACACGGACTTCGCCGAGCTCACCGCCTCGTACGACGTGCCCTTCCGGCACATCCCGGTGACCAAGGAGACCAAGGCGGAGGCGGAGGCACAGCTGCTGCAGCTGGTCCGCGAGGAGAACGTCGAGCTGGTCGTCCTCGCCCGCTACATGCAGGTCCTCTCCGACGATCTGTGCAAGCAGCTCAGCGGGCGGATCATCAACATCCACCACTCCTTCCTGCCGAGCTTCAAGGGCGCGAAGCCGTATCACCAGGCGCATGCCCGGGGTGTGAAGCTGATCGGTGCGACGGCGCACTACGTGACCGCCGACCTCGACGAGGGACCGATCATCGAGCAGGAGGTCGAGCGCGTCGGCCACGGCGTCACGCCGGACGAGCTGGTCGCGATCGGGCGCGATGTGGAGTGCCAGGCGCTGGCACGCGCGGTGAAGTGGCACGCCGAGCGACGCATCCTGCTCAACGGGCGCCGCACGGTGATCTTCGCGTAGCGCGAAGGACCGACGTCCCCTGGGGCTGTGGCGGGGCAAAGCTTGCCGGAAGGGGCACCAGGGTGCGTGCCAGGCGTCGCGGGGCAGGCGGGACTTCCGACACACCCTAGAGCCGGCTGAGCGAAGCCGCCGCGAACAGCACGTCGCGGATCGCCTCGCGGTCGCCTTCCTGCCCGGCCGCCGCGTCGAGGGGCGACACATGGCCCGCGACCAGCCGGCAGAACTCCGTCCCGTCCATCGCCACCTGCGCGACCGCGTGGTCGGGCGAGCCGAGCGCGGCCGGGGAGTCCAGGGCGATGTACCAGTTGCCGCCGCCCGAGCCCTCGATCTCCAGATGGAGCGAACGGCCCGGCGAGCCGGCCGTCACCAGATGGCGGGCGGGCGCCGCGAGCCCGGCCCGGCGGCGTCCGGCGAGGGCGGCCGGCAGGAGCCGGGCCGCCAGATCGATCATCCGGTGGAGATGGGTGGCGGACGGGGCCTCGTACGGATAGTCCACCGCGTCCGCGATGTCACCGCCGTGCACCCAGCACTCGAAGGCCCGGTCCAGCAGGGCGTCCTGCAGCGGGAGGGCGAAGTCCCCGTACGAGACGGACAGCTCGGCGACCCCGCGGCCGGCGAACGACACCGTGCGGATGAGGGCGTGGCTCTGGTCGCGCCAGGGCTCGCGGACGGCCCGGGTGGGCGGTCGCCGGGCCGCCGACCAGTACGTCTCGGTGCGCGGGGTGGGGGAGAGGGGAAGCTCGGAGCCGGGGGCGGTATCGCTCCCGCGGCGTCCGCCGGCGGCCGGATCGTCCAGGCCGAGGGCGGTGCTGACCAGCCCGTCGACGGTCATGAGATGGCCGATCACCCCGGCGACCGTCGTCTTGCGGTTGACCTGTCGCTCGCCCTCGAACCATCTCAGCCGCACCGGCGCATGCCATTCCGACCTGCCGATGTCACGGAGGAGCGCGTCGAGGCGGGCGGTCTCCGCGTCGTACGGAACGGCCCAGCCCGGTACCGGGATCCTGGCCGGGCGACGGCTCAGACAGCTTTCGAGCACCCGGGAGCGCAGCAGCGGGTCGAGGTCCAGGCTGCGGTCGGTGTGCAGCAGACCGACCGCGTCGCGCAGCCGTAGCGCTTCGTCCGCGCAGACGGCGCACTCGGTGAGGTGCGCCTCGACCGCCTCGGCCTCTTCGGCGGAACAGGCGGCCAGCGCCCAGGCGCCGAGGAGGGCCTTGAGCACACGGTGGGGAAACGCCGGGGCGGGCGCCGTGGGCCCGGGCGCCGTGGGCCCGGGCGCCGTCGGTACGGCGCCGAGGTCGAAGTCGTCCGCCGCCGCCCGCGGTCCCGGTACGCGCTGCGGGCCCCGCACCTCGTCGCCGCGCCCGTTCGCGTCGTCGCCGGTCACAGGGTCCGTCCGTATCCGGGCGGCACGGACCCCTCCAGCGGGCGGGTGTTGGCGGTGGAGAGCAGCTGCAGCCCGAGCCGCAGCCGGCGGCGGGCCTCGTCCTCGGTCACCCCGAGGTCGGTCGCGGTCTGCCGGTAGCCCCTGCGCTGGATGTACGCGAGCTCCAGTGCGGCCCGCAACGGTGCGGGCATGGAGGCGACGATGTAGTCGGCGCGGGCTGCGGCCGTGGCGCGCTGCACCCGCTCCTCCAGCTCCTGCCGGGCCGCGGTGTCCTCACCCCCGTCCTGCTCGCCCTCCTCGCTGCCCTCCTCGCTGCCGTCCTCGCCCCGCGCGGACGGGGACGGTTCAGCGGCACGCAGGCGCCGCACGGACTGGCGGTGGGTGAGCTGGACCACCCAGGACCGCATCGAACCCTGCTTGGGGTCGTACGCGTCGGGGTTCTCCCACACGTACCCGAAGACCTCGCGGGTCACCAGGTCGGCGGCCGACTCGTCGTCGAGCATCCGATGGGCCTGACTGTGGACGAGTGAGGCGAAACGGTCGTAGAGCTCGCCGAGGGCCGCCGCCTCGCCGCGTGCCAGCCGTTGCTGCATCCTGCGGTCCCAGCGGGGCGGTGCGTCTTTCGCCATAGGACCCCCAACCCTGTCCCCCTCGTCAACAGCGAATGTAGTCGGCGGCACTCGCCCTGCAGGCGTCTTTGCGGCAAGTACGCCCCGGAGAACGCCCTGGATGGTAAGGAATGCGACGTCCCGAGATGCTGGAATCGGACCTGAAGTGATCATTTCTGCCCGAAACTCTTCTGTGTCTACTTCTTGTGTCTACTTCTGTGGGTTGGTGTTTCATGGGTGCGCTGCGGGGGCAGCCGCGAGGAGGAACGGATACTTCCGGATCGTCGGATTCCCCGGAACGAGAGGCCCAGTCGAGTGACTCTGAAAGTGGCCGAGGCCGAACAGGGCGTATGGACCGTCCTGCACATACGTGGCGAACTGGACCTGGTGACGTCGCCCGCGGTCCGCCAGTCCGTCCATGACGTGGTCGCCGTCGGACGTCACGACGTGGTGCTCGACCTCTCCGAGGTGCAGTTCTGCGATTCGAGCGGCGTCAGCGTGCTGATCGCGGCCCGTCGTCTGATGCGCTCCTGCGGCGGTCGACTGCGGCTGATCCTGCCGGCCCGCGGCGCGGAGGAGGGCTCCCACGTCAACCGCGTGCTCGCCGCCCTCGGCGTGCGCCGTCTGTTCGATGTCTACCCCGACTGGGACGCGGCCGTCGACGACGGAGCCCAGCCGCTTTCGGCATGAAACCAGCCGGCCACCCGGCGTTAAGACCAGGTTGTAACACCGGTGGCGCGCGTAAGTGACACGTGATGCCCGAAGGCGTCGTACGCTCCCCGCATGGACAGCGCAGAGTATGAGCGCAAGATCGCCTTCCGCTTCGCCGCCTTCGACCAGGACGGCAACGGATACATCGATCGCGCGGATTTCAACGCCGCCGCGGCCCGTCTGCTCGCCGAATTCGGTACGACGGCCCGCTGCGACAAGGGGCAGGCGCTCTACACCGGGGCCGAGGCGTTCTGGCAGGGCATGGCGGGCATCGCCGATGTCGACGGGGACCAGCGCGTCACCCGTGAGGAGTTCGTGGGCGGGGCCGTGAAACGGCTGCGCGACAGCCCCGAGCGCTTCGCGGAGATCGCCCGCCCGTTCCTGCGCGCGGCGATCGCCGTGGCGGACAACGACGACGACGGCGCGGCCTCGGTGCCCGCCGTGGAGCGGGCGCTGAAGGTCCTGGGCGCGAGCGAGGAGTCGGCAGGACTGGCCGCGCGGAGCCTGGACACGGACCACGACGGCAGGATCGCCGAGGACGACGCGGTCGCCGCGTTCGCCGTCTATTTCACGGTGATCGAGCCGGACGCGTAACGACCTGGCGCACGAGAGAGGCTGGATCAGGCCGTAAGCGCGCCGCCGACCGGGTGCGGCCTCCTCGCCGAGGACCGCACCCCCCTCACAGGTCCGCGACCGCCTCGGCGAGGCGGCCGATGGGATCGCCGTCGACACGTTGCCCGGACCGCCCGGCGGGCCAGGTCGAGAACCCGTCGCCGGGCCAACGGGGCACGACGTGGACGTGCAGATGCGGGACGGACTGCTGCGAGCCCGGCCCACTCGCGCTCAGGATGTTCACGCCCCCGGCGCCGAGCGCCGACCGCATCACCTCGGCCACCCGCTGCACCTGCGTCATCGTGTCGGCGAGCACGTCCGCCGGGATGTCGAAGAGGTCCGCGTGGTGAGCGGTCGGGATGACGAGCGTATGCCCCGGAGCGAGGGCGTCCAGCGGGGCGAACGCGGAGACCACCGGACCGCGGAAGACCCACCGCGCCGAGTCCTCCCGTATCAGGGTGCAGAAAATGCAGTTCATGCGCCCGGACCCTGGCACGCGGTGAGAGACGGCGGCGACCCGTTTTCCGTCAGGAGAACTGCTCCCGCAGCCTGTACTTGAGCACCTTCCGCAACGTCTCGTTGCGTGGCAGCGCGTCCACCACCTCCAGCTGCTCCGGCAGCTTGTGCACCGCGAGCCCTTCCGTGCGCAGATACCCGGCCAGCTCCGCCAGCGTCAGCGCCTCCGCCCCGGCCGGCTGCTCGACGACCGCGCAGACGCGTTCCCCGCGCTCCTCGTCCGGCAGTCCGATCACGGCCGCGTCGGCCACCCCGGGGTGGCGGTGGAGCAGGTCCTCGATCTCCTTGGCGGAGATGTTCTCGCCCTTACGGATGATGATGTCCTTGAGCCGCCCGGTGAGGACCAGATGGCCGCTCTCCAGGAGATGGCCGACGTCGCCGGTGACGAGGAAGCCGTCCGCGTCGAAGGCGTCCCGGGCCGCGTTCAGATAGCCCTGGCAGACGGCTTCCCCGCGGAGCCGCACCTCGCCGTCCGTCCCGTACGGCAGCGGCTTGCCGTCCTCGTCGGTGATCCGTATCTCCATGCCCTCGGGCGGACGCCCCTCCGTCTCGGCGAGGTGCTCCACCGTGTCGTCGGGGGCGCCCATTGTGATCATGGGGACCTCGGTCATGCCGTAGCCGTGGGTGAGCTGGATGCCCATCTCCCGTACGACCGCGTGGTAGATCTCCGGCGGTTTCGGCGCCCCGCCGCCCGCCAGCAGCCGCAACGTGGGGACCACCTTGCGCGTCGGGTCCTTGCGCTGTTCGGTCAGGAACATGGAGTAGAACGCGGTCGAGCCGCCCGCGACCGTCACCCCGTGGCGCCGGTAGCCGTCCAGCGCCCCGGGCATCGCGAACTGCTCGAACAGGACCGCGGGGAATCCGTACAGCAGCAGCATCACGGTGTAGTCGGGCCCGGCGATGTGGGCGAACGGGAACGCCATCGAGCCGATGTCGTCGGCCGACAGATGCAGTGCGTGGGCCAGGCACGAGCCGCCCGCGATCAGGCTGCGGTCGGTGTGCAGGACTCCCTTCGGGTCGGAGGTGGTCCCCGACGTCCAGTAGATCCAGCGCACCGCCGTGCCGTCCGCGGGCGGGGGCGGGAGCACGGCGGGGTCGCCGTCCGGCAGCTCCTCGTACGCCTCGAGGACTTGGGGCGGTTGCTCGAGGTCCGCGGCGATCCGGTGCGCCATCGCGGTGTGGTCGAAGCCCCGCCAGGTGCCGGGCACGGCGAAGAAGGCGGCCTTCGACTCGCGCAGCGCGAACCCCACCTCGCGGTCCCGGTAGAACGGGATGACGGGCGACTGCACGGCCCCGAGCCGGGTGAGGGCGAAGGAGAGCAGCGCCGTCTCCAGGCGGGTCGGCAGCTGCCAGGCGACGACGCTGCCGGGGCGCACCCCCAGTCCGTACAGGCCGGCCGCGACCCGCTCGCAGCGGTCGCGCAGCTCGCCGAAGGTGAGGGTGCGGTCGTCCTGGATGAGGACGGGGCGGTCCGGGGTCAGCGCGGCGCGGCGCTCGATGAGTTCCCAGAAGGTGGCCGATGCGCCCAGGGCGTGTGCGGTCTCGTTCACTGCGTTCCCCGCTCCCTCTTAGCTGACGGGTAGTCAGATGATGCGCAGAGCGTAGAGCGCTGCGCCTTGTCGGTCCAGGGGTGCGGGGCTAGCCTGGGACCGAAGCAAATCTGACGGGGCATCAGATACGTGCCTTGTGCGCCGAAGGGGACACCATGACGGAACTGCCTCGGATCGTCAGCGTCGACGACCATGTGATCGAGCCGCCGCACCTCTTCTCGACCTGGCTGCCCGCCAAGTACCGCGACCGCGGCCCGCAGCCGCTCACCGCCGGGATCGGCGAGCTGGCGTACACGGGTGGCAAGTACGTCATCACCATGGATCCGGACGGGCCGCCGACCGACTGGTGGATCTACGAGGACCTGAAGTTCCCGTACAAGCGGAACATCGCCGCCGTCGGCTTCGACCGCGACGACATGACGCTGGAGGGCATCACCCGGGCCGAGATGCGGCGCGGCTGCTGGGACCCCGTCGAACGCCTCAGGGACATGGACCTCAACCATGTCGAGGCGTCGCTCTGTTTCCCCACCTTCCCGCGCTTCTGCGGCCAGACCTTCGCCGAGGCCAAGGACAAGGAGGTCGCGCTCGCCTGTGTCCGCGCCTACAACGACTGGATGGTGCAGGAGTGGTGCGGCGACAGCGGCGGCCGGCTGATCCCGCTCTGCATCATCCCGCTCTGGGACATCGACCTGGCGGTCGCCGAGATCAGGCGGAACGCCGCCCGCGGGGTGCGGGCCGTGACGTTCTCCGAGATCCCCACCCATCTCGGCCTGCCGTCGATCCACACCGGCTACTGGGATCCGTTCTTCGCCGTCTGCCAGGAGACCGGCACGGTCGTCAACATGCACATCGGGTCCAGCTCGCAGATGCCCGCCGCGTCGCCGGACGCCCCGCCCGCCGTCCAGGCCTCGCTCTCCTTCAACAACGCGATGGCCTCGATGATGGACTTCCTGTTCAGCGGAGTGCTGGTGAAGTTCCCGCAGCTGAAGCTGGCGTACAGCGAGGGCCAGATGGGCTGGATCCCGTACGCCCTGGAGCGCGCCGACGACGTGTGGGAGGAGCACCGGGCCTGGGGCGGGGTGCGCGATCTGATCCCCGAGCCGCCGTCGACGTACTACTACCGGCAGATGTTCTGCTGCTTCTTCCGCGACAAGCACGGGGTCGCGTCGCTCGACGTGGTCGGGCGGGACAACGCCACCTTCGAGACCGACTATCCGCACGTCGACTCGACCTTCCCGCACACGAAGGAGGTCGCGCTCGACCACGTGAAGGGACTGGACGACGAGACCGTCTACAAACTGATGCGCGGAAACGCGATCAGGATGCTGGACCTGGATCTCGACCGGGGCCGGGGCCGGTAGTGGATCTCGCGGACACGGACGAGGAGCGGGAGTTCCGGGCGCGGCTGCGGGAGTGGCTCGCCGCTGTGCTGCCCGGGCTGCCCGCGAAGCCCGGTCCCGACGACTGGCCGGGACGGCGGGCCTACGACACCGCCTGGCAGCGGATGCTGTACGACGCCGGGTACGCGGGGCTGCACTGGCCCGTCGACGCGGGCGGGCGGGGTGCCACCCCCACCCAGCACCTGATCTTCCTGGAGGAGACGGAGCGGGCCGGAGCGCCGTACGTCGGCGCGAACTTCGTCGGGCTGCTGCACGCGGGTCCCACGATCGCGGCCGAGGGCACGGCCGGGCAGCGCGCCCGCTGGCTGCCGCCGGTGCTGCGCGGCGACGAGATCTGGTGCCAGGGGTTCAGCGAGCCGGATGCGGGTTCCGACCTGGCCTCGCTGCGGACCCGGGCGGTCCGGGACGGCGACCACTACGTCGTCACCGGTCAGAAGATCTGGACCTCGCACGCGGAGGTCGCCGACTGGTGCGAGCTGCTCGTGCGGACGGATCCGGCGGCGCCGAAGCACCGTGGGATCAGTTGGCTCGCGATGCGGATGGACGCACCCGGCGTCACCGTCCGCCCGCTGCGCACGCTCGCCGGATCCACCGAGTTCGCCGAGATGTTCCTCGACGAGGTGCGGGTGCCGGTCTCCCACCGGGTCGGCGCCGAGAACGACGGCTGGCGGGTCACCATGGTCACCCTCTCCTTCGAACGCGGTACGGCGTTCGTCGGCGAGGTCGTCGCCTGCCGCCGCACCCTGAGCGCCCTGGCCGCCGAGGCGCGGCGCAGCGGCCGCTGGGACGATCCGGTGCTGCGCAGGACGCTCGGCAGGCTGAACGCGGAATTCCGGGCGCTGTGGCGGCTCACCCAGTGGAACGTCGGCGAGGCCCAGCGCAGCGGCGGCGTCCCCGGCACCGGCGGCTCGGTCTTCAAGCTGCGGTACTCGCAGGCCCGCCAGGAGCTGTACGACGCGGCCGCGGAGGTGCTCGGCGCCGACGGGGCCGATCTGGACCGGGAGTGGGTCCTGGACCGGCTGACCTCGCTCTCGTACACGATCGCCGCGGGCACCTCGCAGATCCAGCAGAACATCGTCGCCGAGCGGATCCTCGGCCTGCCGAAGGGGCGCTGAGCGGACTGTGGACTTCCAGCTTTCGGACGACCAGCGGGCCCTGCGGGCAGGGATACGGGAGCTGCTGACCGGCCGCTTCGGCAGGGACCGGATGCGGGCCGCGCTCGACGCGGGCGTGGCCGTCGACCGGGGAATGTGGGGGGAGCTGGGCGCGGCCGGGTTCTTCGCGCTGCGGCTGCCCGAGGCGGACGGCGGTGTGGGGCTCGGGCTGCCCGAGTCCGTGCTCCTGTTCGAGGAGGCGGGGCGGGTGTTGCTGCCCGGACCGCTGACGGCCACGCATCTCGCCGCGGGCGCGCTGGGGGCGGTGAAGGGGGCGGCGGACGGCGGGGCGGTGGTCGCGGTGCTGGACGAGGGGCGGCCGGTGGCCCATTTGGAAGCGGCGGACGCGCTGATCGTCCTGGGCCCTGTCCGGCCGGGAGGGGTGGCGCGGGTCCTGGAGGGGGACGCCTTGCGGGAGCTCGTACGGGCGGCGCGTCCCGTACGGTCACTCGACCCGCTCACGCCCCTGCACCGTGTGGCGGCGGGTGTCGAGGACGGGGCCCCGCTGCCCGGTGCGACGCCGCTGCGGCTCGAAGGCGCACTGCTGGCCGCTGCCGAGCAGCTCGGCAGCGCCGCCCGGACCACCGAGATGGCCGTGCAACACGCCCGTGAGCGCGAGCAGTTCGGATCGCCGATCGGCGCCTTCCAGGCGGTCAAGCACCTGTGTGCCCAGATGCTGGTGCGCGCCGAGGTGGCCCGCACGGCGGTGTACGCGGCAGCGGTGACCGCGGACCCGGCCGAGATCGCGGGCGCCAAGCTGCTCGCCGACGAGGCGGCCGTCCGCAACGCACGGGACTGCCTCCAGGTGCACGGCGGCATGGGCTTCACCTGGGAGGCGGACGTTCATCTGCATCTCAAGCGGGCGTGGCTGCGGGCCGGGGAGTGGCTGAGGGCGGCAGAGGCCGAGGAGGCCCTTGCGGCAGATCTGTGCAGAGTGCACGCATGTGACGCGGGAGACCCCTGAGGCTCACGCTGCGGAGTTACTCAGTGCAGTCGGTAAGCGCCGATACCGGCTTGTGTCCTTTGCGTGATTCGTCACGGGCCGCAGTTGCCGTCTGCTCGGGTACGCTCCGTGGGATGCGAGTGGTTCTGGAACCGGGCGATCCGGGTGTTGCCCGTAAGGCGACTCCGGTCCGGACGCGGTGCCCTGCTCGCGTTCCACGCAGAAGCGCAGGGCCTGCCCGGGGAGCGTTCCCCACGGCTTCGGTGCACTGCTGTTCGACTCCCCGCGACGCGCGTCGCACAGTATGCACCACGCGTACTCCTTCGCGCTGGAATATGCCCGAAGCGCTTGTTGCGGTGACTGTATGTCAACCATGCTGCCTCGTAAGGGAATCACGTTCCGTGACCCTGAGGAGGCGCGAGGCGATGTGTCCGCCGGTTCGGATGGTGTGAGCGGTGCAGGTGCTTCAGGTTCAGCTGGAGGTCGGTCCGGATCCCGCGGAGGTCGGGCGGGCCCGTAGGTGGGCGCGGTCGAGACTGCTCGGGTCCGGGATAAGGGACGACGAGCCGCTGGCCGAGACGCTCATCCTGCTGATCTCGGAGCTGGTCACCAACGCGGTCGTCCACACCGGCTGTCCGGCCGTGCTGCGCATGCTGTTCGGCGCGACGGGAGCGGCCGGGACGGCCGGGACCGTACGGGTCGAGGTGGCCGACACCAGCTGCCGCCCGCCGCAGCAGCGACACGCGCAGGGTGAGGACACCGGCGGTCGCGGCCTGGAGCTGGTCGACGGCCTCGCCGACCGCTGGGGCTGGCAGCCGGAGGGCGCCGGAAAGCGGATCTGGTGCGAGGTGGACCGGGGCGCGCCGATCGTGCAGATGCAGGCGGGCACGCACGGTCCGGGCATCGGCTCCCAGAGCACGGGACCGTACGAACCGTCGCGCGCCGTCACGCATCGCGCCTAAGGGCTGTCCCGCAATCCCTGGCGGGCGCACGACGACAGCTACGGCACCTCGCTGTGTTGTCGGAACGCCCGAATACACCCAGTATGAGGACGTCCCTCCGCCTTGCGATGCACCGCATCTGACGCCGCGCGCTGATCCACCAGGGATTACGGGACAGCCCTTAGCAGCCGGAACGTCCTGGAACGTTCCTGGCGGTGGCCGGTCAGAGAAGGACGACCGGGGCGACCGGCGTGCCGGTGGCGCCGACGAACGGTTCCGGCATCGCGGAGAGCAGGAAGCCGTAGCGCTTCTCCTCCGCACAGGCTGTGGACAACGTCTCCAGGTTCCAGTTCTGGCCCTGCAGCATGCCCATCTCGACCAGGTCGAGCGCGTGCACTCCCAGCCACAGGTCCTCGATCTCCGCGGGGAAGATCTCGAAGGTCAGCGTGTCGTTGGCGACCGCGGCGACATCGCGGGCATGGAACCACTCGGGCGTCCGGATCGACAGGCCGGGTGACGGATAGGCGTACGCGTGCTTGTCGCCGGCCAGATACACCTGGACCTGCCCGGTGCGTACGAGCACGATGTCCCCGGCCCGGACCCGGATCCCGGCGAACTCCTCCGCCGCGTCGAGGTCTTCCGGGGTGACGGCGTGGTCGCCGGGCAGCCGGTCGACACCGTGGGCGCGTGCCACATCCAGCAGGACGCCGCGCGAGACGAGGTGCAAGGGCTTGTCCATCCCGCTGAACTGGGCGCCGGCGTGCGCGGTGACCGTGGTGGCGGGACGGCCGTTGTAGATCTTCCCCGAGTGCGAGGCGTGCGTGAGCGCGTCCCAGTGGGTGGCCGCCTGCAGGCCGAGTGTCACGACGTCGTCGCTGGTCGCGACCGTACCCGGGCCGAAGAGCTCCTGGTTGATCTGGACCATGGCGTGCAGGGGGTTGACCCGTCCCGGAATCAGTCCGCTCTGCACACCGTCCTGCTGGAGCGGGAGCGCGAGAGGGATCCGCTGCCCCGTGCGGACGGTGGCCGCCGCGTCCCGCACCACCGCGTCGGTGATCAGGTTGAGCGTCCCGATCTCGTCGTCCGCGCCCCAGCGCCCCCAGTTGTTCACGCGCTTCGCGATCTCGTGGAACTCGGCGGGCAGGGACATGAGGGCCTCCTCGAATCGGTGGGGCGCCGGGTCTTGTGCTGACGGAGCCGACTGCCCATAAAATCTAACGGTCCGTCAGAAACCGCGGGAAGGGGCCGGGCATGGGGAACTTCTTGGCAGGCAAGGTGGTGGCCGTGACCGGTGCCGGCCGTGGCATCGGACGGGCCGTCGCGATGGCCGCGGCGGCGGAGGGGGCCAGGGTCGTCGTCAACGACTACGGCGTCTCCGTCGGGGGCGGCGAGCCGACCAGTGCGATAGCCGAGACCGTCGTCAAGGAGATCGAGACGGCGGGTGGCGAGGCGGTCGCGGTCGCCGACGACATCTCCACGATGGAGGGCGGCCGGCGCGTCGTGGACACGGCGCTGGCGCGGTTCGGGCGGATCGACGGGGTCGTGTGCGTGGCCGGGATCCTCCGCGAACGGATGCTGTTCAACATGTCCGAGGAGGAGTGGGACCCGGTTGTCGCCACCCACCTCAAGGGCACCTTCACCGTCTTCCGCGCGGCCTCGGCGGTGATGCGGAAGCAGGAGGGGGGCGGCACACTGATCGGCTTCACCAGCGGCAACCACCAGGGCAGCGTCGCCCAGGCGAACTACAGCGCCGCGAAGGGCGGCATCATCTCCCTGGTCCGCAGCGCGGCGCTCGGCCTGCACAAGTACGGCGTCACGGCGAACGCGGTCGCCCCGGTGGCCCGGACCCGGATGTCCGCGAACGTCCCGATGGAACTCAAGGAGATCGGAGAGCCGGAGGACGTTGCCGCACTCGTCGTCTACCTGCTCAGTGAGCGGGCCCGCGAGGAGAGGATCACCGGCCAGGTGTACACGATCGCGGGCCCCAAGATCGCTGTCTGGGCCCAGCCGAGGGAGTTGCGGGCCGGGTACGCGGAGGGGGCGTGGACCCCGGAGAGAATCGCCGACTTCCTGCCGGGGACGGTGGGGGTGGACCCGATGCCGATGCTGGCGCAGCTGGAGGCGATGGCGGCCGCCGCGGCGGCGAAGGCGAGGCCCAACGCGTGACCTCCCACCGGGGCTCCGCCCCGGACCCCGCTCCTCAATCGGGGGAGCGGCTGAATTTCCGCCCGACCCCGAGGAGTGGGCGTGGACTTCGCGTTCGAGACAACGGACGACGCCGTCCGCCAGGAGGTCCGGTCCTGGCTGCAGGCGCACCTCACACGGCCCTGCGCCACCGAGGGCGGCCGGCACCGACGTCTCGGTGAACTCGCCGTGGAGATCAGGGGCGCCGCCGGAGCCGTGGGTCCGGACGACTGGTCGCCCACCACCCCGTACGAACTCGACGAAGCGCAGCGCCTGTTCCTGTTCACCCGGTCCGACACCATCTACGGCGGCTCGGACGAGATCCAGCGGAACATCATCGCCGAGCGGGTGCTCGGCCTACCGAGGGAGCCGAGATGAGAGGCGTCGTCTTCGACGGCAAGCAGACCGAGGTCGTCGACGACCTGGAGATACGCGACCCGGGCCCGGGCGAGGTGCTGGTCGCGGTGGCCGCCGCGGGCCTGTGCCACAGCGATCTGTCGGTCGTCGACGGAACCATTCCGTTCCCGCTTCCGGTGGTCCTCGGACACGAGGGCGCAGGGGTGGTGGAGGCGGTCGGCGCGGGTGTCGTCCATGTCGTGCCCGGCGACCACGTCGCGCTCTCCACCCTGGCCAGCTGTGGCGCGTGCGCCCAGTGCGACCGGGGCCGGCCGACGATGTGCCGCAAGGCGATCGGGATGCCGGGGCAGCCGTTCTCCCGGGGCGGCACGCCGCTGTACCAGTTCGCGTCCAACTCCGCGTTCGCCGAACGGACTCTGGTCAAGGCCGTGCAGGCGGTGAGGATACCGGCGGACATCCCGCCGGCCTCCGCGGCCCTGATGGGCTGCGGCGTGCTGACGGGCGTCGGAGCCGTACTCAACCGGGCGAAGGTCGACCGCGGCGACACGGTCGTCGTGATCGGCACCGGTGGCATCGGGCTCAATGTGATCCAGGGCGCCCGGATCGCGGGCGCGCTGACGATCGTCGCTGTGGACACCAACCCGGCGAAGGAGGCGGTGGCGCGGCAGTTCGGCGCGACACACTTCCTGACGTCGACGGAGGGCGTACGCGAGATCCTGCCCACCGGCGCCGACCACGCCTTCGAGTGCGTGGGCCGTACGGAACTGATCCGCCAGGCGATCGACCTGCTGGACCGGCGCGGCCAGGCGATCCTGCTGGGCGTCCCGGCGGCGACGGCGGAGGCGTCGTTCCTGGTCTCGTCGATGTACCTGGACAAGTCGATCCTCGGCTGCCGGTACGGTTCCTCGCGCCCGCAGCGCGACATCGCGCTCTACGCGGAGCTGTACCGGACCGGCCGCCTCATGCTCGACGAACTGGTCACGGAGACGTACCCGGTGGAGGACTTCGCGAGGGCGGCGGACGACGCGCACCACGGAAGGGTGGCGCGCGGGGTGCTGATCTTCTAGGGCGTGTGTCGGAAAGGTTCACCGGCCCCCGACCGTCGCCCGGAACGTCCGCCGGTACACCGTCGGCGACACCCCCAGCGCCGCCTGGATGTGCTGCCGCAGTGATGTCGCCGTGCCGAACCCCGCCGCGCGCGCCACCTGGTCGATCGACAGGTCCGTGGACTCCAGCAGCCCCCGCGCCCGCTCCACCCGCTGCTGGGTCAGCCACTGCCCGGGGCTGATCCCGACCTCCTCACGGAACCGGCGTGTGAACGTCCGTACGCTCATCGACTCCTGCTGCGCCATGTCGCGCAGCAGGATCGGCCGGTCCAGCCGGCCGAGCGCCCAGGCCCGCGCACCTGTCGTGGTCGCGGACTGTGCCTCGGGGACGGGGCGCCGGATGTACTGCGCCTGCCCGCCGTCGCGATGCGGTGGCACGACCGCGCGGCGGGCGACGTCGTTGGCGACGGCCGTGCCGTGGTCGCGGCGCACGATGTGCAGACACAGGTCGATACCGGCGGCGACCCCGGCGGATGTGAGGACGTCCCCGTCGTCGATGAACAGGACGTCCGGGTCGACCTGGACCTGCGGGAACAGCCGCTGGAAGTGGTCGGCGGAGGACCAGTGCGTGGTGGCGGGGCGCCCGTCGAGGAACCCGGCGGCGGCGAGGACGTAACTGCCGGTGCAGATCGACACGAGCCGGGTGCCCGGCCTGATGTACGCGAACGCCGCGGCGAGCTCGCCCGACAGCCTGCCCTCTTCGTAGACGGGGCCGAGTTCGTACGAGGCGGGGATGACGACCGTGTCGGCGGTGGCCAGTGCTTCGGGTCCGTGCTCGACCGTGATCGTGAAGTCCGCGTCGGTGGAGACCGGTCCCGGTGGGCGGACGGAACAGGTGACGACTTCGTAGAGTTTCCGGCCCTTGTCGTGGGGCTCGGAACTGAATGCCAGGCCGAAGATCCTTTGGGGGATGCCGAGTTCGAACGGGAGCAGCCCGTCGAGGGCGAGGACGACGACTCTGTGCTTCACAACAGGGCTCCCTTCACCTCTAGTGGTATAGACCATAAACTGATACATGTCACCGACGTGAAGGAAAAGTCAGCAGACCACGAGTGCATTCCCGGCACGGCCCGCGCGAACGCACCCTCGCAGTTGTCCCCCTTGGATTCGTCGGCCGCACTGCCGCCCCTGGATGCGCGCCGGGACGGCGAACGACCGGGAAGCGAGCTCTGGAACCGTAACTTCCGGCTCTTCTTCATCGCCCGGACCGCCGCACTCTTCGGCGACGGCATGATCCCGGTGGCGCTCACCGCGGGTCTGCTGGGAGCCGGTCGCCCACACGCATCCGTCGGCTTCGCGCTGGCCGCCTGGATGGGCCCGCTGGCGCTCTTCGTGCTCTTCGGCGGCGTGCTGGCGGATCGTTTCACCCCGCGTCGAATGATGATCATCGCTGATGCGCTGCGGCTGGTCGGGGCGTCGGTGCTCGCCGTCTCCTTCGCGACCGGCAACCCGCCGCTGTGGGTGGTGTACGCGCTGAGCGCGGTGGCCGGCGTCGGTGCCGCGCTCTTCCAGCCCGGCGTCGCATCGACCGTGCCCCGGGTGTCGCTGGACGTGCAGCGCGGCAACGCGGTGCTCCGGGTCTCCGAGGCGCTGATGACGATGGCGGGCCCGGCCTTCGCGGGACTGCTGGTCGGACTGGCGAGCGCCGGAGCGGTGTATGCGGCGAACGCGGCGACGTTCGCGGTCTCCGGCGTCTGCCTCTTCCTGCTGCGGCTCGCCCCGATGCCGTCCGACGCGACGCAGCGCGGCACGTTCGTCGCCGAACTGGTCGACGGGTGGCGGGAGTTCAAGGCCCGCAGCTGGCTGTGGGGGGTGATCGCGATCTGGACCGTGTACGGATTCACCGTGATCGGCCCGATGCTCCCGCTGACCGCGGTCGAGGTCACCGAGGCGCACGGCTCGGGGACGTACGGCGTGATGATGGCGGTGAATGGCGCGGGCAGCGTGGTCGGCGGACTGCTGGCCCTGCGGCTGAGACCGCGCCGTCCGCTCGCGGCGGGTGCGATCGCGCTGACCGGGGTGTGCGTGAACCTGGTGGTGCTGGGGCTCGGGCTTCCGGTGTCCGCTTTGGGGGTCGGGCAGTTCGTGGCGGGCGGGGTGTTCGCGTTCTGGCTGGTGATGTGGTCGACGACGGTCCAGACACACGTCCCGCCGGAGGCCCTGAACCGGCTGCACGCGTACGACGTGGCGGGCTCCCTGCTGATGCTGGCCGCGGGCCGGGCACTGGCGGGACCGGTCGCGGACGCGGTGGGCGCCCCCGAGGTGCTGCTGGCCGGAGCGGTGATCAACGCACTGGTGGTGGGTGTGCTGCTGGCGGCCCGCCCGATCCGCCGCCTGGAGCGGATCGGGTGAGCCGGGCGTCCGCGTCCCGACCGTCAGCGCTTCTGCCGCTCCCGCTCCTCGGACTTCTGCATCTCGATGACCTGGAAGACATGCGCACTGGTCTGCCTGCGCACACTGCCACCGACGAGCAATGCGGAACCGAGGACGGACAGCGGCCCGGCGATCGCCAGGACGGTGAGCTGCTTGGGCAGCTCCGACACCACCGTGCACTGCATCGTGACGCGGTAGCAGTACGCGTCCGCCTGATCCACCAGCAGGAACGCCAGCCAGATCCACAGCCCGACGGCCACGAGAAGCAGCCCGGCGCCCCACGCCTGCATCAGTGCGGAACGGTGATGGAACTGCTGGCGCGCGACCCATTGCATGAGATCCCCCGGTTCGATCGGTTCGTCCGTCTCATCCGGCCGGATGCGCGTACGCCCCGGCCGACGGGTGATCGTACGCTTCCGCCCATGGCCCGATTCCTGCGAACCATGTCCCTCCGGCCACTCGTGAGAGCGCGCCCCGAGGCCGGATGCTCGGTGACGTGACCCAGACAACCGAGAGCGCGGCCGCCCGGAACGAGGACCGCCCGGCCGACCGCACACCGTCCCGCGGGCCCTCCCGCCTGCGCATCCACCGCGCCTGGATCGTCGCCGTCGTCACGTTCGTGACGATCATCGGCGGCGCCGCGTTCAACTCCCTGCCCGGCCTCCTCATCGACCCGCTGCACACGGAGTTCGGCTGGTCGCGCGGGGAGATCGGGCTGGCCGTCTCGATCGACATGGCGCTGTACGGGCTGACCGCGCCGTTCGCCGCCGCGCTGATGGACCGGTTCGGTATCCGCCGGGTCGTCGTCGTGGCCCTGACCACGGTCGCGGCGGGGGCGTTCGCCAGTGTCTGGATGACGGCCTCCTGGCAGCTGATGATCTATTGGGGGCTGCTCGTCGGCCTCGGCACCGGCTCGATGGCGTTGGCCTTCTCGGCCACGGTCACCAACCGCTGGTTCGTCGCCAGACGCGGCCTGGTCACCGGCATCCTCACCGCGGCCGGCGCCTCCGGCCAGCTGATCTTCCTGCCGCTGTGCGCATGGATCGTCGAGGAGCACGGCTGGCGCCCGGCCTCGGTCACCGTCGCGCTGGCCGCGCTCGTCGTCGTCCCGTTCGTCTGGCTCCTGATGCGTGACCACCCGGCCGATGTGGGCCTGGCCCCCTACGGCGGCGGGTACGTCGAGAAGCCGGCGCCCGCCCGGGGTGCGGCGGCCCGTACCGTACGTGTCCTGGTCGACGCCGCCCGCACCGGACCGTTCTGGCTGCTCGCGGGCACGTTCGCGATCTGCGGCGCCTCGACCAACGGTCTGATCCGTACGCACTTCGTGCCGTCGGCCCACGACCACGGCATGCCCATCACGGCAGCCGCCTCGCTGCTCGCCGTCATCGGGGTCTTCGACATCATCGGCACGGTCTTCTCCGGCTGGCTCACCGACCGCTTCGACGCGCGCCGACTCCTCGCCGTCTACTACGCGTTGCGCGGCATCTCGCTGCTCTTCCTGCCGATGCTGATGGCGCCGACGGTGCACCCGCCGATGGTCTTCTTCATCGTGTTCTACGGCCTGGACTGGGTGGCCACGGTCCCGCCGACGCTGGCGCTCTGCCGTGAGCAGTACGGCGAGGACAGCGCGATCGTCTTCGGCTGGGTCCTCGCCTCCCACCAGGTGGGCGCGGCACTGGTGGCGTTCCTCGGCGGTGTGGCGCGTGATGTGTTCGGCTCGTACGACATGGTCTGGTACGCGTCGGGGGCGCTGTGCGCGACGGCGGCGCTGATGGCGCTGGTGATCCGGCGGAAGGCGGAAACCCCGGAACCGGTGGTGCCGACCGGCACGGGCTGAGGCGGTCGCCGACCCGGGCGCGAAAAAGTGGTGCCGGTAACCGCCGCTCGCTGGGCGAGTGTGCGGTTCACCGGGCGGGGCCGGCGTGTGCGACGGGGCAAAGCCTGCCGGGAGGGGCACCAGGAGTACGGCGACATCGACGCACCGCACTGGTACATGCTCACCCGCTGAAGCGCCCGAACGCCCCCCGGTGGAACAGCAGTGGACCGTCCCCGTCCGAGGCCCCCAGTGCCTCCACCCGACCGACCACGATCAGATGGTCGCCGCCCGGGTGGACGGCCTGGATGCGGCAGTCGATCCAGGCCGGTACGGAGTCCAGCAGCGGTGACCCTGTCGCGGGAGCCGCCTCGTACGGCACTCCCGCGAACTTGTCGGCACCGCTGACCGCGAAGCTCCGGCACAGCGCACCCTGGTCCGCGCCCAGGATGTTGACGCAGAAGGCCCCGGCGCGGGCGATGCGGGGCCAGGTCGTCGACGTACGGGCGACCATGAAGGTGACCAGCGGCGGGTCGAGGGAGAGCGAGGCGAACGACTGGCAGGCGAACCCCGCAGGGCCGTCCGCGTCGGCCGGATCGTGGGCGGTGATGACGGTGACGCCGCTGGCGAAGTGGCCCAGCACGCGGCGGAATTCGCCCGGATCGACCGGCAGCCGCTCGTCGTCGGCGACGGCCCGCAGATCGGGGCGCGGCAGCGGATCGACCGGCGCCGGGCCGGCGCTCGTGGCGGCGCCGACGGACCTGAGGTACCGGACGGCGGTGGCGGCCATGCCTGCGTGTCCCATCATGTCTCCCATTGAAATTGACTGTTCGTCAGATGAGAAGGGCTGTGCCTGGACGGTCACATACCCCGGTACTTCGGCTTACGGCGTTCCACGAAGCTCGCCACGCCCTCGCTGGCGTCCTGCGTCGTCATGTTGATCTCCTGGGCCATCGCCTCGGCGGCGAACGCCGTTGCGCGGCCGGCGTCCAGGGACGCGTTGACCAGCTGTTTGGTGAGGGCGAGGGCGCGGGTCGGGCCGTCCGCCAGGCGCTGGGACCACTCCCGGGCCGTCGCCGCCAACTCCTCTGCCGCGACCACCCGGTTGACGAGGCCCAGGCGTTCCGCCTCCGCTGCGGGGAGCGCGTCTCCGAAGAACATCAGCTCCTTGGCGCGCTGCGGGCCGATCAGGCGGGGCAGCAGGTAGGCCCCGCCGCCGTCCGGGACGAGACCGCGGCGTGCGAAGACCTCGATGAACGTCGCCGAGTCGGCGGCCAGGACCAGGTCGCAGGCGAACGCGAGGTGCGCGCCGATGCCGGCCGCGGTGCCGTTGACAGCCGCGATCACCGGCTTCTCGCAATCCAGGACCGCGGCGATCAGGCGCTGCGCGCCGAGCCGGATGGTGCGGGCCACGTCGCCGGGGATCCGGTCGCCCGTCGACGGGGCGCCACGCAGGTCGGCGCCCGCGCAGAAGCCGCGGCCGGTGGCGGTGAGAACGACGGCCCGGACCGACGGGTCCGCGGACGCGTCGGCGAGGAGAGCGATGATGCGTTCCCGCTGGTCCCAGGTGACGGCGTTCATCGCCTCGGGGCGGTTCAGCGTGATCCATGAGACGCCGTTGTCAGTGGCGTGGAGTACCCATGGATCAACCGGTTCGACCGAGCCGGTGTGCTCGGTGGTGTCTTCGGGGGACGGCATGAGGCAGCTCCTCCTACTCGGTGGCGGGTGCGGTCAGCGGCAGACGGCGAGTGCGTCGAGCGCCACCGCGCCCTGCCCGCGCCCCAGCACCATCAGCGGGTTGATGTCCAGCTCGGAGAGGTCGTCGCCCAGTTCCAGCGCCATCCGCTGGACACGGAGCACCACCTCGACGAGCGCGTCGACGTCCACCGGCGGTCCGCCGCGTACGCCTTCCAGCAGGGCCCGGCCGCGCAGTTCGCCGAGCATCGCCCGCGCCTGGTCCTCGCCGAACGGTGGTACCCGCACCGCCGCATCGTGCAGCACCTCCACGAGCACGCCGCCGAGTCCGACCGTGACCGTCGGTCCGAACAGGGCGTCGTGCGTGACGCCGACCATCATTTCGACGCCCCGCTCGATCATCTGGCAGACCAGGACGCCGTCCAGCTCGACACCTTCGTAGCGGGCGATGTCGGTCAGTTCGCGGTACGCGTCGCGGACCTGGCTCGCGGAGGTGAGCCCGACCTTGACCAGGCCGAGCTCCGTCTTGTGGGCGAGCCGTGCGCCCGACGCCTTCATCACGACCGGGTAGCCGACCAGACCCGCGGCGCGGACGGACGCGGCCGCGCTGGTGACCAGCTGCTCGCGCGGGACACGGATGCCGTACGCCCGCAGCAGCTGCTTCGCCGCGTGCTCGCTCAGCTGGTGGCCCGGGCGCATCAGGGCCTGCGCCTTGCGGAACGAGGGCGACGGCGTGCGCGGCGCCTCGTCGAAGGGCGAGCGGTACGAGCCGGCGAACCGGTGGTGGTCCAGATAGGCCTTCACGGCGGTGATGCAGTTGCCGAAGGTGCGGAAGGTGGCGACGCGCGACGAGCCGAGCAGCGTCGTGCGGTACGCGTCCTCCGTGCCGACCGGCGAGCCCCACACCACACACACCAGCTTGTCCGTGGTCTCCGCCGCGTCCACCAGGTCCTGCGCGAGCCGGTCGCTCATCGGGGGGAACGGGCCGGTGATCGGACAGATCAGCACCCCCACGTCCGGGTCGGCGAGGATCGCGTCGATGATCTTCCGGCCGCGCCAGTCGCCGACCGGGTGCCCGCCGTTGTCGACGGGGTTCGCCACGTTCAGATAGCCGGGAATCCATGCGTGCAGTTCGCGCTGCTTCTCCTCGGACAGGGTGGGGAGCTTCAGCCCCGCCCCGGTCGCCAGGTCCGAGAAGTGCGCGCCCGTGCCGCCCGAGATCGAATACACGACGACCCCGTCGGCCTGCGGCTTCCGCGCCCGGGCCAGCAGGGCCGCGGTGTCCTGGAGCTCGTCGAGTCCGTCCACCCGGATCACGCCGAACTGCCGCATCGCCGCATCCACCACCTGGTCGGCGCCGGTCAGCTTGCCGGTGTGTGACGCGGCCATCCTGGCCCCCGTCTCCGTACGCCCCACCTTGACCGCCACGACCGGCACCCCGGCCCGCGCCGCCCGGTCGGCGGCGAGCAGAAAGGAGCGGCCGTCCTTGAGCCCCTCGACATAGGCGGCGATGGCCCCGACCTCGGGGCGCTCGGCGAAGTACGAGATGAAGTCGGCGGTCTCCAGATCCGCCTCGTTGCCCGTGGGCGCCCAGTGCGACAGCCGTACGCCCAGCTCCTGGAGGGTGTAGACGGGACGGCCCTGGTGACCGGACTGGGTGATCAGGGCGATCGCCGGCCCGTCGAGGTCGTCCCGGAACGCCTCGAAGGCGTTGAGGTTGGTGTTCGGCCCGAGCAGCCGCAGCCCCGACCGCTCCACAGCGGCCGCCAGCCGCGCCTGGGCGGCGGCGCCCTCCTCGCCGGTCTCGGCGAACCCGGAGGCGAAGGCGACCGCGAACTTCACCTTGGCCTGCCCGAGTTCCTCGATCACCGGAAGCGGGTCGCCGACCAGCAGTACCGCCAGATCGACCTGCTCCGGCAGATCCGCGACGGAACGGGAACAGGTCCGGCCGAAGACGGACTCCCGTGTGGGGTGGACCGGATGCAGCCGCGCCCCGACCCGCTCGGCCCAGGCGACGAGCTGCCGGGTGATGCCGGTGTTGGGCCTGCCCTCGGTGTCGGACGCCCCGATGACGGCCACGGACTCGGGCCGGAAGAACCGGTCCAGGTCCGGCACGGGGGCGTGCAGCGGGCGGCCGCTGACATCGAGATCGCCTTCCGCGGCGGCGACCGCCATGCTGTGGACGGCGGCGTGCGGCTCTTCTCCGCAGGCCACCACCCGGGCGCGGAAGTGTGTGGTGAGGGTGCCGTGCGTCGATCCAAGCATCGTTCCGCCCACTCCTGCCAGAAGTCCGTCGGGGTGCCTGTGCCGGGTCAGCCATGAGCTGACACTCTGTCAGGTTACTGAACTGACGCCCCGTCAGGAATGCCTGTGCAGGCAAAGGCTGGACGGGGCTGCCGGGCCGATGCCCGGTACGCGCCGACGTCCGTGAAGTCGACCGCGTGCGCCAGGGTGAGGATCTCCACGTCGGTCGCCGAGCGCTACCGGACGGCGAGGATCGGATCGATCTCGTACGCGGCTCCTCCGGCGACACCGTGAACTCGACCACGCACGGCGCCTGGAAGTCCTTCCACTTCACCAAGTAGGGCCGGGAGAAAGCGGGAAGGGCCTCCGCGGCTGCGGAGGCCCTTCCCGGTGTGCCGCCTACCAGGTCGGCGCGCCCGCTGGCTGCCTGGTGGTGACGTTGATGCGGTTGAAGAGGTTGGTGATGCCGATCATGAGAGTCAGGGCGGCGAGCCCCTGCTCGTCGAAGTGGTCGGTCGCCGCGTCCCAGATGTCGTCCGGCACCGCGTCGCCCCGGTCGCTCAGACGGGTCGCCGCCTCGGCGAGCGCCAGCGCCGCGCGCTCCTCGTCGGAGAAGTACGGCGCCTCGCGCCAGGCCGCCACGGCGAACAGCTTCTCGTCGGCCACGCCCGCCTTCCGGGCGCTGCGGACCCCGTAGTCGACGCAGTAGCTGCATCCGTTGATCTGGCTCCCCCGCAGGTGGACGAGTTCCAGCGTCGAGTCCGGGACGCCACGGTTCCGGGTGGCCTTCAGGAGTTCCTGGATGGCGGGCAGGGCCTCGGGGATGAGGGCGGCCGGGTTCTTCATCCTTGCTTCCATGATGCTGCTCCTCCGGATCTTCGGGGCCTGTGGTGACACCCGCTCGTTTTCGTCCTTCACAGCAATGACGGAACGTGTCGCGCGGATGTGACCGGCCCCCAGAATTTCTTTTCCGGGCCGGAGAGGACGCCCTCGGCGGCGTCCGTGACGACGAGGCGGGGGAGCGCCGGGCACGCGGGCCTCCGGGACGCGAAGTCCCGGGTCGCGGTCCCCGGGGTCAGCAGGCCCGCTTCGCCAGCCGCTTGGCGATCTTCTCCGCGTCCAGGGCCATTTCGCGGAACATGCCGCTGATCGGGTTGGTGAACCCGGTGAAGTGGAGACCGGACGCATGCTTCGGCGTGCGGCCGCCGTGCACGACCGGCCTGCCGCGTGCGTCCAGTACGTCGAGGTGTCCGACCAGCCCTTCGAGCGCCCGCCGGTAGCCGGTCGCCGCGATCACGGCGTCCGGCGTGATCCGGGTCCCGTCCGCCAGGACCACGGTGTCCTTGTCGAACGAATCGACGGTTGGCACGGGCAGCACCCGGCCGCCCCGCACCGCGTCGATCAGCCCCACGTCCTGGACCGGAATGGCGCCGTCCTTGACCCGTGAGTAGAGGCCCGTGTCCGGGCGCGGCAGGCCCTGTTCGGAGAGGTCGGGCACGGCGGCCCCGGCCATCAGCCGGCCGGCCCGGTCGACCAGGCGCACGGGCAGTCTGCGGACCAGGATGCCGGTCGCCTGCGCGGGCCAGCCCGCCGTGGAGCGGCGCACGATGTGCGGAACGGTGCGTACCGCGATCCGTACCCGGGAAGCGCCCCCCTCCACCAGGTCCACAGCGATCTCCGCCCCCGTGTTGCCGATACCGACGACGAGGACGTCCTTGCCCGCGTACGGGGCGGGATTGCGGTAGTCCGAGGCGTGCAGCAGCTCGCCGGTGAACGTGTCACGGCCCGCCCAGTCGGGGATCCGTGGGGTGTGGTTGTAGCCGGTGGCCACGACGACGGCCCGCCCGGTCAGGACCCGTCCGCCGCTTGCGGTCAGCTGCCAGCCGGTGCCGTCCGACGCCCGGTCGACACGGGTCACCTCGACACCCGTCACCACTTCCAGCTCATGGTGTTCGACGTACTTCTCCAGGTAGCGCACCACGTCGTCACGGGCCACCCAGCGTCCGAACCGGCGCGGCATCGCGAGCCCCGGCAGTGCGGACCAGCGCCGGGTGGTGTGGAGGTGCAGCCGGTCGTAGTGACGGCGCCACGAGGCGCCGACGTTCTCGGACTTCTCCAGTACGACGGCCCGCACCCCCTGCGCGCCCAGGGCGGCCGCGGCGGCGAGACCGCCCGGGCCGCCGCCGATGACATAGACGGGCCGCTGTTCCGTGATGTCGGTGGGCGCGGGCGTGGGTCCGCTGTCGGCGGTGGAGGTGCTGTCGGGCATGGCTCGGAGCGTAATCGCCCGATTACTTGATGGGTCTCGGTCAAGATCGGGTTCCATTGCGAATTGGTCACGGGTGACGTGGAGTCGTCGAGGGGCCGGGGCTTCACGGTGGCGTTCCGGGGCTATCGGGATCAACGCATCTGACGTACCGTCAGATTTCTTGAATTCCTCAACCCCGCGGCGGAACGGGAAGGGGTCCCGATGCGGACGATCTGGCTCGGCGGAGCCGAGTGGCTCGCCGTCCTTCGAACAGGGCTCGGCCTGTGGTGGCTGGAGAGCTGGCGACACAAGGACAAGAAGGGCTGGTTCGAGCGCGGTACGGGCATCGCCTGGGCGGCGGACGTCGCGGGCAAGCACAAGTGGCCGGCGGTCAGGAGCGGATTCGAGAAGGTCGTCGCGCCCCGCCCCAAGGCAATGGCCTACCTGGTCGTGTACGCGGAACTCGCCCTCGGTCTCGGGCTGATCGTCGGATTCCTGACCCCGGTCGCGCTCGTCGGCGGGCTGCTCCTCAATCTCCTCTATCTGGTGCTGATGATCCACGACTGGGCCGAGCAGGGGCAGAACGCGATGATGGCGCTGATCTCGCTGGTCGCCCTCTTCGCCATGTCCTGGCAGGTCTGGTCCCTCGACCACGCGATCGGACTCTTCGGATGACCGCCGCCATCCCCCGCTTCGACCTGCCCGAGCCGGACGACTTCACCCGCCCCTACTGGGACGCCGCCGCCGAGGGCCACTTGTTGGTGCGACGGTGCCGTGCCTGCGGCGCCGCCCACCACTACCCGCGCGAGTTCTGTCCCACGTGCTGGAGCGAGGACGTCGACTGGGAGCGGGCGAGCGGCCGCGCCACGCTCTACACCTGGTCCGTCGTCCACCGCAACGACCTGCCGCCGTTCGGTTCCCGCGTCCCGTACACGGCGGCCGTCGTCGACCTCGCCGAGGGGCCGCGCATGATGACGGAGATCGTCGACTGCGAGGAGTCGGCCCTCGCGATCGGCATGGAGCTGCGCGTCGCCTTCCGGCAGGAGGAGGGGTGCGAGGCGGTCCCGGTCTTCCGACCAAAAGCCGGTGCCTGACGCGGCGGAGTCAGCGCCGCTTGCCGCGGCGCAGCTTCCACCGCTCCCAGATGTTGGGGTGGCGGACGACCACTCCGCCCATGCCGCCCGAACCGGTGAGGCGGAGCAGCGGTGCGCCCGGGAGTCTCTCGCCCCGGGTCCGGTCCTTGAAGCCGCCCAGGCCGGGACGGACGTCGTCGGTCTCCGCCGCCCACCCCCTGGGTACGACCACGACAACCCCGCCCATCTGGCCGTTGACCTCCAGCTCGATCTCGCGCAGTCGGGTCTCGGTCTGCGTGAAGTCGAGCTTGGCGCCGCCCATGCCGCCGTCCACGTCGATGCGTGCGGGCACCTTCCATCGTCCGGTCCGTGCCAGGCCGTGTATGCCGCCCTCGAGGACCAGCGGCTCCGTCGCGTTCTGCGGTGCGGGTGCCAGATCGGCAGTGAGGGGTTCCAGCTCGGCGAAGGTCTTGGCTCCGAGCGCCTGACCCAGGCGCACATCCAGCTCGTCGAGATCGATGCGGCCTTCGGCCGCCGCCTCCTGGAGCTGCTCCACCACCGCTTCACGATCGGCGTCGGAGGCGCGAAGCCGGCTGACGGAATTCGGGCGCTCAGGAGTCATGAACCTGATGATACGGAACGGGTCACCAGTCCTCCCGTACCAATTGCGCGACCACCACCCCGTGCAGCAGCTCCGCGTCCACGAACTCCCCCTCCTCCGGGGCCCCGCACCGCCAGCTCAGCGGATACGTGTTGCCGTGCGCCGCGGGGATCCCCACGTACAGATCCCGCGCCGACGGTCCGAGACAGGTCGCCCCCGGCGGCCAGTCGTACCTCTTGCTCACCCCGGGCGGGATCAGGAAGTACGTCCACCGCCCGCCCGCGACCTCCCGGACCACCGGACCCGGGTCACCGTCCGTGAGCGTGGCGAGATGGTGCAGGACGGCCTCGCCGCGTACGCCGCGTACCCGGATGGCGTCGAAGTGGACCCCGGTCAGGTGAAGTTGGAGCCCCGCGGGCGGTACCCATTCGGGGAGCTTCTTGCTCGTCATGGATACGAGGATCCCGCTGACTGCGTAGCGTGACCAGAGAGACACGGTCCACATTTGGCAATGTGGTGAGAACGGTGGTGGCTGTGGGCACGAGTGGTGACCCGTCGCAGGTGCGGAGGCTTGTGGGGGATCTGATCCGGATCCACCGGGTGCGGGCGGGGCTCACGCAGAGAGACGCCTCGGAGAAGCTGTTGGTCTCGGAGTCCCTGATGGGGGCGTACGAGCGGGCTGAGCGGATCCCCTCGTTGGACTTCCTGGGGGCTGCGGACCAAGTCTTCGAGGCGTGCGGGGCGTTGAAGGCGTGCGTGGAGCTGATGGACGAGGAGAAGTACCCGCCGAAGTATGTGGACTGGGTTCGGCTCCAGCGGTTGGCGCGGGTCATCAGCGCGTACGAAATGATGGTGATCCCCGGCCTGCTTCAGACGGAGGCGTACGCACGTGCGCTGTACGCGTCCCGTGTACCGGCGTACACGGAAGAGGAAGTCGCCCGGCATGTCGCAGCTCGTCTGGAGCGGCAGGCGGTGTTGACCCGCACACCTCCACCACGTATCGGGTTTGTCATGGAGGAGTCGGCCCTGGAACGCATTCTCGGCGGCCCTGAGGTACTCAAGGATCAGCTCCAGCATCTGCTGGAGTGCATGCGGACGATGAGTCACTTGACGTTTCAGGTGATGCCTACCCGTCGGCACATGCATGCGGGACTCCACGGGCCGATGCAGCTGATGAGCACGGAGAAGGGGCGCAACTTGATCTTCGAAGAGGGGCACGGCGGCGGTACGTTGATCTCCAAGCCGGACCGGGTCAATGACCTGTTCGACCTCTTCGGCATCCTGCGGGCGCAGGCGCTCACACCCTGGGAGTCTGCGGAACTCATCGAGGAGAAGGCGGCGCAGCTATGAAGTCGACAGAACTGGACTGGTTCAAGTCCAGTTACAGCACCAACGAAGGCGGCGAGTGCATCGAAGTCGCCTACGAAGGCGGCGCCTGTGTAGAGGTCGCCACCTGCCCCCACACCGTCCACGTCCGCGATTCCAAGGTCATCGACGGCCCCACCTTCGCCGTCACCGCGGCCGCTTGGTCCGCCTTCGTGGCAGGTGCGCGCACCGCCTGATCGTCACAGGCCGGGCGCGCCCCAGACCGGGAACCACCGGGAGAGATCCTGCTCGACCCGCAGGTCGTCGCCCAGTGTCGCCCTGACCTGCAGCTCCAGGGGGCTGTCGCGTCTCTCGACGCTGCCCGGCATTGGGGCGAACGGATAGAACGTGCCGCGTTTGTAGAGGTAGACCAGCGCCAGCGAGCGCCCTTCGGCATTCCGGAAGCCGATCAGCGAGCAGAGCAGTTGCGGGCCGAAGCCACCGTCCTGGAGCAGGGTGTTGACCGCGTGCAGGTCGTTGACCAGGGAGGCCACGTCGTCGGGGGAGTGGCGGGCGAGCAGCCAGGTGTAGCCGTACGAATCGCGGCTGAACTCCACCGGGATCCCGCCCCGGTCCGTGTCCGCGTCGAGCAGTTCCTGTACGTCCTGCTGGATACGGGCGAAGGTGCCGCCCTCCACCCCCGCGAAGCAGACCGAGCCCAGACCGGTGGGGATGAAGCCCGCGCCCGCCTGGAGGGTGAGCGCGGCGGACGGTACGGCGAAGAGCTGGTCGAGGTCGGGGCGTACCGGTTTGCTGCGTCCCAGGATCGTGTCGAGCAGACCCACTGCGGACTCCTTACGGGCGGGCGAGTTCGGCGGAGATGCGCGCCAGCTGGTCGAGGCGCTGTTCGAGGGTCGGGTGGGAGGAGAGCAGCCGGCTGAGGCTCTCCTTCGAGGAGAACGCCGGGACGAAGTAGAAGGCGTTGTACGGCTCCGCCTTCCGCAGGTCCTCCGTCGGGATCCGGGCCATCTGCCCGGTGACCTTGGTGAGCGCCGAGGCGAGCGCGGAGGGGCGGCCGGTGAGGAGGGCGGCGGCGCGGTCGGCGGAGAGTTCGCGGTAGCGCGAGAGCAGCCGGGTGAGCAGGAAGCTCAGGCAGTACACGACGGCGCTGATCAGCGGGACCAGCAGGATCGCGATGCCGACGGGGTCGCTGCTGCGGCTGCTGCGGGAGAAACCGCCCCAGAGGGCGACGCGGGTGACCACGCCGGCCATGACGCCGAGGAACGAGGCGATCGTCATGACGGCGACGTCCCGGTGGGCGACGTGCGACATCTCGTGCGCGAGGACGCCCTCCAGCTCCTCGGGTCCCAGTCTGCGCAGGAGTCCGGTGGTGGCGCAGACGAGGGCGGTCCTCTCGCCGCGGCCGGTGGCGAAGGCGTTCGGTACGTCGCTCCGGGCGATGGCCACCCGGGGTTTCGGCATGTCGGCCAGGGCGCAGATCCGGTCGATGGTGCCGTGCAGCTCGGGTGCTTCCTCGGGGGTGACCTCGCGGGCGCCCATGCTGAAGGCGGTGATGCGGTCGCTGAACCAGAACTGCGCGATGAACAGACCACCCACGACGATCAGGATGATCGGCCAGGCGCCCCGCAGTACCGCGAGGAGCACGCCCACGAGGACCACGTACAACAGTCCGATCAGGAACATGGTGGTGACCATGCGCGTGGTCAGACCGTGGTCGGGGGCGTATCGGGAACGGGCTCGTGTCATGGAATGCCTCCAGCAACTCACCTGCTTCCCATAGTGCTCCTTTCCGGTGGAAATCGGTTTGTCGGCTCACGGCCAGAGCAGTTCCCGGGTCCAGTTGCCGCCGTCCCGGCGGTAGCGGAGCCGGACATGCCGTCGCCGCACATCGCCCTGGAAGAACTCGACCTCGTGCGGCTCGACCACGTACCGCGTCCAGCTCGTCACGTCCGCCTCCGGTTCCGCCTGCGCCCGCTCCCATGCGGCGTCCGAGGCGCGGTTCAGCTCCTCGTACGAGCCGAGCACCTCGCTCTGTCGCCCCACCAGTGCCGAGGCCAGCGCTCCGGTCGAGCGGACGTGCAGATCGGCCCGGCTCTCGGCCGGGGTGCAGGCGGTGACCGGGCCTCGTACCCGTACCTGCCGGCCCTGTGCGGGCCAGTAGAAACCGAGCGCCGCATGCGGATGCGCGGCGAGCTGGCGGCCCTTTGCGCTGGTGGCGTGCGTGGCGAAGTGCCAGCCGCGGTCGTCCGCGTCGTGCAGCATCAGCGTCCGTACGTCGGGGTGGCCCTCGGCGTCGACCGTGGCCAGCGTCATGGTGTGCGGCTCGGTCTGCCCGGCGGCCACCGCCTCGGCGAACCAGGTGTGGAAGAGGGGGAGCGGGGTGCGGGGCGCGGCGGCCGGGTCGAAGGCGGGGAGGTCCACGTCCCAGACGCGCTGGGCGTGGAGGAGGTCCCGGAAGGTGTGCTGCGCAGAGGTCGTTGCATCCGTCATGCGGCCATTGGACATCAGGCAACGGAGTGCTCCGTTGCCTCACCCCCTCGGGCCCGTTCACGCCCGCCCCAGCACCACCGTCCCCGACGAGCAGAACCAGCCGCCCGTCCCCGAGGCCATCGCCAGTTCCGGCAGCCGTCCGTCCGTCTTCCGGACCTGACGGTCTCCCGCCTCCCCGCGCAGCTGCCGTACCGCTTCCACCAGCAGGAACAGCCCGCGCATGCCGGGGTGGCAGGCGGAGAGGCCGCCGCCGTCGGTGTTGACCGGGAGTTCGCCGGTCAGGCCCGTGCGGCCCTTCTCGACGAAGGCGCCGCCCTCGCCCTTCGCGCAGAAGCCGAGGTCCTCCAGCGTCACCAGCGTCATATAGGTGAACGCGTCATATATCTCGGCCAGGTCGATGTCCGCCGGTCGTACCCCGGCCCGCTCGAACGCCAGGCGGCCCGAGACGGCCGCCGGGGAGACCGTGAAGTCGTCCCACTCCGACATCGTGGAGTGGGAGACGTGCTCACCCGTGCCGAGGATCCACACCGGAGCCTTCGCCGTGTCCGGCACGTACTCCTCCGCGGCCAGCAGCACCGCGCACCCGCCGTCGCTGCGGATGCAGCAGTGCAGCTTGGTGAACGGGTCCGCGATCATCGGCCCCGACAGCACGTCGTCCACCGTGATCGGGTCCCGGAACATCGCGTCCGGGTTGGCCGCCGCGTTAGCCCGCGCCTGGACCGCCACCTCGGCGAGCTGCTCCAGCGTTGTCCCGTACGCGTGCATATGGCGGCGGGCGGCCATGGCGTACTTGGCGATCAGTGAGTGCCCGTACGCCACCTCGAACTGGAGCGGGCCGCGCGAACCGAACGACAGGTTCGACGTGCGGCGCCCCGCCCTGATGTCCGCGCGGGCGGTCGATCCGTACACCAGGAGTACGGCGTTCGCTCGGCCTGCCGCGATCGCGTCGGCGGCGTGGGCGGCCATCACCTCCCAGGTCGCACCACCGACCGCCGTGGAGTCGACCCAGGTGGGCTTCAGCCCCAGATACTCGGCGACCTCGACGGGGGCGAGCGTGCCGAGTCCGGCGGAAGCGAAACCGTCGACGACCGAGCGGTCCAGGCCCGAGTCGGCGAGTGCCCGACGGGCGGCCTGGGCGTGGAGGGCGTACGGAGTCGGGCCGTCGACGCGTCCGCAGTCCGCGAGGGATATGCCGACGACAGCGACCTTGCGCGGGGGAGAGGAGGGTGAGGAAGGCATGAATCTGACGGTACATCAGATATGGCGCCGCGGACCGGTGTGCGGGCGGGATCGGGTCCGGGGCGGGGGCGTGCGCGAGTCTGGGTTTCTGGCGCCATCACCCCTAGCATGACGGCCCGTCAGATCAGGGGTCGACGGCCCCTGAGGGGAAGGAGCCCGACGATGGACGCCGCCTTCACCGCGGAACAGGACGAGATCCGCCGCACCCTGCGCGAACTGCTGGCCGAACGCTGCGGACCCGACGAGATCAGGAGCGCCGTACGGACCGCGCACGGATACGACGAGACCCTGTGGCGGCAGCTCGCCCAGGACCTCGGACTGCCGGGCCTCGCGCTCGCGGAGGAGTACGGAGGAGCCGGCTGCGGCCCCGCCGAACTCGCCGTCGCCTGCGAGGAGGCCGGCCGCGCCCTGCTGCCGTCCCCGCTGCTCGCCACCGCTGCGCTCGCCGCACCGCTGATCGCCGCTGTCGGCACCGACGCCCAGCGCACCGCCCTGCTGCCCCGCATCGCCGCGGGCGAACTGACCGCGACCCTCGCCCTCCCCGGCGGCTCACCGGCCACCGCCCTCGGCCTCATCGGCGACACCAGTGGCGGCGCCTGGGCGGGCGGCGGCCGGTCCGGCGGCGTACAGGCCAGGCCCGGCCCGGACGGGTGGCGGCTGTACGGGGAAGCCGCCCAGGTCCTCGACGGGCACAGCGCGGGCCTTCTGCTGGTCGCCGCCCACGCGGGTGGCTTCCCGCGCAGCCGGACTCTCCTCTTCCTCGTCCGCTCCGACACGGCGACCGGGCTCGCCCGCACCCGGCAGACCTCGCTCGACGAGACCCGGCCGGTGGCCCGTGTCGAACTCCGTGAGACCACCGCCGAACTGCTCGGCGCGGACGACACGGTGGACGTGTCGGGACCGGCCGGAGCGCTCGCCGCCGTCGGGCGCACGACCGCCGCCGTACTGGCGGCGGAGGCGGTCGGAGCCGCCGCGAGCGCGCTCGACCGGACCGTCGAACACGTCAAGGCGCGCGAGCAGTTCGGCCGCGCCATCGGCTCCTTCCAGGCGGTGAAGCACCGGCTCGCCGACCTGTATGTACGAGTGCAGGCGGCCAGGTCCGCGGCCCACTACGCGGCGTGGGACCCGACGGCCGGAGGGCTCGCGCTCGCGCAGGCGCTGGAAGCGCTGCGGATCACCACCGCCGAGGCCGTGCAGCTGCACGGCGGCATCGGCTTCACCTGGGAACACGAGGCCCATCTCTACGTCAAACGGGCCGCCGCCGACGAGCTGCTCTTCGGACCGGTCCACCGGCTGCGCGACCACGCCGCCGAGCAGGCCGGTCTGTTCACGCCCGGCTTCCGGGAACCGCGCGTGGAGGTGACGGTCTGATGGCGGCCGGAGTCCGGCTGATCCAGAAGATGTCCTCGACCCGCACCTTCGCCAGGATCGCCCCGCACGTCGTGCCCGCCATGGACCGCGCCGTCCACCGGCTCACCCGCGGCAAGGTGCTGCTCAGCGCCCGGATGCTGCCGGGGGTGATCCTGACGGTGCGCGGGGCGAGGAGCGGACAGCCACGCACCACTCCACTGGCCTGCATGCCGGAGCACGGCTCCACGGGCGGTGGCAGCACCAGCTGGATTCTGATCGGCAGCAACTTCGGCCGTCCGGGTCATCCTGCCTGGACCGCCAATCTGTTGGCCCATGCGGACGACGCCGTCATCAACTGGAAGGGGCACGACATCGCCGTGCGTGCCCGGCTGCTGGAGGGCGCGGAGCGGGCGGAGGTGTGGCAGGCGGCACTGACGTTCTGGCCGCCGTACGCCACCTACCAGGCGCGGGTGGAGCGGGAGATCCGGCTCTTCCGGCTGGAGCGGCGCGACACCCCGTGACGCGGAAGCTGCCCGGATACGCCGATGGCGGACCACATCGGGTGGTCCGCCAGCGGTGAGACAGGACGTGGGCAGCCCGGGATTGCCGTGCGGAGCCCAGCGCAGGAAGAAGCGAGGCAAGAAGCCGGAAAGACGGTTGCGCCCGGCGCTATTTCGTCGGTTTCTTGCCGGTGATGCCCAGATGCACCAACAGCGCGAGGTTCGGCTTGAGTTCGGCCTGCTTGACGCCCCAGGTCTGGAAGCCTTTCTGGTGCGAGGCGACCGCCGCCAGCATCGCGACGAGCGAGCCCGCCATCGCCGCCGGGCTGACGTCCTTGTCGACCTTGCCCTTGGCCTGGAGCTCCTTCACCGAATCGGTGAGGGAGTTGGTGACCGAGTTCAGGATCTTCATGCGGATCTTGTAGAACCGCTTGTCGCCCTCGGCCGCCCCCAGGTCGACCACGCGCAGGATCGCGTCATGGTGTCGCCAGAAGTCGAGGAACCCCTCGACGAGCTCTTCGGAGGCCTGCCAGCCCGCCTTGCCGACCCAGGAACGGCCGGCGACCAATTCGGTCAACGCGGCGCCCTCCTTGGCCATTTCTTCGGCGATCTCGAGGACGGCTCCCTCGACGTCGGGGAAGTACTGATAGAAGGTTGCGGGTGAAGTCCCCGCCTTGCGGGCGACGTCGATGACTTTGACGTCCCGGTAGGGCGAGGAGCTGAGCATTTCGCTGAGGCAGTCGAGCAGCTTCTGCCGCGTCGCCTGTCCGCGTCGACCGGCCACGCGGCCGTCGACGGTGCGCACTTGTCCTGTCATGCCGTCAGCTTACCGAGGGGTGATCGGAGCGCGATTCGGCCGACTGCAAATGGGGAGTTCCGCAGGTGCGGTGGGGTGGTGTGGGGAAGTGGCCGGATTTCGGCGGATGCGACCCACAGCCTGAATAGTGTTATCAACAGCCTGTGGACAACTTCGGTGGATAACTTTCCGTGACGCGATGGCTAACGAACTCCGATGTCGAATCTTCGTTCGACAGGAGTCATTCGTTGCGCGGCACATGCGGTGCGCGGCTACTTTGAGTGTGACGAGCGTCACTGCTATGGAAGGATCCGGGCCCATGGCCGCATTCCCGCGCTCCGCGCCGTGCTGGGTGGACGCACAGCTCCCCGATCTCGAAGCGGGCAAGCGTTTCTACGGTGGGCTCTTCGGGTGGACCTTCCGGGCCGGTGACGCCGCCGGGGGCGCATGCGCCGACGCCCTCAGCGACGGCAAGCTCGTTGCCGCACTCGCCGCCAAGCAGGACGGCCGGATGCCGACCGCCTGGGGCGTCTACTTCTCCACCGACGACATCGCCGCGACCGTCGCCCTGATCCGGAAGGAGGGCGGCCAGGTCATCACCGAGCCCGTCCGGGTCGGGCGCGCGGGCGTGCTCGCGCAGGCCGCCGACCCGGGCGGTGCGGTCTTCGGGCTCTGGCAGGCCGGTGACCGCAGCGGGTTCGAGAAGCAGAAGGAGCCCGGATCCTTCTGCTGGACCGAGGTCTACACCCGGCAGAAGGACCGCGTCGACGCCTTCTACGAGAAGGTCTTCGGCTTCCTCGGGACCGACCTCGGCGAGTCCGGCACCGATCACGGTGAGCCGGGCACCGATCACGACGAGCCGGGCACCGATCACGACGAGCCGGGCACCGGCGACGGAGACGCCTCGGACTCCGGATCGGCCGATTCCGGTTCTGCCGGGTCCGGCTCCGGCGGTGCGGGCGCCTCCGAGTCCGGCGTCGACTTCCGCATGTGGTCCCCCGAGGGCACCGAACCCGGCCCCGACACAGCGATCGGCGGACGCAGCGTGATCACCGACGCGTTCCCGGCCGAGATGCCCAGCTATTTCCTCAGCTATTTCGCCGTCGCGGACTGCGACGCCACCGCCGAGACGGCGGTCGTGCTCGGCGGCCGGGTCTCCGCGCCGCCCTTCGACATCCCGTACGGGCGGATGGCGGTCCTGCACGACGATCAGGGTGCCGAGTTCGCCGTACTTCAGCCCCCGGTGTCCCGATAGAGGGCAGAGTGACATGTGACACCCCGATCCGCCCCCGGGTTCGCAACCATCGCATCGGCCAGGAACAATCAGGGAGCGCACCGCCGGGTGGTGCCCAGTGGTGAGACGCTGCACAGGGCGGGTTTTTCGCGGACTTCTGTTCCTGAGGTCCGTACGGGGAGGTGGCAGGCAAGTGGTGGAGCAGCTGACGCAGCACGACCCGAGGCGGATCGGCCCGTTCGAGGTGCTGGGACGGCTCGGGGCCGGCGGCATGGGGCTGGTCTATCTCGCCCGCTCGGCGTCCGGCCGACGGGTGGCGATCAAGACCGTACGTACGGAGCTCGCCGAGGATCAGCTCTTCCGGGTCCGCTTCACACGTGAGGTGGAGGCCGCCCGCGCGATCAGCGGCTTCTACACGGCCGCCGTGGTGGACGCCGATCCGCGCGCGGCCGTGCCGTGGCTCGCCACCGCGTACGTGCCCGCTCCCTCGCTCGAGGAAATAGTGAATGAGTGCGGCCCGATGCCGACCCAGGCGGTGCGCTGGCTGGCCGCCGGGATCGCCGAGGCGCTCCAGTCCATCCATGGCGCGGGGCTGGTCCACCGCGACCTCAAGCCGTCGAACGTGCTGGTGGTCGAGGACGGTCCGCGGGTGATCGACTTCGGGATCGCGTCCGGAGTCTCCAACACCCGGCTGACCATGACCAACGTGGCGGTCGGCACCCCCGCGTACATGTCGCCGGAGCAGGCCAGGGACTCGCGCAGTGTCACGGGCGCGAGCGATGTGTTCTCGCTCGGCTCGACGCTCGTCTTCGCCGCCACCGGGCATGCGCCGTTCCACGGGGCGAACCCGGTCGAGACGGTTTTCATGCTGCTGCGGGAGGGCCCCGACGTGGAGGGGCTGCCCGACGACCTGCGGCCGCTGATCGAGTCCTGCATGCAGATGGACGCCGGGCTGCGGCCCAGCCCGGCCGATCTGCAGGCCCAGCTCGCCCCGCATCTCTTCGCCTCCGGCAGCGACGACAGCGGTACGGCGTCGGCCTGGCTGCCGACGTCCGCCACGGCGATGATCGAGCAGCGCCGAGGCGGCGGGCGCACGGCGGCACCCGCCGCCGCTCCGGCTCCCGCTCCGGCTCCGGCGCCGCCGCCCCAGCAGCCGCCGCGGGGCGCGGACTGGGAGTCGGCGTGGCGCAGCGGGGCGGACCTGAGAGGGCCGTCCCCCGCCCCTGCACCTGTTCGGGCGGTGGAGCCGGACGGGGGCGGTCCGCTGCGGCTGCCCGGGGCGAAGGTGCCGATCGGACCCGGGCCGCGTGCCGTGGACGTGCGCGCGATGGCCGGCGCGGAGGCGGGTCCCGCGACAGGGTGGGTGCGCCCGCCCGCCGGGCTGAACGGCGCGGCCCAGGCCGCCGCCCCGCTGCCCGCTCCGACGCACGCCCCCGATGCGCCGCCCGCGGAGCCGGACCGCTGGCGGCCCTGGCGGTTCCGGATGTCGAACGACGTGTGGGGCACGCCGGTCGTCGCCGGGGACCTGCTGTACGTGACGTCGTTCGAGGTGCACGCGCTGGACGTCGGCAACGGGCGGCGCCAGTTCAAGACCCGTGACGTCGCCTGGTCGATGACGCTCGACGGCGGCCGCATCCACGGCTCCGACGGCCCGTCGCTGTACGCCCTGGACGCGCTGACCGGCGCCGAACGGTGGCGGCTGCAGACCGACGCCTGGGTGTACTCGCTCAAGGCCGACCGGGGCACTTTGGTCACCGGCACGCGCGGTGGCGGCGTGCAGGCGTGGGAAGCGTCCACCGGCGAGAAGCTGTGGGAGACCGGAGGCGTACAGACCGACTTCGAGACGGCCGAGGCCGGGCCCGCGATCCACGACGGCACGGTGTACCTGTGGCAGGACGCCCGGCTGCGCGCGGTGGACGCCCGTACGGGCATCGAGCGCTGGTCGTACCCGATCGGTGACGCGGCGTCCTGCGGGGGAGTGCCGGTACGGGTGACGGCCGCCGCGGACGGCTACGTGTACGTCGCCGCGGGCACCCGGGTCCTCGCGGTGGACATCGCGTCGGGGCTGGTGCGGTGGCACTTCGAGTCGCCCGCGGTCTTCCTCTCCCCGCCCGCGTTCGCGCCGGGGCCCGCGGTCACCGGCGGCGGGGTGTACCTGGCCGACTACCTCGGCACGGTGTACGCACTCGACGCGACGACCGGCAAGGACCGGTGGCGCATCGCGACGGAGGCGCGCCAGTCGATCGAACCGGTCCTGGTCACAGCGGGCAATGTGCACGTCGGCAGCGGCAGCGCGCTGTACACGCTGGACGCGGTGACGGGTACCCCGAAATGGCGGTTCGCCGCGGGCGGCGAGGTCGTCGGCGCGCCGGTCGTCGCGGACGGCCGCGTCCACTTCGGTTCCGCGGACCACGTGCTGTACACGCTGGACGCGGCGGGTGGTCAGCTGCGCTGGAAGCTTGCTACGGGCGGCGAGATCACGGGGTCGCCGGTGGCGAAGGGGGGCGTGGTGTACGCGTGCAGCAAGGACCGCTGCGTGTACGCGCTGGACGCGCTGAAGGGGACGGGCACGGGGAACCGGGCACGGGCGTAGGCGTTCACCGGGCTCGCCCGGCAGCCGCTTTGTCCTCAACCGCCGGACGGGCCCGACCGGCCCGGCGGGCGGCGCGGGTCCTGGGCCTCGGGGCCCGTGTACGGGTCCGCCTCAGGCTCCGGCAGGGGACTCGTCTGCACCGATGGCCCCGGCTCCTGCGTCGGCGGCCACGTGTCCGGATCGTCCGACCCCGGCGCCGGGTAGGGCTGGGGCCGGTCCACGCGCCCCGGATGCCCGTGCCGACCCCGCCGCCCCGACATCACCGCGGCCCCCACCAGCATCAGTGCCCCACCCACCGCGGCGGTCGCCACCCCCACCTGCAGCCCGGACCCGTCCGCCGCCACCGTCAGGCCCCCCGTCGCCTGCCCCTGCCGCACCATCCACAGCACGGTGAAGCCGAGGACGACAACCCCCGCACACGCGACCAGCAGCCGGGACCGGAGCACCACGCCCACCACCGTCACGGCCGCAGCGAAGAGGAGCGGCAGCCAGACCGACCCCCACAGTCCCGGCCGCGCACCGCTGATGCCGTTGAAGAGGTCCGCGATCCGGTACTGCCGCCCGAGGCGGCCGTCGTACCAGTCACGGAAGGGGCTCAGCACGGCGGCCGCCGCTCCTGCGAGAGCGACGATCGAGCCGAGGACGTTGCGGATCATCATCGGCCTCCTGCGGTCGTGCGGACCGGTATCACGCATCAGCACCGCTCCCGGCGTCGACGCTACGCCGGGCCCCTGACCCCCGCCACCAGGGGCGCACCGGCCGGACGGCCCTTCCCCGCGCGTCATGCGTTACGGTGTCGCGCGGTCGTTCGACAGCAACATGACAACAACACAAGGGGGGCTGCATCGATGATGCGGCAGCATCTGAAACTCTCGGCGGTCCTGGTGGTGGTGGTGCTCGCACTCACCGGCTTCTCGACCTCGAGCCACGGCGGCAAGAGCCGAGGCAGCAAGAGCCGCGGTTCAAGCAGCAGCAGCAGCGGCGGCGGCTGCTCCAACTCCAAGAAGAGCAACGGCAGCTACCACCACAACGACTACGACGACAACGACTACGACGACTCGTCGAGCAGCTCGTCCGGCGGCTCCACCTACGAGACCGCGACCCCCGCCGCCACGGCGACCGACGAGCCCCAGGTGACCGTGATCCGCTGCGCCCAGCCCCGCAAGGGCAAGCGGCGGGCCGTGACGTCCTCCACCGTCCGGATCAGCTCGAGCGAGCTCGGCACGCATGTGTACAAGGTCGATGTCACCTTTCTCGACGCGCTCGGCAAGACGGTCGACACCGGCGAGGCGAACGTGGAGCTGACGGACGTCGACAGCGCGACCGTCTCCGTGCGGATGGACAGCCCGAGCAAGGTGTCCCGGGTCAAGAAGTGCCGGGTCGAGGCCGAACTCAGCCACTGACCGCTGCTGACGGGGGCTCCGGCTCACCGCGGCGGGGAGTTCCGGCTCACCGCAGCCGGAACTCCCCGCTACCCCGCCCCCGCCCCTGGAACAGCTCCCCCTGCCGCTCCACCGGCAGGTTTCCGAGCGAGATCAGGTGCGGGGCGTGGGCCAGCGCCTGGGTGCGCGCCGCTTCCTTGGCGGACCACACCGCCCGCACCGTTCCCTGCACCGCCCCGGTCGGGTACGACGCGATGACGGCTGCCGCCCGCACCGCCGCCTCCACCGCGCCGCCGGGCGCCGTCACCTCGCTGACCAGCCCGGTCTCGTGCGCACGACGGGCCGTCACCCGCTCGGCCGTACCCATCAGGGACATCCGGGCGACCTCCCCGAACGGCATCCGCTGCGCCATGTGAATCGCCTCGTACGCGCTGACCATGCCGTACGTCGTATGCGGGTCGAAGAACGTCGCCTCCTCCGACGCGATGACGAACTCCGCCTCGCCCAACAGATAGAACGCCCCGCCGCACGCCATCCCCTCCACGGCTGCGATCACCGGCTTCCACAGGTCGTTCGCCTTCGGTCCGATCGCGAGCAGCGGATCGTCGATCGTGTACGGGGACGAGGGCTGCGGCACCTCCACGCCGCGGTCGATCCCCGTACAGAAGGCGCGCCCGCCCGCGCCCGTGACGACGACGGCCCGCACCCCGTCGTCGAAACGGAACGCCCGCCATGCGGCGGCGAGTTCGTCCGCCGTTGCCAGGTCGATCGCGTTCAGCTTCTCCGGCCGGTCGAGGGTGACGACCGCGACCCCGGTCTCCTTGTCGGTCTCCGTCCGCAGCGTCATCGTCGTCCGCTCACCGTTCCAGCAGCCAGCGGACCACGGTCAGCTCCGGGCTCACCGGCGCGAAGACCGTCCTCACCGGTGCCCCGATCCGCAGCCGCGCCGGATCGACCGAGTCGAGGGGAGCATCGGGGCCGCTGACCACATTGCCGACCAGCCGGATGTGCGGAGCTTCGGCGAGTTCGACGACGACCGCGTTGTACGGGGCCTGTGCGGCGTACGCGGGCAGCAGCGGCGGATGCGGCAGCACGTACGACCAGATCCGGCCGCGCCCGCTCATCGCCCGCCACTCGCTCTCGAAGGACTGGCAGTGCGGGCAGCAGGGCCGCGGAGGGAAACGGAGGGCGCCGCACGCGGGGGCGGCGCACGCCTGGACGCGGAGTTCGCCCCGGGCGGCGTACTCCCAGAAGGGGGCACCGTCCTCGTCGGCGACGGGCAGCAGCAGCGAATCCATGGTGCTCTCAGCTCCTCAGCAGTACGGCGGAGGTGGGCACGCCCTCACCGGCGGTGACCAGGCAGGTGGCGGCGTCCGGAACCTGCGCGGTGGAGATCCCGCGCAGCTGCTTCACTCCTTCATTGATGAGGTTGAAGCCGTGCACATACGCCTCGCTCAGCCCGCCGCCCCCGGTGTTGATCGGGAGCCGACCGCCGCTCTCCAGCGCCCCGCCCTCCGTGAACGCGGCGCCTTCGCCCCGCCCGCAGAAGCCGTACCCCTCCAGGGAGAGCGGGATGAGGGGGGTGAACGCGTCATAGATCTGTGCGACGTCGACATCGTCCGGACCGAAGTCGGCCTGTTTCCACAGCTGACGGGCGGCCGTCCAGGCGGGTCCGGTGAGCGGGTCGTCGTTCCAGTAGTTGACCATGCCGTGGTGCTGGGCGGGGAGCCCCTGGGCGACGGAGTGGATGTAGACCGGTTTCTGCCGGCAGTCCCGGGCCCGCTCGGCGGAGACGATGACGCAGGCCAGCGCGCCGTCCGTCTCCAGACAGTTGTCGAAGAGGCAGAGCGGCTCGCTGATCCAGCGCGAGGTCATATACATGTCGCGGGTCAGCGGCCGTTCGTACATCACCGCGTCCGGGTTCTGGTTGGCGCGGTTGCGGCAGGCGAGCGCGACATTGAAGAGATGGTCGCGGGTGGCCCCGTACTCGTGCATGTACCGCCGCGCGAGCATCCCGATCTCGTCGGCGGGCCGCAGCAGCCCGTACGGGCGGGTCCACTGGGCGGGGGTGGGCAGTTGAACGGTGGTGTTCTTCCAGGGCCGGGGCCCCGAACCGCGCTTCCGCGACCGCCAGGCGACACCGACGCTCGCCTGTCCGGTGGCGACGGCGGCGGCCAGATGCGCGATCGTCGCGCACGAACCACCGCCTCCGTAGCCGACCTTGGAGAAGAAGGTGACGTCGCCGGCCCCGATCGCCTTGGCGACCTCGACCTCGTCGGTCTCCTCCATCGTGTACGAGGCGAACGCGTCGACCTCCGACGCGGCGATGCCCGCGTCGTCGAGCGCCGCCACGACGGCCCGGCAGGCCAAGGTCTTCTCGGATTCCGGGAGTTGTTTCGCGAAGGCCGTCTGTCCGATCCCTGCTATCGCCGTCACGTCTTTGAGCGTCGCCACCCGCCACCTCCGCGATCGTCATGACTGCTGACAGCGGCAGAGGCTACAGCTAATCTGACGGATAGTCAGCTATTGCGGTTCGGTGGGAGGGCATGCGATGCGCGACGACGAGGAATGGGGCAGCATCCCGAGACTGGTGCGGGCGGCAGCGCAGCGGTACGGGGAGCGGGAGGCGGTCGTCGAGGGCCGCACCCGCATCTCGTACACCGAACTCGGCGACCGCGTCGAACGCGCCGCCGCGGCGTGCATGGCCGCGGGGGTGGAGCCGGGGGACCGGGTCGCGGTCTGGGCGCCGAACACCCTGGACTGGATCGTCTCCGCCCTCGGGGCGGTCACGGCGGGCGCGGTCCTGGTCCCCCTCAACACGCGCTTCAAGGGCGTGGAGGCGGCGTACATCCTGGAACGCAGCCGGGCGAAAATGCTCTTCATCACCGGCACGTTCCTGGGCACGTCGTACGTGGCGTCACTGCGCCGCGCGGCGGCTGAACTCCCGCACCTGGAGCGAGTGGTGGTGCTTGCGGACACGGCACCCGAGTCCTACGTCACCTGGAAGGACTTCCTGGCGGCGGGGGAGCGGATATCACCTGCCGCAGTACGGGAACGGGCCGACGCGGTCGCCTCCTCATCCCCGTCCGACATCATCTACACCTCCGGCACCACGGGCCGTCCCAAGGGCGCCGTCATCACCCACGCCCAGACCCTGCGCTGCTACGCGATCTGGAGCGAACTGGCCGGCCTGCGCGAGGGCGACCGCTATCTGATCGTGAACCCGTTCTTCCACACCTTCGGCTACAAGGCGGGCATCATCGCGTGCCTGATGCGGGGCGCGACGATGATCCCGCAGCCGGTGTTCAACGTGGACACGGTCCTCGCGAACATCGCCGCCGAACGCATCTCGGTCCTCCCCGGCCCGCCCACCCTCCACCAGTCGCTGCTGGACCACCCGGCGCGGGCGACGCACGACCTCTCCGCTCTGCGCCTGGTCGTCACGGGCGCGGCGGTGGTCCCCCTGCGGCTGGTGGAACGCCTGCGCACGGAGCTGGGCATCGCGACGGTCCTCACGGCATACGGCCTCTCCGAGGCGAGCGGCATCGTCACGATGTGCCGAAGGGGCGACCCGCCCGAGACGATCTCCTCCACCTCGGGCCGCGCGATCCCCGGTACGGAGCTCCGCGTCCTGGCGGACCCCGGCACCCCCGGCGAGGTCCTGGTCCGCGGCTTCCACGTGATGCAGGGCTACTTCGAGGACCCGGACACCACGGCCGCCACGATCACCGAGGACGGCTGGCTCCGCACCGGCGACATCGGCGTCCTCGACGAGGCGGGCAACCTGCGCATCACGGACCGGATCAAGGACATGTTCATCGTCGGCGGCTTCAACGCGTACCCGGCCGAGATCGAACAGCTTCTGGGCCTGCACCCGGACGTGGCGGACGTGGCGGTGATCGGCATCCCGGACCCGAGACTCGGCGAGGTCGGCAAGGCGTACGCGGTCCGCCGGGCGGGCGCGACGCTGACGGCCGACGACCTGATCGCCTGGTCCCGGCGCGAGATGGCGAACTACAAGGTGCCGAGGGCGGTGGAATTCGTGGGGGAGCTGCCGCGGAACGCGAGCGGGAAGGTGGTGAAGGGGGAGCTGCGGGGGCGGGGGTAGGAGTAGGCGGGCTCAGTTCGAGGGCCAGGCTGTCACCTGGAGAATGTAGACGCACTGGTGCCGGACGATGGTGAGGTAAAGGAACATCCCGCCCGGCACGAAAGCGGTCTGCACACCGTCACCAGCCCCCTGGAACGATGTCCCGTCGAGATGCAGGGCGGATGCGGCCCTTACGAGCTCATCGGCGTGCTTCTCGACCTCGGCGACAAAGCCGGGCGGGGGCGGAGTGGCGCCTCCGATGACGTGGGTCTCGTCCGGGTCGTACTCCCAACGCCACTCACTCACCGGCGAGAGATTCCCGTGCGGACGTGTGGAGGTTACGGATCTCGTCCATGGCTGCCCGCCAGGCAGGGTCATCCCTGTCAAGGTTCTGCACCGCGTACTCGGCGGAGTGCAGGCGGGCGGCGGCAACAGGGAGCCGGGCGATCTCCACAGCGACGGCCCACGACTCCAGGAACTGCGTGATCGGCCCTAGGCTGCCGGTCTCCGCGGCCAGGGCGATGGCTGCGTCCTTCTGCTGCTCCATCTCGCCCAGCCGGTGCGGAGCCACCTGCGCGAGGGCGATTCGGAGTGCCGCCGGGGTCCGCTGTGGGCGGGGAATGAGGGGCCCCGCGGGGTCGATGTGCTGTGCGGTCATTCCGGTCCCTTCGCGCGGCTTCACGGCAACGGTACGGGAGAGGCGCACGGCGGCGCATGTGCTTCACCGGATGGGGTGAATCGGGCGGTGGGGCACCGATCGCCCAGGCATGGTGATTGGTATGGCAACGAAGAAGTGCACGGTCACCCTGCCGGAGGAGCTTGCGGAGGAGATCCGCAGCGAGGTCGGTTCGGGCGCCTTCAGTGCGTATGTCACGCGTGCCGTAGAGCGCCAGCGGGAGCGTGACCGGCTGGGGGAGCTGATGGAGCGGATGGAGAGGGAGTGTGCCCCGGTGGCGGATGCGGACCTGGCGGCTGCCGAGGCGGAGCGGCGCGAGACCGAGCAGTGGTTCGACGGGCAGGAAGCGGACGCGACGCGGCACCGGAGTGCTGCTGACTGATGCCGGAGACCACCTACCTGCTGGACTACGAGGCCCTTTCCCGGGCGGCGCTCTGAACCAGACGACGAAGGCTCGCCCCAAGGATGCTCACCGCCCGGTATCCGCGTGGTGACCAGCTCGATGACCTTGATCGAGGCGTACCACGAAGACCCGGCGGCCCGTCTGGAACTGGGCGATGTCCGGCATCGTCGTCGAGCCCGTGACCAAGGACATCGCCGACGAGGCGATCAGGCAGCTGCGTGAGACTGGTCTGCACGGCCACAAGTACGCCATCGACGCGGCGCTCGCGGTGATCGCGGGGCGTCAGCCGGGCCGGGTGGCGGTCTTCACATCGGACGAGGACGACATGGGGAAGCTGTGCGGGACGGGGGTCCTGGTGCGGGGGTTGTAGGGGAAATGGAGAGGGCCCGAGCGGTTGGCTCGGGCCCTCTTGCATGCGGGTGCGGCTCAGCTGGCGTGCGAGTCCTGCGGGGTCACCACGGTGGCGTGCATGTCGGCCAGCGCCGGAGTGGCCGAGCCGAGGCCCAGGGCCACGGCGAACGCGGCGGCGACGAGCGTCTTCTTCGTGCGGGTCATTCCAACTCCTGTGGGAGAAGAGAGATTCCGGACGTGAAGTGACGCTAGTGGCAGGGGGGGCGATGCCGGTATCCCCTTGGCGTGAAGCAGTCGAACAACGACGCGATTGCGCTGACCAGCGGCCGGACATGCCGCGGCCGCGACGGCTCCCCCTCCGCGCCGCCGCGGCCGCTCCCCGTGCGGGTGAGGTCTTAGTTGGCCGGCTCGCTCGTCGCGTGCGCGTCCGTGGGCTTGAGAGGCTCGCTCGTCGCGTGGGCGTCAAGCGGCTTGAGCGGTTCACTCGTCGCGTGCGCGTCCAGGGTGGTGATCTCCTCACCGGTGGCGTGCGCGTCCGTCGGCTTGAGGTTCCCGGTCTTGTCGGCCATGAAGGTCAACTCCTGCAAAGAGTGGGTGTAATGGATGGGCAAGCCCACCCGGCGATTCCCCCGTGGATCGCCGGGCGGGCATTCCAGGGCCGTTCACCCTAGCGGTGAGGCCACTCGCCGATCCGTCTGCCCCCCGACGCGGCGGATCGATAGGTCACAGACTGCCGTGCGGCGATAAACGATTGATGAACGGCCGTCAGGCCGCCCCGGCCACATGCGCCGGGTGCAGCAGTGCGTGCACCTCTTCGGCTTCGGGGGAGCCGAGTTCCTCAAAGGCTGAGAGAGCCTCGCGCCAGCAGACTCGGGCCCGGTCGGTCTGTCCGATGGCGGCCAGACTTCGTCCCAGCACGGTCAGGACGTTGGCGCGCCGCCATTCACCGCCGATACCCCGAAGCACGGCCAGAGCTTGCTCCGCGTGGGACGCGGCTTGAGCCGGCTGCCGATTTCCCAAGTGCACCTCGGCCAGGCGGAACAGCGTCATTCCGTGCCACAACTGCTGACGGCTGTCCCGGAAGACGTGCAGCGCCTCGTTCAGAGTGGCCTCGGCTCGTGCGGCCAGTCCGGTACCCATGAGGGCAAGGCCGAGTGCGTACTTTCCGTTGGCGAGGCGAAGAGCCAGGCCGGTGGTGTCCTGCTCGTAGATGGTGACGCCTTGCTGGGCGAGGTCCACGGCGCTCATCGTTCTGCCCGTGGCAAGGTGGACGCGGGACAGATTGCACAGGGCGGCTGCTTCACCCGGCTTGTTGCCATCGGCCTGGAAGGCTGCCAGTGCTTCGGTGAGATGGCTTTCCGCGTCGACGTGACGGTTTTCGTAGAGCGCGATGATGCCGCGCTGGTTGGGGGCCTGCCCCAAGGAGACCGGATCCCGGGCCGACCGCCCCAGAGCCAGTGCCCGCTGTGCCTGGATCTCGGCTTCGGCGAAGCGTCCGGAGACGCTGAGAGCATGGGTGAGCATGGTGCGCGCACGGCCCTCTGCCTGGGCGTCCCCCGCGGTCTTGGCCGCCTCACTGACGGCCATGGCGGCGGCTGCGAACTGGTGCGAATTCGCACCCGACTCGCCTAGATCCACAACGGCCATGAGTAGGTCGGAGGCGCGCCTCGACATTCCGATGGTGGCCGATTGCCGGGCGCAGGCGAGCAGGCCGCTGGATTCGGTGAACAGCCAGTCGAGGGCGGTCTCTCGCACCTGCACAGTCAGCCCCGGATACTCGGTGCGCGAGAAGTGGTCGAGCACCCGCTCCCCCGGCCGCTCCAGCGCATACACCCCCGCCGCCGTGGCCAGATAGAAGTCCAGCAGCCGCGACAGCGCCAACTCCCGCTCCTCCGGCGGCTGCTCGTCCCGTTCCGCGCACGCTCGCGCGTAGAGCCTCACCAGGTCGTGGTAGCGGTACCTGCCCGGCGCCGCCGACTCCAGCAGGGACGTGTCGACCAGGGACTCCAGCACGTCCTCCGCCGCATGCGCCTCCAGGTTCAGCAGCGCCGCCGCTGCCGCCAGGGAGATGTCCGGGCCGTCCGCCAGGCCCAGCAGGCGGAACGCGCGGGCCTGGGCCGGTTCCAGCTGGCCGTAGCCGAGTTCGAAGGTGGCCTTCACCGCCAGGTCGCCCGCCTGGAGCTCGTCCAGGCGGCGTCGCTCGTCGGCGAGTTTGGCCGCCAGGACCGAAACCGTCCAGGTGCGGCGCGCGGCCAGGCGGGAGGCGGCGATGCGGATCGCCAGGGGGAGGAAGCCGCACGCGGCCACCACGTCCAGGGCCGCCTCGCGCTCCGAGCCGACCCGTTCCTCGCCGACGATCCGGGTGAAGAGCTGGAGTGCCTCCTCGGGGGACATCACGTCCAGGTCCACCAGGTGCGCGCCCGCCAGGTCGACCATGCGGACGCGGCTGGTCACCAGGGCCGCGCAGCCGGCCGTGCCGGGCAGCAGGGGGCGGATCTGCGCCGCGTCGTGCGCGTTGTCCAGGAGGACCAGGATGCGGCGGCCGTCGAGCGTGGAGCGGTACAGCGCCGCCCGTTCGTCCAACGAGTCGGGGATCGCCGAGTCGGCGGTGCCGAGGGCGCGCAGGAACGCGCCGAGCACCGTCTCCGGCTCCGCGGCCCGTGCGCCGGCGCCCTGCAGGTCGACGTAGAGCTGGCCGTCCGGGAAGTGCGGGCGCGCCTGGTGGGCGACGTGCACGGCGAGCGTCGTCTTGCCGACGCCGCCGATGCCCGCGAGCGCCGACACGGCCATGACCGAACCCTCCGCCGTCGCCAGCCGGTTGCCCAGTTCACGTACGAAGGAGGCGCGGCCGGTGAAGTCCGGTACGGTCGCCGGGAGCTGGGCCGGGCGGACGGCTGCAGGCGCGGGTGCGGCCTCGTCGGCCGGATGGGCCAGTTCCTCGTCGGCCTGCAGGATCCGCTGCTGGAGCTGCGAGAGCTCGGGACGCGGGTCGACGCCCAGCTCGTCGGCGAGCAGCCGGCGCGTGTCGGCGTACACCGCGAGCGCTTCCGCCTGACGGCCACTGCGGTACAGGGCGATCATCAGCAGTTCGCGCAGCCGCTCCCGCAGCGGGTGCGCCGCGGTGAGCGCGGTGAGTTCGGAGACCGCCTCCGCGTGGCTGCCGACCTCCAGATCCAGGTCGAGCCGGGTCTCGGTGAGCTGGAGCCGCCACTCGGCGAGCCTGGTGCGCTGGTTCTCGGCGTAGGGGCCCGGGACGGAGGCCAGCGTTTCGCCGTCCCACAGCGCCAGCGCCTCGTTGAGCAGGGTGCGGGCCCGGCACCGGTCCCCGCCCGCCCGCGCCTTCTCCGCGTCGGCGGCCAACTCCTGGGCCGTCGTGAGGTCGAGCGCGTCGGGCCGGGTCCGTATGGCGTATCCGCCGGCGTTGCTGATCAGCGTGGACGGGTCGAGGATCTTGCGCAGCCGGGACGCGTACGTCCGTACGGCGGCGAGCGCCTGTGACGGGGGCTCGTCGCCCCAGATGGCGTCGATGAGTTCGGCGGCGGTGGCCGTGCGTCCGTCGCGCAGCAGCAGCGCGACCAGCAGAGCCCGTTGCTGCGGCGAGCCGGACGCCAGCGGTTCGTCGTCGCGCCAGGCGCGTACGGGGCCGAGCACGGCAAACCGCAGGCCGGTGCCGGTCGTCTGCTGCTGAGCAGCGCGCTGCTCCGGAACGCGCACGCGTGGCCCGTGGTCACGGTCCATTGATGCCCCCTGTCCTGCTCGCCCCGCCAGTCCTGCCGGTCGCGCTGATCCCGCTGGCGCTGCTGATCCTGATGGTCCTGCTGGTGTCTCTGCCCGGAATGACCGCCGCTGCACCGATGTGGTCCGGGTGAATCCGGATTACGACCTACCGCTGGTATCGCGGTCAACAGTCTGCCTTGTTATGGGTGGACACGTCAGCAGTGGGTGACGCTCTGCACAAGCCCTCGACAACGATTTGGAACCGGGGCCCGGTCAAGATAGCTGACGGTGCGTCAGATCAGCGCTACCGTGGTGCACATGGAGACCTTCCCGAAGATCATCTCGGTGGACGACCACACGGTGGAGCCCGCTCATGTCTGGCGGGACCGGCTCCCGTCCAAGTACCTCGACCGGGGCCCGCGCATCGTCCGCGCCCCCCTGAAGGAAATGACCTTCATGGGCGGCAGGTTCGCACCGGTGATGGGCGCAAAGGGTGACGAGGGGCCGATCGGCGACTGGTGGGTGTACGAGGATCTGCACCGGCCGCTCACCCGGCTCGACACCTCCGTCGGCTACGACCGGGACGAGATCAAGCTCGAAGTCATCACCTACGAGCAGATGCGCCCCGGTTCGTACGCGGTCCCGGACCGGCTGGCCGACATGGACATCAACCACGTCCAGTCCGCGCTCTGTTTCCCGACCTTCCCCCGGTTCTGCGGCCAGACGTTCACGGAGGCGAAGGATCGTGAACTCGGGCTGCTCGGCGTGCGCGCGTACAACGACTGGATGGTGGAGGAGTGGTGCGGCCCCGACGCGCAGGGCCGGCTGATCCCGCTGACTCTCGTCCCGCTCTGGGACGCACAGCTCGCCGCCGACGAGGTCCGGCGGAACGCCGCGCGCGGGGTGCGTGCCGTCGCGTTCTCCGAGATACCCCCACATCTCGGACTCCCGTCGATACATACGGACGAGTGGGATCCGTTCCTGCGGGCCTGTGACGAGACGGGCACCGTGATCGCGATGCACATCGGCTCGTCCTCGAAGATGCCGTCCACCTCGGCCGACGCCCCGCCCGCGGTCGGCTCCACCATCACCTTCGCCAACTGCTGCTTCTCGATGGTCGACTGGCTGATGAGCGGCAAGTTCGAACGGTTCCCGAACCTCCGGATCATGTACGCGGAGGGCCAGATCGGCTGGATCCCCTACATTCTGGAACGGGCCGACGTGGTCTGGGAGGAGAACCGGGCCTGGGGCGGTGTCGCCGACAAGGTGCACCGGCCGCCGTCGGAGCTCTTCGCCGAGCATGTGTACGGGTGCTTCTTCGATGACGCGTTCGGGCTGAAGAACCTGGACGCGATCGGCGTCGGAAACGTCCTGTACGAGACCGACTACCCGCATTCGGACTCGACCTGGCCCAAGTCGCGCGAGGTCGGCGAGGCGCAGATGGGGCACCTGGACCCGGACGTGGTGGACCGGATCGTGCGCCGCAACGCCATCGATCTGCTGGGGCTCACGGACGAGGGGCTGTGGGCGGGGGCGTGAGCGCATGGGCGTCGCCGGCGGGTGGTGCGGCGCGGGGCCCGCCGCCGGCGGGCCCCGCTGGACGTGGTCAGGCCCTGGTCACCGGCTCCTGGAGCTCCGTGACCCACTTGTCCTTGTCCTCCGGGCACTCCAGGTTGATCTCCCGGGTGTAACCCAGTGACCGGTACCCGTTGGTGTCCAGCCAGCGGGCCAGCGTCTGCTCGGTGGTGAGGACCCCGTCCATCGAACCGCGGTGGACGATGGTCGCCGCCTCGAACGCGGGCAGGTCGACCACCGTGACGCCGGTGTCACCGACCGGGCCGACCGGGGCGGAGACCGTCACCCCCGCGTGCACGGTGATCGCGCCGTCGCCCGCCGGGGCGTCCTCGTAACGCGCGATGCCCGGGCCGGTGGGACTGATTCCGGCCGCCTCCAGCAGCGGGAACAGCCGGTCGTACAGCGGTCCGATCACCGGAGTGATGGCCTGCGGCTCGTACCCGGCCGCGGTCCCCGTCAGCTCCGCCACCCGTACCGCGGGAACATTCTTGATCACAACGTCGTCCGTGGGCATGTGCCCCTCGCTCTCGATCGACCGGAGCCTCGCCTCGACCTGCGCCAGCCGCGCCGCCGCTGCGGCCATGGCCGCCTCCAGCTCCGCCTGCCGCAGGCGGAGCATTCCGCGGAGCTCCTCGGGTCCGACCTGTTCGTCGAGGACGGCCTGCACCTGCTGGAGCGTGAAGCCGAGATCCTTGAGAGCGATGATGCGGTTGAGGCGGGCGAGCTGAGCGGCACCGTAGAAGCGGTAGCCGGTCGCGGGGTCGGTGCGGTCGGGAGGCAGCAGTCCGATGGCGTCGTAGTGACGCAGCATCCGGGCCGACACCCGTCCGTACCTGGCGAAATCTCCGATGGTGAACATGATGTCTCCCAGTGCACGCCCTCACACGGTGTCAAGGTCAAGCTCCCGTCCGTGGCAGCGCCGGGGCCGGGCGGGCCACCACAAGGCAGGAGCCCCGCTCCTCCGCCGAGGCGGGGGAGCGGGGCTCCTTGGGTACTGCATGCCGGCCGCGATCGGCCGACCCGGGCAACTAGGCCGGGCTGACGTTCTCAGCCTGCGGGCCCTTCGGCCCCTGAGTGACGTCGAAGTTCACGACCTGGTTCTCCTCGAGGGAGCGGAACCCGGACGCGTTGATCGCGGAGTAGTGAACGAAGACATCCGGGCCGCCGCCGTCCTGGGCGATGAAGCCGAAGCCCTTTTCAGCGTTGAACCACTTGACGGTTCCGGTAGCCATAAGCCCTCCTTGGGCCAAAGGGTTGCCCTGCTCCAGAACCTGCAAAGAAGTCTGAAAACTACAAAAGCCTGCGGGTTACATGCTCCGCAGGCTCTGTACTGCAAGGGAAACCAAACTGCAACTTGCGTCGAGCCTAGCACGCAGCGTGTGCGGAACGGTAGAGGGAAAGATCACTTCACCCGGATGTTTGATTGCCCTGCCGAGAGGCTGACGGGGATAGCGGTCGGAAGGCGGCTCGGGGGTGTCGTTCGGGTGGCGCGGAGGCGGCCGCGCAGGAACGCCGGCGCGCGGGACCGGCAGGCACGCAGGGGTGGGGCCGGGCGCGCCCCCGAGCCCCGGTGGCGGCGGGATGCCCGCACGGGTCTAGCCTCGCGATGTGGACAATTCAACCGTCTCCCCCGCAGCAGGCGACGACCGTCGCAGCAGGCCGCGCGTCGGCCACATCCAGTTCCTGAACTGCCTTCCTCTCTACTGGGGTCTGGCACGGACCGGAACCCTGCTCGACCTGGAGCTGTCGAAGGACACCCCGGAGAAGCTCAGCGAGCAGCTGGTGCACGGTGACCTCGACATCGGCCCCATCACCCTCGTCGAGTACCTGCGCAACGCCGATCAGCTCGTCGCCTTCCCCGACATCGCGGTCGGCTGCGACGGGCCCGTCATGTCGTGCGTGATCGTGTCGCAGCTGCCCCTGGAGCAGCTCGACGGGGCCCGGGTGGCACTCGGTTCGACCTCGCGCACCTCCGTACGCCTCGCTCAGCTGCTGCTCGCCGAGCGGTACGAGGTGTCGCCCGACTACTACACCTGCCCGCCCGACCTCGGCCTGATGATGCAGGAGGCGGACGCCGCCGTGCTGATCGGCGACGCCGCGCTGCGCGCCTCGCTGCACGATGCGCCGCGTCTCGGTCTGCAGGTCCATGACCTGGGGCAGATGTGGAAGGAGTGGACGGGGCTGCCGTTCGTCTTCGCGGTCTGGGCGGCCCGCAAGGACTATCTGGCGGCGCACCCGGCCGTGGTGGAGGAGGTGCACCGGGCGTTCCTCGCCTCGCGGGACCTGTCGCTGGAAGAGGTCACCAAGGTCGCCGAGACGGCGGCGCGGTGGGAGGTCTTCGACGCGGAGCTGCTGGAGCGGTACTTCACGACGCTGGACTTCCGCTTCGGTCCGGACCAGCTCTCGGGTGTACGTGAGTTCGCCCGCCGGACCGGGGCGACGACCGGTTTCCCGGTGGACGTGAACGTCGAGCTGCTCGACCACTGATCCGGCGCCGGCCGTTGCGCGGGGGGAATGGGCCCGGGCAATAGGTGAATGCTGCACCTTCTTCTGGCTTCCCCGTTCCCTCCCGGGCTGTTTATCGCACTGCCCCGCGGATTCCTTTCCGGCGAATGCCGCGAATGCGGCCGGCCGGACAGCGCGTGCGTCCTATCCCGAATAGAGGACTGCGTACGGGGTGAGTCCGGGTCGCGTCCCGGATTCGATCGGGTGAACGACTCATTCGCGCCTTTTACCGTGTCGAAAACCGTGGTTCGTTCCCATAGGGGCGAAATCGGCCGATGGTTTCTCTGTGATCGCACGACCTCCGACCCCTAGGCTTCGGTCGGAGGTCCGGCCGGTCCACAGGGGGAGTCCATATGCAGCCGCTGGAAGCCGGCGAACCGCTCACCATCGGTGCCTACCGGTTGCTCGGCAGACTCGGTGCGGGCGGCATGGGCCGGGTGTATCTGGGACGCAGCGCGGGCGGACGCACCGTCGCGGTCAAGGTCGTTCATCCGCACTTCGCGCTCGACGAACAGTTCCGTGCCCGGTTCCGGCGCGAGGTCGACGCGGCGCGGCGGATCGGCGCCCAGTGGACGGCGCCCGTCCTGGACGCCGACCCGGACGCACCCGTGCCGTGGGTCGCCACCGGCTATGTCGCCGGACCCCCGCTGTCGGCCGCGGTCACCGAGCACGGGCCACTGCCCGAGCAGGCGGTACGAACCCTGGGCGCCGGACTCGCGGAGGCACTGGCCGCCGTGCACGGGCAGGGGCTCATCCACCGCGACGTGAAGCCGTCCAACGTCCTGCTCGCCCTCGACGGCCCCCGTCTCATCGACTTCGGCATCGCCCGCGCGATCGACGCCACTGCCTCGCTCACCTCCACCGGGGTCTCGGTCGGCTCGCCCGGCTACATGGCACCGGAGCAGATCCGGGGTCTGGAGATCTCGGGCGCCGCCGATGTCTTCTCGCTCGGCGCGGTGCTCGCGTACGCGGCGACGGGCGACGCCCCCTTCCTCGGCGACTCCTCGGCGGTGCTCCTCTACAAGGTGGTGCACGAGGAGCCGGAGCTGGGTGAGATCGAGGGCGAGCTGCGGGACGTGATCGCCACGTGCCTGGCGAAGGACCCGGCGCGTCGGCCCACCCCGACGGAGCTCGCCCGGCAGCTGGCACCCGGCGGGGCGGCGGCGGCGGTGGCGGCGGGCTGGCTGCCCGGACCGCTGGTGCGCGAGGTCAGTCGCTCGGCAGTGGCACTGCTGGACCTGGAGCCGCAGGACGGGCCCGTGCAGTCGGGACCGGTGCCGTTCAGCAACGCCTCCCTCACCGCCCACGGCTCGGCCGACAACAACGGCGCGCTCGGAGTGTTCGGACCGCCGGTCGAGCCGGCCCGCCCGCCCCGGACGTTCCCGTCGGCCGAGGCCGGGGACCACAACTCGGGCGGGCTCCCCGGCCCCCGTACCCCCGACTCCCGGTTCTCCGTCACCGTCGGCGCCGACTCCGAACCCGGCCTCCCCGACCGGAACCGCGGCCGCAGGCTCAGCTGCACCGTCGCCCTCGCCGTGGCGGGCGCGCTCGCCGCCGTGACCGTCGGCAGCGCCCTCCTGTTCGACCTGCTGCCGGGCAGCGGTGGCGGCGACACCGAGCACGGCGGGGTCGCCCGACCCCCTGCCGCGTCCTCCAGCGCGTCGCCGAACCCGGCGGACGGCTACCCCGGTGCGGGCCAGGTCACCGCGCTGCCCAAGACGTTCGTCGGTACGTGGAAGGGGCCGCTGACCGAGAAGACGACCGGACAGCCGCACGGCACCCTCACCGCGGTGTTCACCGAGGGGAAGAAGGGCACGGACGTCGTCCGTATGAACACCACCTTCTCCACCCTCGGAGTGACCGTCAGCTGCAACAGCATCGCGAAGCTCTCCTCAGGCACCGCCGAGGAACTGACGCTCCGGGAGCGCGCCGACCCGGACCGGCCCGGCACCGCCGGGCTCTGCACGGACACCACGACCGACGTCGCCTTCACCCTCGCCGAGGACGGCACACTCCGCTTCCGGTCCGAGGAGCGCGGCGCGGGACTTCCGTACGGCACACTCGCCCGGTCCGGCAGCTGACCCGGGGAGGGGCTGGCGTAGGCTGAACCGGTCCGTAGATCCATTGAAAAACCGCCGAAAGGTGACAGCCCGGTGACCGAGAAGGCCGACCTCCAGCCCATCCTCGACCGAGCCGCCGAAGGCGGCCGGATCACTCCGGAGGAGGCCCTCGACCTCTACCGGTCGGCGCCCCTGCACGCGCTGGGCGCGGCCGCCGACGCCGTGCGCCGACGCCGCTACGCCGGTACGGAGCACATCGCGACGTACATCATCGAGCGCAACATCAACTACACCAACGTGTGCGTCACGGCCTGCAAGTTCTGCGCCTTCTACGCCGCACCGAAGGACACCGCCAAGGGCTGGTCCCGCGACCTCGACGACATCCTGCGCCGCTGCGCGGAGACCGTCGAACTCGGCGGCACGCAGATCATGTTCCAGGGCGGACACCACCCGGACTACGGCGTCGAGTACTACGAGGAGCACTTCTCCGCGATCAAGAAGGCGTTCCCCCAGCTGGTCATCCACTCGCTGGGCGCCTCCGAGATCGAGCACATGGCCCGGATCTCCAAGGTCTCCGTGGGGGAGGCCATCCAGCGGATCCACGCCGCCGGTCTCGACTCCTTCGCGGGAGCCGGCGCCGAGCTGCTGCCGGCCCGGCCGCGCAAGGCGATCGCCCCGCTCAAGGAGTCCGGCGAGCGCTGGCTGGAGATCATGGAGGCGGCGCACCGACTCGGCGTCGAGTCCACCTCCACGATGCTGATGGGCACCGGCGAGACCAACGCCGAGCGCATCGAGCACCTGCGGATGATCCGCGACGTACAGGACCGGACCGGTGGCTTCCGCGCCTTCATCCCGTACACGTACCAGCCGGAGAACAACCACCTGAAGGGCCGGACGCAGGCCACGCTCTTCGAGTACCTGCGGATGATCGCCATCGCCCGGCTCTTCCTCGACAACGTCGCCCACATCCAGGGCTCCTGGCTGACCACCGGCAAGGAGGTCGGCCAGCTGTCGCTGCACTACGGCGCCGACGACCTCGGCTCGATCATGCTGGAGGAGAACGTCGTCTCCTCCGCCGGTGCCAAGCACCGCTCCAACCGCCTGGAGATCATCGACCTGATCCGCAAGGCGGGCCGTGTCCCGGCGCAGCGCGCCACGACGTACGAGCACCTCGTCGTCCACGACGACCCGGCGAACGACCCGGTCGACGAGCGCGTCGTCTCGCACATCTCGTCCACCGCGATCGAGGGCGGCACCGCACACCCGGAGCTCAAGCTCCTCAGCGCCAACTGAGGCTGCTTTGCTGACCGTTCACGCCGCGCCGCTGGTTCTTCCGGTCGGCGCGGCGGCCGTCGCGCAGGGCGCGGTCGCCGTGGACGGCGACCGGATCGTCGCCGTCGGACCGTACGACGAGGTCGTCGCCGCCCACCCGGCGGCCCGGGTCCGCCAGTGGCCGGGCGTCCTGACGCCCGGTCTGCGGCAGTGGCATGCCGTCTGGCTGCTGACCCGCTGCTACCACCCCGACCCGCGCGAGGCGGACCGGCTCGGCGACCGGCCGCTGTGGGGCGAGGCGTTCGAACGGCTGGCCGGGGAGATGGACGCGGCGCGGCGGGCGGGCAGCGTGCGGCGCGGGCTGCAGCAGATGCTGCGGCACGGCACCACGCACCTCGCGGGCCGGTTCCACGACCCGGTCGTCCGCACCGCCGTGCACCGAGCGGGGCTGACCGAGGTCTCGGCTGTCGCCGCCCCCGGCATCCTGGTCGGTGAACCGAGCCTGGACCCGTTCGCGGAGGGCCACGACCTGCCCGGCTCCGTGCACGGCCCGCTCGCCGTCGGCGGCCGAGCCGACCTCGCCGTCTTCGACGTACCGGACGAGGACGCGCTCTGCGCGGCCGGCGCCGGGGCGTGCATCGCCACGGTGCTCGGCGGGCGGCTGGTGTACCGGCGGCGGTAGGCGCTCCGGAGCCCGTCATTCTCGGTGGTCTCCCACCCCTGTACCGAGCGCCGTCGCGCCCAGAGGGTCGAAGCCGGCTTCCGAGCGGCTCCGGGCGCCGACGCACGACCGGCGCGAGACCTTCGAGGCCGGGCTGCTTGAATGGGTGGGTGACCCGAGCATCCCTGGACAAGCAGCCGCACGAAGTCGCCTCGATGTTCGACGACGTGGCGGCGAACTACGACCTCACCAACGATGTGCTGTCGCTCGGCCAGGCGCGGCTGTGGCGCAAGGAGGTCGCGAAGGCGGTGCACGCCCGCCCCGCGGAGAAGGTCCTCGACCTGGCCGCGGGCACGGCGACGTCCTCGCTGCCGTTCGCCGCGACCGGCGCGTACGTCGTGCCGTGCGACTTCTCCGTCGGCATGCTGCAGGTCGGCAAGAAGCGTCATCCCTGGCTGCCGTTCACCGCGGGGGACGCCACGAAGCTGCCGTTCCGCGACGAGACGTTCGACGCGGTGACGATCTCCTTCGGGCTGCGCAACGTCCAGGACACGGATGAGGCACTGCGCGAGCTGTACCGGGTGACCAAGCCGGGCGGCCGCGTGGTCATCTGCGAGTTCTCGCAGCCGACCTGGGCGCCGTTCCGCACGGTCTACACCGAGTACCTGATGCGGGCACTGCCGCCGGTCGCGCGCGCGGTGTCGTCCAACCCCGACGCGTACGTCTATCTCGCCGAGTCCATCCGCGCCTGGCCCGATCAGGCAGGGCTCGCGCAGCTGCTGCAGAAGGCGGGCTGGTCGAAGGTGGCCTGGCGCAATCTGACCGGTGGTGTGGTGGCGCTGCACCGGGGCGTACGTCCCTGACGCAGACCGCCGCCCGGCAGCGATGAGCCCCGCACCGGACGGCAGTTGTCGGGATTCCGGTGAACGCGGGAACCGGTGGGCGGGAAGATGTGTCCGTTGATACGGCACGCATTTTCTCCGTTCCCGTGTGTCACCGTCCCCGTTGCCGCGCCGGAGTCTCCCATGCCGTCGTCCTACTGCCCGCACTGTGGAACCGCCGTGCCCGAAGAGGCGCGCTTCTGTATGAAGTGCGGGCGGGAACAGCCGCTTGCAGTGGGCGCGCCGGAGCCGGCGCCGCCAGTGGAGCCGGCGCCGCCGCTGCACCAACCCGCGATACCGTCCGTGACGCCGCAGCCCCCGCCGCCCGGTTACGCCCCGGTGGCGCCGCCGCCCGTGCAGCCGTCGCCCGTCGGGGAGTTCTTCGGCCGGGCCGTGCGCGGCGACTGGCTGGGCTCGGCGAAGGCGGCCGCGTGGCCGACCGGGCTGATCCTGGCGCTCGCGGTGGCGCTGGCCATCCCCTCGTACGGACAGGACGACGAGGTCGTCGTCGGCTGGAGCGACCGGCTGCGGATCGCGCTCGCCATGCTGCTCCAGGCGTTCGGCGGCGGCTTCGAGGTCCGGGCGGACGCATCGGGCGGGCCGGGCAGCGGCCTCACCGGCAGCGGGTTCGGCGACTACGGATCTTGTTGTGTCGGAGCCGGCGGCTCGGGCGGGTTCGGAGATTCCTTCGGGACGTCCGGCCAGGGCGGCGCCACGCTCTCCCTCGTACCGCTCACCGTCACCGTGCTCTGGGTCGGTGCGCTGCTGCTCGCCGCCCGCGCGGTCCGCAAGCAGGGCGGCGGCATGGAGGCCGCGGTACGGATCAGCGCGCTGGTCACCGGCGCGATCCTGGTTTTCGGGCTGTTCGCCCAGCCGGACGTCGCGGGTGTCTCGGTCTCGTCCTCGCCGTTCCTCGCGGCGCTCGGCGCACTCGTCATCTCGCTGCTCGTCACCGGTGGCGTCCTGCAGCGCGACGATCTGGCCCACTGGCTGGCGCAACGGCCCGTCGCGCAGTCCGTGGTCCGCGCGACGGGCACGGCGGTACGGGCGCTCGGAGCCGTCACCCTGCTCTGCGCGCTGATCGGGTTCATCGCCTACGCCAACATCGACGAGGTGGACGGCACGGCGATGCTGCTCACCCTGCCGGTGCTGCCCAACATCGGCCTGACGGTGCTGGGAGTGAGCTGGGGCGCCCCGGTCGAGTACGACGTGCAGGGGCATGTCAACTGGTTCGGCTCGGGGACGGAACACGGCGGCTTCGGGCTCTTCGAACTGGGCGACGCGGTGAACGGCTGGGCGGTGGCCGGCGCCGTGCTGACCGGTGTCGTCTGTGCGCTGTACGTCGGGGTGTCGGCCGCCCGCCGCTCGGCGGACCGGCGCGAACAGGTCATCGCAGGCGGTCTGTTCCTCACCCTGTATGTGCTGCTCACCGCGTTCAGCGGGGTGTCCACGGAGATTGCGGGCGGGGTCGCCGACGCGGGAGGCCGGGGCACGGCGGAGCTCGCACCGGCCGTGGCCGACGCGCTGCTGTTCGGACTGCTGTGGGTGGCGGGCGCGGTGCTGGTCGCGCCGCATCTGCTGCGTCTGGCGGGGCAACAGGGACACGCAGTTCAGCCGGGCCGGGCGATGCAGCAGCCCTTCCAGCCGGGACCACCTCCCGCCTGGAACCCGCAGTCCCGGAACCAGCTCCCGAGCCTGCCTCAGCCCCGGAACCAGCCCCAGCAGCAGGCGCCGGTGGCACCCGCGGTCCCGCCCACGCCGACCCCGTACGACCCGCAGACCGTCCATCTCGGCCCCGCGCCCACCCTTCAGCCTCCGGTGCCCGGCGACCCCTCCGCTGCCGCCGCAGGCAAGCGCACGGTCCTCGTCTGGGGCGCCACCCTCGTCGCGGCCGTCGTGCTCGGCGGCGGCATCACCGCCGGAGCCCTGTTCCTGAAGAACGGCAACCAGCACCCGCCCGCGGCCGCCACGGACGACAAGCCCGCCGCCTCCCGGAGCTCGGACAGCAAGCCGTCCGGGACCCCATCGACCACCGAACCCGCCGCCCCGCCCGCAGACCCCGTCACATCCCCCTCCGCACCGGCCGCCCCCACCGTCCCCGACGGCTACCGCATGGTCTCCGACAGCGCCGGCTTCTCCTTCGCCGTCCCGATCCCATGGGACCGCGAGAGCGAGAAGAACCACCAGATCACGTACGCGGGCTCCACCGGCCGGGCCGAGCTCAAGGTCGGCGTCATCCGCAACGCCCCGTACAGCTCGTACGAGAACTTCCAGAATCTGGAGGAGACCGCCGACGCCAACCAGAAGAACTACCGGCGGCTGCGACTCGGTGCCAACACCTTCCAGGGGCTCCCGGGCGCGATCTGGGAGTACACGTACGAGGACAAGCAGAGCGGCGAGACGATCCACGCGATCGACCAGAGCTACATCGCCGACGACGGCACCGAGTACGCGATCTACACCACCGAACGCGACAGCTACTGGCCGGAAGCCCGGCAGATCTTCGACACCGCCCTGTCCACCTGGACCCTCAACGACGTCGACTGACCGACCGCCGCCTCACGCCTCCAGCCCCAGCCGGAAACAGCAGACCTCCTGCCCGGGGTGCGGGGTCGTGAAGCTCTCCGCGCGCTGCATCCCCAGCCGCCGGGCGACGGCGATCGACCGTTCGTTGCGCGCGTCGATCGTCGCCACCACCCGGTCCACCCCCGCCGCGCGCACCCGCTCCAGGGTGAGGCGCGCGGCGGCGGTGGCATAACCCCGGCCCCAGGCGGCCCGACCGAGCCGCCAGCCGATCTCGATCTCGCCGACCGGGCCGTACGCGGTCTGCGGCCACGGCTGCGCACCGGTGAAGCCGAGGACCTCGCCGTCCTCGTCGAGCACGGTCCACAGGCAGAAGCCGAGCTCCGCGTCGTATCTGCACCGGCGCGCGGTCCACTCCTCGTACAGCGAGAGTTCCGCCGATGTGCCGCCGAAGAACTCCATCACCTCCGGGTCGTCGAACGCCCGGTGCCAGGCAACGGCGTCCTCGTCGGTCGGGACACGCAGCTGCACGGAGGGGCCGGGGGAGTGCACGGTCGACAACGGGGAGCCCTTCGGAAGGTTGGTGAGCAGGCACCCATAGACTGCACGGGACATGTGCCGCGCGGCACGCGATTTCGAGTCTTCGGGAGATCCGACCGTGACCGAGCCCCTGTCCGAACACAGCGCGGATGTGATCGTCGTGGGGGCAGGCCCAGCCGGCTCCACGACCGCGTACTACCTTGCCAAGGCCGGACTCGACGTTCTCCTGCTGGAGAAGACCGCCTTCCCGCGCGAGAAGGTCTGCGGCGACGGTCTCACCCCGCGCGCCACCAAGCAGCTCGTCGCCATGGGCATCGACATCTCCGAAGAGGCCGGCTGGCTGCGCAACAAGGGTCTGCGCATCATCGGCGGCGGCGTCCGGCTGCAGCTGGACTGGCCGGACCTCGCCTCGTACCCGGACTACGGACTGGTCCGCAAGCGCGACGACTTCGACGAGCAGCTGGCCCGTCAGGCGCAGAAGGCGGGCGCCCGGCTGTACGAGCGGTGCAATGTCGGCGCTCCGATCACCGACGAGCGCACCGGCCGCATCACCGGTGTGAACGCGAAGCTCGGCGAGGAGAAGACCCCGGTCACCTTCCACGCCCCGCTCGTCGTCGCCGCCGACGGCAACTCCACCCGGCTGTCGCTCGCCATGGGCCTGCACCGCCGCGAGGACCGCCCGATGGGTGTCGCGGTCCGTACGTACTTCACCTCCCCGCGCCACGACGACGACTACCTGGAGTCCTGGCTGGAGCTGTGGGACCGGCGCGGCCCCCAGGACCGACTGCTGCCCGGCTACGGCTGGATCTTCGGCATGGGCGACGGTACGTCCAACGTCGGCCTCGGCATCCTCAACTCGTCGTCCGCCTTCAAGGAGCTGGACTGGCGCGAGATCCTCAAGGCGTGGTGCGCGTCCATGCCGGAGGACTGGGGCTTCACCCCGGAGAACATGACGATGCCGATCCGCGGCGCCGCGCTCCCCATGGCGTTCAACCGCCAGCCGCACTACACCAAGGGGCTGCTGCTCGTCGGTGACGCGGGGGGCATGGTCAACCCGTTCAACGGCGAAGGCATCGCGTACGCCATGGAGTCGGGACAGATCGCCGCGGACGTCATCGTCCAGGCGCATGCCCGCGCGACCCCCGCCCAGCGCGAGCTGGCGCTGCACAACTACCCGAAGATCCTCAAGGAGACCTACGGCGGCTACTACACGATGGGCCGCGCCTTCGTGAAGCTGATCGGCAACCCGAAGGTCATGAAGATCGCCACCCAGCGCGGTCTGACGCACCCGCTGCTGATGAAGTTCACGCTGAAGATGCTCGCCAACCTCACCGACCCGACGGGCGGCGATGCGATGGACCGCATCATCAACGGCCTTTCCAAGGTGGCCCCGAAGGCCTGACCGTCATTCCCGTCCGCGTCCTCGCTCGGTCCACGAGCGAGGCGCCGGCGATCTCCGTGATGCGTGTCGGGCAGTGAGCCCGCTGTCCCGCTGCACGGATTCGGGGGTGGGCGGCGCCCCCGGCCGGGTCAGTAGTAGCCCTTCTCGCCGTCGATGATCTCCCGTACGGCATCGAGATGACCGGCGTGCCGGGCCGTCTCCTCGATCATGTGGAACAGCATCCACCGCAGATTCGCGGAGGCGATCTCGAAGTCGGGATGGCGGCCCACGTCCTCCAGGGCGTGGGCCGCGACGATCTCGTCGGTGACGGCGCACTGCTGCTCGTACTCCTTGAGGAGCTGTGCGAGCGGAATGCCGTCGACCCGCATGTCGGCATCCTCGGTGTCCGGGTCGAACCGCGGCCCCACGGCGGGCCGGCCGAGGAACATCACCTCGAACCAGCAATTCTCGACCCAGCGCAGATGCGAGACGATCCCCGCGGCCGACAGATGCGGCGAGGCGGGGAGCACGGCCCGGTGCGCATCGGTCTCGGACAGCCCCTCGCACTTCCAGTGGACGACCGCCCGCTGCATGTCGAACCAGCCGAGCAACTGGGTCCGCTCGTCGGCTTCGTACGGAGGGCGTATACGCGGGCGGGTCATGGGAGTTGAAGCTACCCCGACCGGGACCGTGTGCGCAGGCGGATCCGGGAACGGACAAGGCACCGGGGCGGCAGCGACAGCACCGGAATCACCGCTCCACGACGAAGGGCCGTCGCTCCCGAGCGGGGGAGTGACGGCCCTTCGCCGTGTTCGCGCGCTTGTGAATCAGAGAACGCGGACCGCGCCCGACGGCGGGTCGTAGCTCAGCGGGCGCTGCACCACACCGGTGCTGGAGTTCTGCGCACCGACGAACTGGCCGCCGCCCACGTAGACGCCGACGTGGTACGCGGAGCCCGCGCCGCCCCAGTAGAGGATGTCGCCGGGCTGGAGGTTGCTCAGCGAGACCTGGGTGCCGGCGGTCGACTGGGCCTGCGAGACGCGCGGGAGGTCGACACCCACCGTGCGGAACGCGGCCTGGACCAGGCCGGAGCAGTCCCAGGAGTTGGGGCCGGTGCCGCCGGACACGTATGCGTCGCCGACCTGCGCCTTGACGAACGCGATGACGGACGCGGCGGAGCCGGTGGCGCTCGACGAGGAGGGGGCCACGGCGGTGGAGCCGGACGCGCTGAGCGTCGTGCGGGCCTCGGAGCGGGAGGCGCGCAGGGCGGCCTCCGCCTTGGCCTTGGCGGCCGCCTCTGCCTTCTTCTTGGCCTCCGCCTTGCGGACCGCCTCGGCCTTGGCCTTCGTGGCGGCCTTGGCCGCGCTGGTGGCTGCGGCGTCCTCGTGGGCCTGCGTCTCCAGGTCCAGGGCGACCTGCTGCGTGGCCTCGGCGGACGCGGCGACGGAGGTGGAGAGCCCGGAGGTGAGGGTGGGCATCTCGATGGTCTGGGTCACCGGCTCGGCCTGGGCCGGACCGGCAGCGGCTGCGACCGCGATGGTGCTGAGGACGCCACCGGCAACTCCGGCCCTCAGCGCCGTTCTCGGGGCGCTTCGACGGGGCTTCCGGTGGCTGGGTATGTGAGCGGTGTGGGACATGAGTACTAGCGCTATCAGGGCCCCTGGGTTCCCTTCAAGAAACGTGTGTTGCGACACAGTTACGTTCGGAATCTGTGAATCCGCTTTCTGGCAGCCTTTATTGACGCCGTAACGGGCAAACCGGGCATGCATGATCACCGCTGTGATCATGGGCTTTCAGTAATTCGCCCGAATTGCCCGTCGCTTACCATCCGTTCACGCCGATGGCCAAGCCCGCTTTTATTGAAGGCCTTGCGGAGTGACGCAGGTCACAGCGTGACTGTCGCGTGGTGGGCATACGGGCGGTCGGCGCGCGCGATGGCGTCGACGGCGGGGTGGCCGGCGCGGTGGGCGGCGCGGCGGCGGGCGCGGCGGTCGGCGTTTCATCCGGAAGATCGCGAATGTGTGCACGCGTCCACATCGCTCCCCGCGAGCCCCTCGCGCGGGTGACCCGGAGTGGGACGGATCCTCTTATCACCACCCAGCCGTCCATTGCCAATTTGCTAGTCGAGGCGTCTGATTGTTAGAGGAGCATCGCCTTGACCAGCAATAACAACACCAGATGTCACGTCTCGTGATCGCGCGGCCGCTTTGCGTACGAAGATCACTCCTCATCCGGCTTCATGATCCTTCGCCGGGTGGTGGAGATCACAAAGTCGGTGTAGTACCCCGTGTCGCAGATCACAGGACGGCAGGCATAGGATGCGGGGCAGTCGGGCTTGTGAACTGCCTCACATGTGCACGATCTTGGTGAGGTGGCGAGCCGGTCGCCCGATGCGGTCCAACGGTCAAGGACGACTGGAAGGAGCGAGGAGCGTGAATGCCTACGCGCCCATCCTCGTGCTCGGCGCCCTCGGGGCAGGGTTTGCGATCTTCTCCGTGGTCATGGCCACGCTTATCGGCCCAAAGCGGTACAACCGAGCAAAGCTCGAAGCGTACGAGTGCGGTATTGAACCCACCCCCACTCCAGCCGGAGGCGGCCGCTTCCCCATCAAGTACTACCTGACGGCGATGCTCTTCATCGTCTTCGACATCGAGATCGTCTTCCTCTATCCCTGGGCGGTCACGTTCGACGCCCTGGGGATCTTCGGGCTCGTCGAGATGCTGCTCTTCGTGCTCACCGTCTTCGTCGCCTATGCGTATGTATGGCGTCGCGGCGGCCTGGAATGGGACTGAGGGGCTGAGGGGCACACCATGGGACTCGAAGAGAAGCTGCCCAGCGGCTTCGTGCTGACCACTGTCGAGCAGGCCGCCGGCTGGGTGCGGAAATCCTCCGTCTTCCCCGCGACGTTCGGTCTCGCCTGCTGCGCCATCGAGATGATGACGACCGGAGCCGGGCGCTACGACCTGGCCCGGTTCGGGATGGAGGTCTTCCGCGGATCGCCGCGGCAGGCGGATCTGATGATCGTGGCGGGGCGGGTCAGCCAGAAGATGGCGCCCGTCCTGCGGCAGGTCTACGACCAGATGCCGAACCCCAAGTGGGTTATCTCCATGGGGGTTTGTGCATCATCGGGTGGGATGTTCAACAATTACGCCATTGTGCAAGGTGTTGATCACATTGTCCCGGTCGATATCTATTTGCCGGGTTGTCCGCCGCGCCCCGAGATGCTGATGGACGCCATTCTCAAGCTCCACCAGAAGATCCAGGGGTCCAAGCTCGGGGTCAACGCGGAGGAGGCCGCCCGCGAGGCGGAGGACGCGGCACTCAAGGCGCTTCCCCTGATCGAGATGAAGGGGCTGCTGCGGTGAGCGACGAGCAGAACAACAACGGTGTACCCGCGCCGCGCGACGAGACCGGCGAGGTCATCGGCGTACGCAAGGGCATGTTCGGCGCCAACAACGGCGGCGACACCACCGGCTACGGCGGTCTCGTCCGCACGGTGACGCTGCCGGGCGCCACGTCCCGGCCGTACGGCGGCTGGTTCGACGAGGTGGCCGACGAGCTCGAAGGGGCCCTGGAGGAGCAGGATCTGCTTCCCGACAACGCCATCGAGAAGACCGTCGTCGACCGCGGTGAACTCACCTTCCACATCGCCCGCGAGCACCTGCTCACCGTGGCTCGAACCCTGCGCGACGACCCGGCCCTGCGCTTCGAGCTCTGTACCGGGGTGAGCGGTGTCCACTTCCTCGGCGACAAGGGCCGCGAACTGCACGCCGTCTACCATCTGCGGTCGATCACCCACGGCCGGCTGATCCGGCTGGAGGTCTCGGCCCCGGACAGCGACCCGCACATCCCGTCGCTCGTCGCGGTCTATCCGACCAACGACTGGCACGAGCGCGAGACCTACGACTTCTTCGGGCTCATCTTCGACGGGCACCCGGCCCTCACCCGGATCATGATGCCGGACGACTGGCAGGGCTTCCCGCAGCGCAAGGACTACCCGCTCGGTGGCATCGCCGTCGAGTACAAGGGCGCCCAGATCCCGGCTCCGGACCAGCGGAGGTCGTACTCCTGATGACTACTCCCCATGCAACGCCTCGCGCCACGACCGAGGGGACTGTATATACAGTCACCGGCGGCGACTGGGACGAGGTCGTCGAGTCGGCGGTCAAGTCCGACGACGAGCGCATCATCGTCAACATGGGTCCCCAGCACCCGTCCACGCACGGCGTGCTGCGGCTGATCCTGGAGATCGACGGCGAGACCGTCACGGAGGCCCGCTGCGGCATCGGCTACCTCCACACCGGCATCGAGAAGAACCTCGAATTCCGGAACTGGACGCAGGGCACCACGTTCGTCACGCGCATGGATTACCTGACGCCGTTCTTCAACGAGACGGCGTACTGCCTGGGCGTCGAGAAGCTCCTCGGTATCGAGGACCAGATCCCCGACCGGGCGACGGTCCTGCGCGTGCTCCTGATGGAGCTCAACCGGATCTCCTCGCACCTGGTGTGCATCGCCACCGGTGGCATGGAGCTCGGCGCCACCACGATCATGATCTACGGGTTCCGTGATCGTGAACTCGTTCTCGATCTGTTCGAGCTGATCACCGGGCTCAGGATGAATCACGCGTTCGTCCGGCCCGGCGGACTCGCCCAGGACCTGCCGCCGGGCGCGCTCGACCAGCTGCGCGAGTTCGTGAAGACCATGAAGAAGAACCTGCCGGAGTACGACAAGCTCGCCACCGGCAACCCCATCTTCAAGGCCCGCATGCAGGACGTCGGCTATCTCGACCTGACCGGCTGCATGGCGCTCGGCGCCACCGGCCCGATCCTGCGCTCCGCCGGACTCCCGCACGATCTGCGCAAGACCGATCCCTACTGCGGCTACGAGACCTACGAATTCGATGTCCCCACCGCCGACAGCTGCGACGCCTACGGCCGCTTCCTCATCCGTCTGGAAGAGATGCGGCAGTCGCTGCGGATCATCGAGCAGTGCATCGACCGGCTCGCCCCCGGACCGGTCATGGTCGCCGACAAGAAGATCGCCTGGCCCGCCCAGCTCGCGCTGGGACCCGACGGGCTCGGCAACTCGCTCGACCACATCAAGAAGATCATGGGGACCTCCATGGAGGCCCTGATCCACCACTTCAAGCTGGTGACCGAGGGCTTCAGAGTCCCGGCCGGACAGGCGTACACCGCCGTCGAATCGCCCAAGGGCGAGCTCGGCGTGCATGTCGTCTCGGACGGCGGAACCCGCCCCTACCGGGTCCACTTCCGCGACCCGTCCTTCACCAATCTGCAGGCCATGGCGGCGATGTGCGAGGGCGGCCAGGTCGCCGACGTCATCGTCGCCGTCGCGTCCATCGACCCCGTGATGGGAGGCGTCGACCGGTGACCGAAGCACGTCAGGAAGTCAGTCTGGGGATGCCGCAGCTCCCCGCCCCCGCCTACCCGGCCGAGGTGCGTGCCAGGCTCGAAGCGGACGCGAAGGAGGTGATCGACCGCTACCCCGACAGCCGCTCCGCGCTGCTGCCGCTGCTGCACCTGGTGCAGTCAGAGGAGGGATACGTCTCCCGCACGGGCATGGCGCTCTGCGCCGAGCTGCTCGGCCTCACCACCGCCGAGGTCACCGCGGTCGCCACCTTCTACACGATGTACCGGCGCAAGCCCAGCGGCGACTACCAGGTGGGGGTCTGCACCAACACGCTGTGTGCGGTGATGGGCGGCGACGCCATCTTCGACCGGCTGAAGCAGCATCTCGGCGTCGGCAACAACGAGACGACCGAGGACGGCAAGGTCACCCTCGAACACATCGAGTGCAACGCGGCCTGCGACTTCGCACCCGTGGTGATGGTCAACTGGGAGTTCTTCGACAACCAGACGCCCGAGAGCGCGACGCAGCTCGTCGACGACCTGATCGCCGGGCGCACCGTCGAGCCCACCCGCGGTGCCCCGCTCTGCTCGTACAAGGAGACCGCGCGGATCCTGGCCGGCTTCCCCGACCAGCGCCCCGGCGCCGTCGAGGCGACCGGCGGGGCGGGCCCCGCCTCGCTGGTCGGCCTCCGGCTGGCGAAGGGCGAGGAACCGCACCCGAAGGTCGTCGCCCCGCGCGGCGAGCAGGCCCGCGACGACGCTCCGCAGCAGACCTCCGCATCCGACCCGGACCACCCGGCCGGTCCCGCAGCAGAGGAGGGAGAGTGATGACGTTGGCAGCCGAAATCAACGACGGGGGCGGCAACAACAGCGGGGCCAGCCTCGAGAAGCTGCTCTCACCCGTGCTCTCCGCCTTCTGGGACGAGCCCGAGTCCTGGACCCTGGACACCTACAAGCGGCACGGCGGCTACGAGGGGCTGCGCAAGGCCCTCGCCATGTCCCCGGACGACCTCATCGCGTACGTCAAGGACTCCGGACTGCGCGGCCGCGGCGGCGCGGGCTTCCCCACCGGCATGAAGTGGCAGTTCATCCCGCAGGGCGACGGCAAGCCGCACTACCTGGTGGTCAACGCCGACGAGTCGGAGCCCGGGACCTGCAAGGACATCCCGCTCCTCTTCGCCAACCCGCACAGCCTCATCGAAGGCATCGTGATCGCCTGCTACGCGATCCGCTCCTCGCATGCCTTCATCTATCTGCGCGGTGAAGTCGTCCCCGTACTGCGGCGCCTGCACGAAGCCGTGCGCGAGGCGTACGAAGCGGGCTACCTCGGGACGAGCATCCTGGGCTCGGGGCTCGACCTGGAACTCACCGTGCACGCGGGCGCGGGCGCGTACATCTGTGGTGAGGAGACCGCACTGCTCGACTCGCTCGAAGGGCGACGCGGCCAGCCCCGGCTGCGGCCCCCCTTCCCCGCGGTCGCCGGTCTGTACGCCTGCCCCACCGTGGTGAACAACGTCGAGTCCATCGCCTCGGTTCCCGCGATCCTGAACAAGGGCAAGGAGTGGTTCAAGTCGATGGGCAGCGAGAAGTCCCCGGGCTTCACGCTGTACTCGCTCAGCGGCCACGTCGCCAGCCCCGGACAGTACGAGGCCCCGCTCGGCATCACGCTGCGCCAGCTGCTCGACATGAGCGGCGGCATGCGCGCCGGCCACCGGCTGAAGTTCTGGACCCCGGGCGGCTCCTCCACCCCGATGTTCACCGACGAGCACCTCGATGTGCCCCTCGACTACGAGGGCGTCGGCGCCGCCGGTTCCATGCTCGGCACCAAGGCGCTCCAGTGCTTCGACGAGACGACCTGCGTCGTGCGGGCCGTCACCCGCTGGACCGAGTTCTACGCCCATGAGTCCTGCGGCAAGTGCACGCCATGCCGCGAAGGCACCTACTGGCTCGTCCAGTTGCTCCGCGACATCGAGGCCGGCAAGGGACAGATGGCCGACCTCGACAAGCTGAACGACATCGCCGACAACATCAACGGCAAGTCCTTCTGCGCCCTCGGCGACGGCGCCGCCTCGCCGATCTTCTCCTCGCTGAAGTACTTCCGCGAGGAGTACGAGCGGCACATCACCGGCCGGGGCTGCCCCTTCGATCCCGCCAAGTCGACCGCCTGGGCCGACGACAAGAACGCTCACCAGGGGGTGAACGCATGACAGTCACCACAAGTGCGCCCTCCGGGGGCGGCGAGGCGGCGGTCCCGCCCGAGGACCTTGTCACGCTGACGATCGACGGCATCGAGATCAGCGTGCCCAAGGGCACCCTGGTCATCCGCGCCGCCGAACTCCTCGGCATCGAGATCCCGCGCTTCTGCGACCACCCGCTCCTCGACCCGGCCGGCGCCTGCCGCCAGTGCATCGTCGAGGTCGAGGGCCAGCGCAAGCCGATGGCGTCCTGCACCATCACGTGCACCGACGGCATGGTGGTCAAGTCGCAGCTCACCTCGCCGGTCGCCGACAAGGCGCAGCGCGGTGTGATGGAGCTGCTGCTCATCAACCACCCGCTGGACTGCCCGGTCTGCGACAAGGGCGGCGAGTGCCCGCTGCAGAACCAGGCGATGTCGCACGGCGACCCGGACTCCCGGTTCGACGGAAAGAAGCGGACGTACGAGAAGCCCGTTCCGATCTCCACCCAGGTGCTGCTGGACCGTGAGCGGTGTGTGCTCTGCGCGCGCTGCACCCGGTTCTCCAACCAGGTGGCGGGCGACCCGATGATCGAGCTGATCGAGCGCGGCGCGCTCCAGCAGGTCGGCACGGGCGAGGGCGACCCGTTCGAGTCGTACTTCTCCGGCAACACCATCCAGATCTGCCCGGTCGGCGCGCTCACCTCGGCGGCGTACCGGTTCCGCTCCCGCCCCTTCGACCTGGTGTCGTCGCCGTCGGTGTGCGAACACTGCGCGGGCGGCTGCGCGACCCGCACCGATCACCGGCGCGGCAAGGTCATGCGGCGGCTCGCCGCCAACGACCCCGAGGTCAACGAGGAGTGGGTCTGCGACAAGGGCCGCTTCGGCTTCCGCTACGCGCAGCAGCGGGACCGGCTCACCACGCCGCTGGTACGGAACGCGGACGGTGTCCTCGAACCGGCGAGCTGGCCCGAGGCACTGGCTGCCGCGGCCGCCGGGCTCGCCGCCGCACGCGGCAGGACCGGCGTCCTCACCGGCGGCCGGCTGACCGTCGAGGACGCCTACGCGTACAGCAAGTTCGCCCGGATCGCCCTCGATACGAACGACATCGACTTCCGGGCCCGGGTGCACAGCAGCGAGGAGGCCGACTTCCTGGCCGCCCGCGTCGCCGGGCGCGGACGCGACCTGGACGGCAGCGGGATCACCTACACCTCGCTGGAGAAGGCTCCGACCGTCCTGCTGGTCGGCTTCGAGTCCGAGGAGGAGGCGCCCGGCGTCTTCCTGCGGCTGCGCAAGGCCCACCGCAAGCACGGCCAGCGCACCTTCGCCATCGCCTCGCACGCCACCCGCGGTCTGGAGAAGGCGGGCGGCACGCTGCTGCCCGCCGCGCCCGGCACCGAGACCGAGTGGCTGGACGCGATCGCGGGCGCCGTCGGACTCGAGGGCGACGGAGCCGCGGCGGCCGAGGCGCTGCGCGGCGAGGGCGCCGTGATCGTGGTGGGCGAACGTCTGGCCGGCGTACCGGGCGGGCTGACCGCCGCGGTACGGGCGGCCACCGCGACCGGATCCCGCCTGGTGTGGATCCCGCGCCGGGCCGGCGAGCGCGGTGCGGTGGAGGCGGGCGCGCTCCCGTCGCTGCTGCCCGGCGGCCGCCCGGCCACCGACCCGCGTGCCAGGGACGAGGTGGCGGCCGTATGGGGCGTCGCCGAACTCCCCTCCCGGTTCGGCCGCGACACCGGCCAGATCGTCGAGGCCGCCGCCACCGGCGAACTGGGCGCGCTGCTCGTCGCCGGGGTGGAGACCGCCGACCTGCCGGACCCGGCCCGCGCCCTGGAGGCGCTGGACCGGATCGGCTTCCTCGTCTCGCTGGAGCTGAGGCCCAGCGAGATCACCGAGCGGGCCGACGTCGTCTTCCCGGTCGCCGCGGTGGCCGAGAAGCCCGGCACCTTCCTCAACTGGGAAGGCAGGGCCCGGATGTTCGAGGCGGCGCTGAAGCCCGAGCAGATGACGCGGAGACTCGCGCCGACCGATGCCCGGGTGCTGCACATGCTCGCCGACGCGCTCGACGTCCACTTCGCGCTGCCGGATCTGAGGTCCGTACGCCGTGAGCTGGACCGGCTCGGCGGCTGGACCGGTACGCGCGCCGCCGACCCGCACGAGTCGGCGCAGCCGCTGCCCCGGCCCGGCGACGGCGAGGCGGTCCTCGCGGGCCACCGGCTGCTGCTCGACCAGGGGCGGCTCCAGGAGGGCGACGCGGCGCTGGCCGGCACCCGCCACGCGGCGGTCGCCCGGCTCTCCGCCGTCACCGCCGCCGAGACGGGTGTGAAGGACGGCGATCTGCTGGCCGTCACCGGACCGTCCGGCAGCGTCGAACTCCCGCTGCAGGTCACCGACATGCCGGACCGGGTGGTCTGGGTGCCGCTGAACTCCGTCGGGCGGGGCGTACCGGCCGACACCGGCGCCCACCCCGGCGGTCTGGTCCGGATCGGCCCCGCCGCACCGGGTACTCCCGACGTCACACCGGAGGTGCGAGCGTGACTGCCCTCGCTCAACTGGCCTCGGCGCCCGACCGTGCCGTACTCGCCGCCGAGGATCTGTCGATGTTCGGCACCGACCCCTGGTGGCTCGTCGTCATCAAGGCGGTGTTCTGCTTCGCGTTCCTGATGGTGACCGTGCTCTTCTCCATCGTGTGGGAGCGCAAGGTCGTCGCCTGGATGCAGCTGCGCATCGGCCCCAACCGGCACGGCCCCTGGGGCATGCTCCAGTCGCTCGCCGACGGCATCAAGCTGATGCTGAAGGAAGACGTCATCGTCAAGCGGGCGGACAAGGTCGTCTATGTCCTCGCGCCGATCGTCGCCGCCGTACCGGCGTTCATGGCGATCGCCGTGATCCCGTTCGGGCCGTCCGGCAACGAGGTCTCGATCTTCGGCCACCGTACGGCGATGCAGCTCACCGACCTGCCGATCGCGATGCTCTACGTCCTCGCGGTCGCGTCGGTCGGGATCTACGGCATCGTGCTGGCCGGCTGGTCCTCCGGATCGACGTACCCGCTGCTCGGCGGATTGCGCTCCTGCGCGCAGATGATCTCGTACGAGATCGCGATGGGCGCCGCGTTCGCCTCCGTCTTCCTCTACTCCGGGTCGATGTCGACCTCGAAGATCGTGGAGGCGCAGCAGGACCGCTGGTTCATCATCCTGCTGCCGGTCTCGTTCATCATCTACATCGTCACCATGGTCGGTGAGACCAACCGCGCCCCGTTCGACATGCCGGAGTCCGAGGGCGACCTCGTCGGCGGCTTCAACACCGAGTACTCGTCGATCAAGTTCGCGATGTTCATGCTCGCCGAGTACGTCAACATGGTCACCGTCTCCGCCGTCTCCACGACGCTGTTCCTGGGCGGCTGGCGGGCCCCGTGGCCGATCAGCACCTTCTGGGAGGGCGCGAACCACGGCTGGTGGCCGATGCTCTGGTTCGTCCTCAAGGTCCAGCTGCTGCTGTTCTTCTTCATCTGGCTGCGCGGCACGCTGCCCCGCGTCCGCTACGACCAGCTGATGAAGCTCGGCTGGAAGGTTCTGATCCCGGTCTCCGTGGTCTGGCTGATGCTGGTCGCGACCGTGCGGGCGCTGCGCAACGAGGGCTACGACTTCTCGAAGATCGTGCTGTACGTGGCCGGGGCCGTGATCGCGATCCTGCTGATCTCCTTCGTCGTCGACATCTTCCGGGACCGCTCGGCCAAGGCGGCCGGGACGGAAGCCGGACCCCGGCCGGAGTTCGACCCGATGGCGGGCGGATTCCCGGTGCCGCCGCTGCCCGGACAGACCCTGCCGCCGGTACCGCGCCGCAGGCCACGGCACGAGCGGGAGCTCGTTGTCAGTGGCGGGCTGGATACTCAGAGTGACGGCAGTCAGATTGGTGGGAGTCCGAGTGACGGAAAGGAGGCTGACGGTGTCTGAGCCATCGGAGTCCACTGGGGACAAGTTCCAGAATCCTGTGGCCGGCTTCGGCGTGACCTTCAAGGCCATGTTCAAGAAGCGGCTGACCGAGCAGTACCCCGAACAGCAGAAGGTGACGGCGCCGCGCTTCCACGGCAGGCACCAGCTCAACCGTCACCCGGACGGCCTGGAGAAGTGCGTCGGCTGCGAGCTGTGCGCCTGGGCCTGTCCCGCTGATGCCATCTATGTGGAGGGCGCGGACAACACCGACGAGGAGCGCTACTCCCCGGGTGAGCGCTACGGCCGCGTCTACCAGATCAACTACGCGCGCTGCATTCTCTGCGGACTGTGCATCGAGGCGTGCCCGACCCGGGCGCTCACGATGACCAATGAGTTCGAGCTCGCCAACACCACCCGCGAGAGCCTCATCTACACCAAGGACGAGCTGCTCGCGGGCCTGGAGGAGGGCATGGTCGACACTCCGCACGCGATCTTCCCGGGCATGGACGAGCAGGACTACTACCGGGGGCTGGTCACCGAGGCGGCGCCCGGCACGGAGCGTCAGGTCGCGGTCTCCAAGGGGGAGTCCAAGGACGAGGAGGTGGACGCATGACCGGCCTGGCCGCAGCGGCCTCCACCACATCGACCGGCGAGGCCTTCCAGTTCTGGGTGCTCGGCACGGTCGCCGTGATCGGCGCGCTGTCCACCGTGCTGATGAAGAAAGCCGTGCACAGCGCGCTGAGCCTCGCCGGGACCATGATCGTCCTGGCGGTGTTCTACCTGGCCAACGGCGCCTACTTCCTCGGCGTCGTCCAGATCGTCGTCTACACCGGCGCGATCATGATGCTGTTCCTCTTCGTGGTCATGCTCGTCGGCGTCACGGCGGCGGACTCGCTGAAGGAGACCCTCAAGGGCCAGCGCTGGCTGGCCGCGGGATGCGGGCTCGGCTTCGGCGTCCTGCTGATCGCGGGCATCGGCAACGCCTCGCTGAACAGCTTCAACGGACTCGGCACCGCGAACGCCGCGCACGGCGGAAACGTCGAGGGGCTGGCCAGCCTCATCTTCACCAAGTACGTCTTCGCCTTCGAGATCACCGGCGCCCTGCTGATCACGGCGACGGTCGGCGCGATGGTGCTCACCCACCGGGAGCGCACCGAACGGGCCAAGACCCAGCGGGAGATGTCGCAGGAGCGCGTACGCGGCAAGCACCTGCCGCCGCTGCCCGCCCCGGGTGTCTACGCCCGGCACAACGCCGTGGACATCGCCGGTCTGCTCCCCGACGGCACCGCGTCCGAGCTCACCGTCATGCAGACACTGCGGCAGCGCGGCCAGATCCGCGACGTGTCGAACGAGTCGCTGGCCGACCTCAAGGCGCTGGAGCAGCGCTCCGAGGAGCGGCTCGGCCGTGACCAGGACGAAGAGGAGGTCACCAAGTGAATCCGGTCAACTACCTCTATCTCTCCGCCCTGTTGTTCACCATCGGCGCGTCCGGGGTGCTGATCAGGCGGAACGCGATCGTGGTGTTCATGTGCGTGGAGCTGATGCTCAACGCCTGCAACCTCGCGTTCGTCACCTTCTCCCGGATGCACGGCAACCTCGACGGCCAGATCATCGCCTTCTTCACGATGGTCGTCGCCGCCGCCGAGGTCGTGGTCGGGCTCGCGATCATCGTGTCGCTGTTCCGTTCCCGCCACTCGGCCTCGGTCGACGACGCCAGCCTGATGAAGCTGTAAGGGGACGCTGAATCGTGGACAACCTCATTGCGCTGCTCGTCGCGGCGCCCCTGCTCGGAGCGGCCGTGCTGCTCTGCGGCGGTCGACGGCTGGACCGCTTCGGACACTGGATCGGCACGCTGCTCGCCGCCGCGTCGTTCGTCGTCGGTGCGGTGCTCTTCGTGGACATGCTGGGGAAGGGCGCCGACCAACGGGCTCTGCACCAGTACCTGTTCAGCTGGATCCCGGTCGAGGGTTTCCGGGCCGATGTGGCCTTCCAGCTCGACCAGCTGTCGATGACGTTCGTGCTGCTGATCACCGGTGTGGGCACCCTGATCCACATCTACTCGATCGGCTACATGGAGCACGACGAGCGCCGGCGCCGATTCTTCGGCTATCTGAACCTGTTCCTCGCCGCGATGCTCCTGCTGGTCATCGCGGACAACTACCTGCTGCTGTACGTCGGGTGGGAGGGCGTCGGTCTGGCGTCGTACCTGCTGATCGGCTTCTGGCAGCACAAGCCCAGCGCGGCCACCGCCGCCAAGAAGGCGTTCCTGGTCAACCGGGTCGGCGACATGGGCCTGTCGATCGCGATCATGCTGATGTTCACCACATTCGGCACCTTCGCCTTCGGCCCCGTCCTGGCCTCGACCGGGGAGACGAGCGAGGGCAAGCTGACGGCGATCGGCCTGATGCTGCTGCTCGCCGCCTGCGGCAAGTCGGCCCAGGTGCCGCTGCAGTCCTGGCTCGGTGACGCGATGGAGGGCCCGACCCCGGTCTCGGCCCTCATCCACGCCGCCACCATGGTGACCGCGGGCGTCTACCTGATCGTCCGCTCGGGCGCGATCTTCAACGCCGCCCCGGACGCGCAGCTGGTCGTCGTGGTCGTCGGTGGGGTCACGCTGCTCTTCGGTGCGATCGTCGGTTGCGCGAAGGACGACATCAAGAAGGCCCTCGCCGGGTCGACGATGTCGCAGATCGGCTACATGATCCTGGCCGCCGGGCTCGGCCCGATCGGCTATGTCTTCGCGATCATGCACCTGGTGACGCACGGCTTCTTCAAGGCCGGGCTCTTCCTCGGCGCAGGTTCGGTCATGCACGGCATGAACGACGAGGTCGACATGCGGAAGTTCGGCGGCCTGCGCAGGTACATGCCGGTCACCTTCATCACCTTCGGCCTCGGCTACCTGGCGATCATCGGTTTCCCCGGCCTGTCCGGGTTCTTCTCCAAGGACAAGATCATCGAGGCGGCGTTCGCCAAGGGCGGCACCGAGGGCTGGATCCTCGGCGCCGTGACGCTGCTGGGCGCCGCGATCACCGCGTTCTACATGACGCGCGTGATGCTGCTGACGTTCTTCGGCGAGAAGCGCTGGCAACCCGACGCCGAGGGGCACGATCCGCACCCGCACGAGTCCCCGAAGTCGATGACCATCCCCATGATCGTCCTCGCGTTCGGTTCGGTCTTCGCCGGAGGGTTCTTCTCCATCGGTGACCGCTTCCTGAACTGGCTGGAGCCGGTCACCGGACACAGCCACGGAGACTCTCCCGTCAGCGCCATGACGGTCACCGCCGCCACCATGGTGGTGCTCGTCATCGGCGTCGCCATCGCCTGGGCGATGTACGGCCGCGGACCCGTCCCGGTCGTCGCCCCGCGCGGCTCGCTGCTCACCCGGGCCGCCCGCCGCGATCTCCTCCAGGACGACTTCAACCACGTGGTCCTGGTCCGCGGCGGCGAGCACCTCACCCGCTCCCTGGTGTACGTCGACCACACGCTGGTCGACGGTGTGGTCAACGGCACGGCTGCAACGATGGGCGGGCTCTCCGGCCGGCTGCGCAAGCTGCAGAACGGCTACGCCCGCTCCTACGCGGTCTCGATGTTCGGCGGTACGGCGGTCGTCATCGCCGCGACCCTGCTGATGAGGGCGGTCTGATCACCATGTCCTTTCCCCTCCTGACAGCGACGGCGGTGCTCCCGGCGATCGGCGCGATCGCCACCGCCGCCGTCCCGGCCGCCCGGCGCACCGCGGCCAAATGGCTGGCGCTGCTCTTCTCGCTGGCCACCCTCGTGCTGGCGGGCATCGTGCTCGCCCGCTTCGAGCCCGGCGGCGCCCGCTACCAGCTCACCGAATCGCACGCCTGGATCAAGGACTTCGGCGTCCGGTACGAACTGGGTGTGGACGGCATCGGGGTGGCGCTCCTGGCGCTCACCGCCCTGCTGATCCCGTTCGTCATCCTGGCCGGCTGGCACGACGCCGATCCCCTGGAGACGAAGTCCTCGCGCTGGCGTCCCACCCAGGGCTTCTTCGCCCTGATCCTGATGGTCGAAGCGATGGTGATCCTCTCCTTCGAGGCCACCGACGTCTTCCTCTTCTACATCCTCTTCGAAGCCATGCTCATCCCGATGTACTTCCTCATCGGCGGCTTCGGGGACCGGGCGCACTCCGGCAGCGACGAGAACGCCGCGGCGCAACGTTCGTACGCCGCGGTCAAGTTCCTCCTCTACAACCTGGCCGGCGGGCTCATCATGCTGGCCGCCGTCATCGGCCTGTACGTCGTCGCGGGCACCTTCTCGCTCTCCGAGATCGCCGAGGCCCGTGCCAACGGCTCGCTCTCCATGGCGACCGGCACCGAACGCTGGCTGTTCCTCGGGTTCTTCTTCGCCTTCGCGGTGAAGGCCCCGCTCTGGCCGCTGCACACCTGGCTGCCCAACGCCATGGGCGAGGCGACCTCCCCGGTCGCCGTCCTGATCACCGCGGTCGTCGACAAGGTCGGCACCTTCGCGATGCTCCGCTTCTGCCTCCAGCTGTTCCCCGATGCCAGCAAGTGGGCGACGCCGGTGATCCTGGTCCTCGCGCTGATCAGCATCGTGTACGGTGCGCTGCTCGCCGTCGGCCAGCGCGACATCAAGCGCCTGATCGCCTACGCGTCGATCTCGCACTTCGGCTTCATCATCCTGGGCATCTTCGCGATGACCAGCCAGGGCCAGTCGGGCGCCACGCTCTACATGGTCAACCACGGGATCTCGACGGCCGCGCTGATGCTGGTGGCGGGCTTCCTGATCACCCGGCGCGGTTCGAGGCTCATCGCCGACTACGGCGGGGTGCAGAAGGTGGCGCCGGTCCTGGCCGGCACGTTCCTGATCGGCGGGCTCGCTACTCTGTCGCTCCCCGGCCTCTCCCCGTTCGTCAGCGAATTCCTCGTCCTGGTCGGCACGTTCAGCGCATATCCGGCGGCCGGCATCATCGCCACCACCGGTATCGTGCTCGCCGCGCTCTATGTCCTCGTCCTCTACCAGCGGACGATGACGGGCCCGGTGAAGGCCGAGGTGCAGGGCATGGCCGACCTGAAGGTCCGGGAGCTGGTGGTGGTTCTCCCGCTCGTCGCGCTCCTGATCTTCCTGGGCGTCTATCCGAAGCCGCTCACGGAGATCGTCAACCCGGCGGTGCAGCACACCATGTCGGACGTACACAAGAAGGACCCCCAGCCTGAGGTGGAGGCCGCCAAGTGAGCGCAACAGCTGTCCACAGCCTGTGGACAATGGCGGGCGGGGTGACAGCGGCCGCCCCGGACGAGAAGTTCAAGGCGCCGGTCATCGAGTACGCCCAGCTGACCCCGGTCCTCATCGTGATCGGTGTCGCCGTCGTCGGCGTACTCGTCGAGGCCTTCGTGCCGCGCCGGGCGCGCTACTACACCCAGGTCTTCCTGACCGTCGTCGCCCTCGCCGCCGCGTTCGCCGCGGTCATCGGCCTCGCGGCCGGGGGGTACGGCACGACGAAGGCGCACATCGCCGCGATGGGTGCCATCGCCGTCGACGGACCCGCCCTGTTCCTGCAGGGCACCATCCTGCTGACGTCGCTGGTCGCCGTCTTCACCTTCGCCGAGCGGCGGCTCGACCCCGTGGCGCACGGCAACCGCGTCGACTCGTTCGCCGCACAGGCCGCCTCGGTGCCCGGCAGCGAGAGCGAGCAGGCCGCGGTCAAGGCGGGCTTCACCACCACCGAGGTCTTCCCGCTGCTCCTCTTCTCGGTGGCGGGCATGCTGGTCTTCCCGGCGGCCAACGATCTGCTGACGCTCTTCGTGGCCCTGGAAGTCTTCTCCCTCCCGCTCTACCTGCTGTGCGCCGTCGCCCGCCGCAAGCGGCTGATGTCGCAGGAGGCGGCGGTGAAGTACTTCCTGCTCGGCGCCTTCTCGTCGGCGTTCCTGCTCTTCGGGATCGCCCTGCTGTACGGGTACGCGGGCTCCGTCTCGTACGCGGCCATCGCCAACGTGGTCGACGGCTCCGTCACCCAGATCGACCCGGCGCTCGCCGCCACCATGGGCAACGACGTGCTGCTGCTGATCGGCGGCGCGATGATCCTGACCGGGCTGCTCTTCAAGGTCGGCGCCGTCCCGTTCCACATGTGGACCCCGGACGTCTACCAAGGCGCCCCGACCCCGGTCACCGGCTTCATGGCCGCGGCCACGAAGGTCGCCGCGTTCGGTGCGCTGCTGCGCCTGCTGTACGTGGTGCTGCCGGGCCTCAGCTGGGACTGGCGGCCGGTCCTGTGGGCCGTCGCGATCGTCACGATGCTGGGCGGTGCGGTCGTCGCCATCACCCAGACCGACATCAAGCGGCTGCTGGCCTACTCGTCCATCGCGCACGCCGGATTCATCCTCGCCGGTGTCATCGCGACGACCCCCAGCGGCATCTCCTCGGTGCTCTTCTACCTGGGTGCGTACTCCTTCGTGACGGTCGGCGCGTTCGCCGTCGTCACGCTGGTGCGCGACGCGGGCGGCGAGGCGACCCACCTGTCGAAGTGGGCGGGGCTCGGACGGCGCTCGCCCCTGGTCGCCGCAGTCTTCGCGGTGTATCTGCTGGCCTTCGCCGGTATCCCGCTGACCTCCGGCTTCGCCGGAAAGTTCGCGGTCTTCAAGGCGGCGGCGGAGGGCGGCGCGGGCGGCCTGGTCGTGATCGGTGTGATCGCGTCCGCCATTGCCGCGTTCTTCTACATCCGGGTCATCGTGCTCATGTTCTTCAGTGAGCCGAAGGCGGACGGCCCGACGGTCGCCGTCCCGTCCCCGCTGACGATGACGACGATCGCGGTCGGTGTCGCCGTCACGCTGGTGCTGGGCCTGGCCCCGCAGTACTTCCTCGACCTGGCGAGCCAGGCGGGAGTGTTCGTGAGGTGACGCGGAGCGGCCGACCGGTGTCCCGGTTGCCGTTCCGCTCCCGATCGCCGGGCGGGCTCCATTCCGAGCCTGCCCGGCGATCGGCTTTCCGGGAGCGGCAGACAGCGCGGGCTTGTCAAGCGTGGCGGGCATTGTCACCGGCGGCGCTTATCGTGGCAGGGGACGGCGCAGAACAGAACGGGACGGACCCCGGGGGACAGAGCGATGAGCGGGACGGGCGGGACCATGGTGGATGTGACCGAGAGCGCCGAGAGCGAAGCGCAGCAGACGCTGCACCGGGTGTTCGGGTACGAGACGTTCCGCGGCGAACAGGAAGCGGTCGTCGACCATGTGGTGGCGGGCGGTGACGCCGTCGTCCTCATGCCCACAGGTGGCGGAAAGTCCCTCTGCTACCAGATCCCGGCCCTGGTCAGACCAGGTACGGGCGTCGTCGTCTCACCGCTGATCGCGCTCATGCAGGACCAGGTCGACGCGCTGCGGGCGCTCGGTGTGCGCGCCGGGTTCATCAACTCCACGCAGGACTTCGACGAGCGTCGGGTCACGGAGGCGGAATTCCTCGCCGGCGAGCTCGACCTGCTGTACCTGGCGCCGGAGCGGCTCCGTCTGGACTCCACCCTCCAGCTGCTCGCCCGCGGAAAGATCTCCGTCTTCGCCATCGACGAGGCGCACTGCGTCGCCCAGTGGGGCCACGACTTCCGGCCGGACTATCTGGCCCTGTCCGTGCTCGGCGAGCGCTGGCCCGACGTGCCCCGGATCGCCCTGACGGCCACGGCGACGAACGCCACACACCAGGAGATCACCCAGCGTCTGGGCATGCCCGACGCGAAGCACTTCGTCGCCAGCTTCGACCGGCCCAACATCCAGTACCGGATCGTGCCGAAGGCCGACCCGAAGAAGCAGCTGCTCTCCTTCCTGAAGGAGGAGCACGCCGGGGACGTCGGCATCGTCTACTGCCTGTCGCGCAATTCGACGGAGAAGACCGCCGAGTATCTCTGCCGCAACGGCATCGAGGCGGTTCCGTACCACGCGGGTCTGGACGCCGGGACGCGTGCGCGCCATCAGGCACGGTTCCTGCGCGAGGACGGTCTGGTCGTCGTGGCGACGATCGCGTTCGGCATGGGAATCGACAAGCCGGACGTACGGTTCGTCGCCCACCTCGACCTGCCGAAGTCGGTCGAGGGCTACTACCAGGAGACCGGCCGCGCGGGCCGTGACGGGCTGCCGTCCACGGCCTGGATGGCGTACGGCCTCCAGGACGTCGTCCAGCAGCGCAAGCTGATCCAGGGCGGCGAGGGCGACGAGGCGTTCCGCCGCCGCGCGGCCGCCCACCTCGACGCGATGCTCGCCCTGTGCGAGACCGCCGACTGCCGGCGCGCCCGGCTGCTCACATACTTCGGCCAGGAGCCGCAGACCGCGGCCTGCGGCAACTGCGACACCTGCCTCACCCCGCCCGAGACCTGGGACGGCACGGTGGCCGCGCAGAAGCTGCTGTCCACCGTGGTCCGGCTGAAGCGGGAGCGCGGCCAGAAGTTCGGCGCCGGCCAGATAGTCGACATCCTGCTGGGCCGCAAGACCGCGAAGGTCATCCAGTTCGACCACGACCAGCTGTCGGTCTTCGGTATCGGCGAGGAGCTGTCCGAGGCGGAATGGCGGGGCGTGGTCCGGCAGTTGCTGGCCCAGGGCCTGCTGGAGGTCGAGGGCGAGTACGGCACGCTGGTGCTGACGGAGGACAGCGGCTCGGTGCTCGGCCGCGAGCGCGAGGTACGGCTGCGCAAGGAGGCGGCGAAGCCCGCGTCGCGCTCCTCGAAGGGCGAACGCAAGGCGAAGACCTCGGCGGCCGTCGCCGAACTGGCCCCGGAGGCCGTACCGGTCTTCGAGGCGCTGCGGGCCTGGCGTGGCGTCCGGGCGAAGGAGCAGGGCGTCCCGGCGTACGTCATCTTCCACGACGCGACGCTGCGCGAGATCGCGACGGTGCGGCCGGCTTCCCTGGGCGAGCTGGGCGGCATCGGCGGCCTGGGGGAGAAGAAGCTGGCGACGTACGGCGAAGGTGTGCTGGAGGTGCTGGGGTCGTTCGGGGACGCAGGGCCCGAGGCGCCGGACCCGGGACCCGCACCGGTCCCGCACCACGTTCCGGGACCGCCGGTGGCCCCGGACGCGGACCCGGAGTTCGGCTGGGACGAGGAACCACCCGAGTACGAGTGAGCGCCGGGGCGGTGCGGCGGGGGCCGGACTACTCCGGGTCCGCCACCCGGCGGCGCGGGGTGATCGCGGTGAGATCGAGATCGATCGGGAAGGGCACGGAGACCTTCATCCGGTCGTGGAAGATGCCGGTGGAGATGTAGGCGCCGGTGGCGGGTTCCAGCTCGAAGACGTAGACCACGGCTCGGCCGTCCTGGTTCTCCACCCGCCAGAAGTGCGGGATCCTGACCCGGGCGTACTTCACCGGCTTGGTCTCCCGGTCCCGCGACCGCGACTCAGGAGACACGACCTCGATGGCCAGCTGCACCGACTCCGCGGGGAAGCGGGTCTGGTCCGGGTCCTGAATGACCTCGCCGTCGACGACGATCACGTCGGGTTCGGGCCGGTTGTAGCGGTCGATGTCGATGGTGAACTCGCGCACGACCTCCAGCTCGGGAGGCACCAGCGACTGCAGCTGCCACTCGAAGAAGCTGACCGCCCGCGAATGGAAGAGGGTCTGCGGACTCACGAAAACAAGGCTCCCGTCGATCAGCTCCGTGTGCGGAGGCAGATTCGGGAGTGTGTCCAGGTCATCGGCGGTCCAGCCGCCCACGGGCGGAACCGCCCACCGCGGCTCGGGGGCCTCGGGTTCGACGCTCATCAGTGCTCCCATGCGTCGGAGTCTCGCGGGACTTTCCAGCGTATCCGCCGGGAATGGGATAGGGCTCCCCCGAACGTGTGATCGCCCCGCGCACCGTTGACCGTCGGGAGTCCCGGCCGGCCTCTGTCCCGGTCAGGCGCCTGTCCCCGGCCACCTTGCCCGGGTCAGTCGTCCCCGCCGCCTCCGCCGCCCCCCGAACTCGTGCCGCTCCGGTCGGCCGTGTCCTGGCGTACGTTCTGGCGCACCGCGTACGCGGTCCACTCGTCGTGCACCAGGTCGCGCATCGTCGAACGGCTTCTCCAGCCGCCCTGTGCCACGGCGCCCGACAGGCCGGTCGCCGAGACCAGCGCGGCCAGGGTGCGGCTCCGCCGGTCCGGGAAGCCGGCTGCCTCGGCGGCCGCGAAGCGTTCCCGGACCGCGGCCGGTCCGGCCGGGTCCGCCGCCGGGTGGCGGTGGTAGGGGAGCAGACCGAGGAGCCGGTGGGTCTCCCTGCGCAGGATCGAGCGGCCCACCAGATGCTCCAGGCACAGCTCCTCGACGTACCGGCCGGTCCGCCGGATCCACCGCTTCGCGCTGACGCCGCCCGCGAGCCCGGCCTCGTCCGGGGCCGGCAGGCTCCCCAGGACCTGTGCGAGGAGCGGGTCCTGGGGAGCGAGCGGACTGATCACCCGTATCCGGCCGAGCCGTTCGGCGATCCGGCCGTGGAGCTCCAGCTCCGCGAGGACCGCGCCCGCCACCGCGTACTCCAGGAAACGGTTTCGGCAGTACGGCGTGCCGCGCCGCGGGTCCAGGGCGAGCAGGAGCAGTTCCTCGGGGAGCGTGAGCTCCGGGGGAGTGGGGTTCACGACGTGGGCACGATCCGTCCCGTGACCTCGCCGAGGCCGACCCGTGTGCCGTCCGGTCCCGGTGCCCAGGCCGTCATCGTCACGATGTCGCCGTCCTCCAGGAAGGTCCGCTTGCCCTCGGGGAGTTCCAGCGGTTCCCTGCCGTTCCAGGTGAGCTCCAGGAGCGAGCCGCGCTGTCCGGGCTCGGCGCCGCTGACCGTGCCGGAGCCGTACAGGTCGCCGGTGCGCAGCGAGGCGCCGTTCACCGTCATGTGGGCCAGCATCTGGGCCGCCGTCCAGTACATGGTGGCGAACGGCGGCTCGGCGACCACCTGCCCGTTGATCGCGACCGCGATCCGCAGGTCGAGGCCGCCGGGTTCCTCCTCGCCCGTGTCGTCGAGGTAGGGGAGCAGCGGGAAGTCCCGGGCGGGCGGGGCGATCCGGGCCGCTTCCAGGGCTTCGAGCGGCGTCACCCACGGCGATACGGACGTGGCGAAGGACTTGCCGAGGAACGGGCCCAGCGGGACGTACTCCCATGCCTGGAGGTCCCGCGCCGACCAGTCGTTGAGCAGCGAGAGTCCGAAGACATGGTCGCGGAACGCGCCGAGCGGGACCGGCCGTCCCTGCTCCGAGGGGACACCCACCACGAAGCCGACCTCGGCCTCGATGTCCAGCTTGACCGAGGGGCCGAAGACCGGGGCGGCGTCGGAGGGGGCCTTGCGCTGGCCGGAGGGGCGCACCACATCCGTGCCGGAGACGACGACGGTGCCGGACCGGCCGTGGTAACCGATCGGGAGGTGCTTCCAGTTCGGCGTCAGTGCGGCGCCGTCCGGCCGGAAGATCTTTCCGACATTGGTGGCGTGGTTCTCGCTGGCGTAGAAGTCGACGTAGTCCGCGACCGCGTACGGCATATGGAGCGTCACCGACTCGATCGGATGCAGCAGTGGCTCGATGTCCGGGCGGTGCGCCGGAACCGTCACCCACGCGGTCAACGCCCGCCGGACGTCCCGCCATGCCGTGCGGCCCGCCGACAGCAGCGCGGTCAGGTCCGGCTGGGCGAGAAGCTGGGCGTAGGGCGAGCCGAGCGTGTGCGCCGCGGCTCCGGCGTCCAGTACGTGGCCGCCGATGCGGACGCCGACCCGGCGGTCCTCGGGGTGGTCGTGGGTGGAGAACACCCCGTACGGAAGGTTGTGCGGACCGAAGGGGTCGCCCACGGCCAGATCGAGCGGGCTGTTCTGCTCGGGCATCTGTTGCTGCCTCGCTTTCCAGGTCGATTGGGGGACACGTTACGTCGGTGTTGCTACCCCGCGGCAGTGTCGCAACTACGCGCAATGACCGGAAAGTTCCGGCATACCCCCAGGTGAGCAGGGGTACGGCGGTCTTTTCAGCCCGCTGTGCGCGGGATCCGCCTCTCCCAGGTCCGGTGGAAGACGATCTCGTCGCCGTCCTTGCACACCACCTCGTCCGACGTGATGAAGTCGGTCGCGTCCGCACTGATCTCGGACCGCGTCTCGATCCGCGCGTCCCAGGCCGTCTCCGGCCGGTGCAGCCGGATCGTCCAGTCGGAGCGGGTGCGCGCCGACAGCGGGTCGTTCTCCTGGATCGTGTACGTCTCCACCGCGTCCTCGGTGAATTCGAGGCCGTCCGGGTGGACGCGGGTGCCGCCGTAGCGCGGGTCGACCTCCAGCCGCCATTCGCCCTTGGCGACGTCGCGGACCACCAGCCGCTCCGGGCGGGGCTCGTCGAGCGTCACCGGGTGGACGACGCCGAGCGGCTCCGACTGCTCCGCCTGCTCGAACCTGATCGAGGGGTCCTCGGTGCGGCGGCGCACCGGCAGTTCGACGAAACTGCCGTCCGCGTCCAGCGTGAAGCCGGCCGAACCGGCCTGCGGCCAGATCCACGGCCAGTAGGAGGAGGAGACGGCGAGCCTGATCCGGTGGCCGGGCGGGAAAGTGTGCCCGATGCCGTTCAGCTCGAAGACGACGTCCTCGGTCGCACCGGCCGGCCAGTCGTCGGACCGGTCGCGGCCGTGCCGGGCCGACAGGTTGAGGACGCCGCGGGTGACGAGTGTGGACGCGCCGTCCGGGGCGACGTCGCAGAGCCGGGCGATCGCCTGGCCGCGCGGCACGTCCATGCGGATCCGGAGCCTCACCCTCGGGCGGCCCAGGATCTCGATGGGGGAGTCCTCGACCGGGAATTCGAAGAAGACCGACTTGGCGTCCTCGTCGCGCTGGTCGGGTGGCAGATCGGCGTCGTTGCCGAACGGGAGGAACCGCCCGGCGTCCAGCCCGGTGTGCTGCGGCGAATCGACGGTCTGCGGTCCGCCCCGGAGGGCGTACGTGACCGGCGTGATGTTCTCCGAAGGCCGGCCGGTGTCACCGACCCACCGTCCGGGCAGCGTCTCGTACACCGTCGCTGGCCGGTGCGACTCGCTGATCCAGGACCGCAGCAGCGGCTCGGACATGACGCCGGTGTCCCTGTCCTTGAGGTGCTGGTCCCACCAGCGCAGCGTCTCCTGGAGGAAGCCGATCGAGGGTCCCGGCGGCAGGCCGCGGTCCGGGTACTGGTGCGACCACGGGCCGATCAGCCCGCGCACCTTCGCCGGGTCGAGGTGCTCGACGAGCCGCAGCACGGTGTCTCGGTACGGGTCGTGCCAGCCGCCGACCGCGAGCACGTTCGCCCGGACGGCGGAGTAGTCCTCGCAGACGCTTCCGTGCTTCCAGTAGTCGTCGCGGGTCCGGTGCGCCAGCCAGGCGTGGATGAACGGTTCGACCGCTTCGAGCCGGTCGCACCACATGTCCTTCCAGCCCTCGCCGACGTGCGCCGGGTCCGGGGGTCGGCACACGAAGGCGAGCATGGTGGCCGCCCGGGCGTGCATGTCGACGGCGAGGACCGAGCCGCCCCAGGAGATGCCGAACATGCCGACCCGGCCGGAGCACCACTCCTGCTCGGCCAGCCAGTGGATGACGGCGACCCCGTCGGCGAGCTCGGTCGCGTCGTACTCGTCGCCCGGCATCCCCTCGCTGTTGCCGTGCCCGCGGACGTCCACGCGGACGGAGGCGTAGCCGTGGCCCGCGTACCAGGGGTGGCGCTGCCAGTCGCGCGGCGCCGTCCAGTCGCTCAGCCGGTACGGCAGGTACTCCAGGAGCGCCGGTACGGGTTCGTCGGTGACCGGCCGCCAGATCCGCGCGTACAACCGGGTGCCGTCCGGCAGCGGGATGCGGACGTCCTCATGGGTGGTGTCGTACGGGAACCTGGTCCGGATGTGCATGGCGGTACCTCGGTGGACGGGGCGCACGATGCGCCTGAGCCAGGGGCCGGCCGCGACGACGGCCGGACCGGCCCGCACCGCGGTGCCGTTCGCCACCGTGTCGGGTCGCCACCGTGTCGGCGAAATGGAGGACCGGGACGGCCTGCGTGCCGAGGAACGAGAGCCGCTTCCGGACCTCCGGGCAGGACAGGGCGATCAGCCCCCGTGACCGGCCGGAACGGGCGAGGTCGTCGGCGGTTGGCGGCTCTGTCTCGTCGAGGGCGGCAGCGCTGTGGGACAAAGGGCCTACTCCTGATCGTATGAGCTGATCACGAACATACCGGCGGTGGCGGGAAGGCGCCCACGGTGATCCAAACGGGACCGGATACGCTGAGTTGAGTGATGACAGCGACACATCGACATTCCGTGTGATCGTCAGCAGACAGGAGATCCCCTCGTGACCGTCGTCGGGCCGTTCGGACTGAGCGTGCGGGACCAGGCTCTTGAGGCCGATGTCCAGACCGGTTTGGCCGCTGTCGAGGCGGGGCTGCTGGATGCCACCAAGAGCGACGTCCCGTTCATCACGGAAGCCGCGCAGCATCTCGTACGGGCCGGGGGCAAGCGTTTCCGGCCACTGCTGGCGATGCTGGCGTCCCAGTTCGGCGACGCGGACGCGCCGGGCGTCGTGCCGTCCGCCGTGGTCGTCGAGCTGACGCATCTCGCGACGCTCTACCACGACGACGTGATGGACGAGGCGGACGTACGCCGCGGCGTCGACAGCGCCAACACCCGCTGGGGCAACTCGGTGGCCGTGCTGACCGGCGACTTCCTCTTCGCGCGCGCCTCGCACATCCTGGCCGACCTCGGCCCGGAGGCCGTACGCATCCAGGCCGAGGCGTTCGAACGCCTGGTCACCGGACAGATCCTGGAGACCGCCGGCCCGCGCGACGGCCGCGACCCGGTCGACCACTACCTCGACGTGATGCGCGGCAAGACCGGCTCGCTGATCGCCGTGGCGTGCCGGTTCGGGGCGATGATGGCCGGCGCCGACGAGTCCGCCGTCGACATCCTCACCCAGTACGGTGAACGGCTCGGCGTCGCCTTCCAGCTCGCCGACGACGTGCTCGACATCACCTCCGACAGTCACGAGTCCGGCAAGACCCCCGGCACCGATCTGCGCGAAGGAATCCCGACGCTTCCCGTCCTGCACCTGCGGGCGCAGGCGGCGGCCGCCGGCAAGCCGGACGACCTGGAGCTCCTTGAGCTGCTGGACGGCGACCTGAGCGACGACGACCGGCTGGCCGAGGCGCTCGGCCGACTGCGGGCGCACCCGGCGCTGGAGCAGGCCCGGCGCGACACCGTCCGGTACGCGGAGGAGGCGCGGGCGACCCTGAAGCCGCTTCCCGAGTGCTACGCGAAGGCCGCACTGGAAGAGCTGTGCGACGCCGTGGTGCACCGCGCGGGCTAGTGCCCCTCCGGCGGATCACGTGACGGGGTCGGGCCGGGGTCGTCGCGCCCGTCGCGGGACGGGGAGATCCGGCGAACGACGAGTGGGCCCGGCTGAAGCCACATGTGCCCAAGGCAGGCCGGTGGGGCGGGCGTTGGAGTAGCCACCGCAGGGTGCCGGGACATGAAGCACGCCCCGGCAGCACCGTCCCGACGAGGGACGCGGACGCTCCCGGGGCGGACCGACCTGCAAGATCCATCCGGCCGGTGAAGGTGGTGCCGTCCGCTGGCATTCGTGATCACACCAGGGCAGTGGGGCGACGCACCGCAGCTCGTTCCGGTCATGGAAGGCCTCCGCGTCGCCCGTCCGGGCGGCGGGCATCCTCGCACCCGCCCCGATCGCCTTGGCGGCGACAAGGCGTACAGCTCCCGCCGCAATCCGCTACCTGCGCAGACGCCACATCCGAACTTCCGGGCCGTGGCCACGAGGTACGACAAGCGGGTCTACGTCTTCCACGGCACCGTCACCGTCGCCGCGAACCGGCTCCGGCTTCGTCCATGACCCGCCGGACGGAACCTGGCGGTGAGGCGCTCGAAAACCGGTGGAGCAGCGCCGCTGCGCTGCCTTACCGTGCTGCCGAACCAAGTTGTCCAGGCAAGGACGTGCCGTTGTACACCCTGTGAGACCTCCCGAGAGCTGATGTGTCGCGCGTCGCGCATGTGCGCCGCGCTCCTTTTTGCTGCGGACTTCTCACTGGAACCGGTGTACTTCTGTGCTCAAAACCTGGGTGGTCACGCCCACCTGTCTGCCGACCGTTCTCCGCCGTTGCCACGCGTGCGCGTCCGAGCGCTTCCGGGCAAACGGCAAATTTCGCGTCAACGCAAACCACAAGCTCCTCGACGCCTGGCTCCTCGTGCTCTGCACCGCTTGCGGGGACACGGCAAAGCTCACGGTCCTGGAGCGGATACACGTGCGCTCCGTACGACCTGAGCTGCTGGACCGGCTGCATGACAACGACCCCGGCCTGGCAGCTGAGCTGCTCCAGGATCCGGTCGTGCGGCGCCGTAATCGCATCGCCCTCGACTGGGACAACGCCTGGCGCCTCGACACCGGCGGATCGGATCACCTGGACCGCGAGGTGATCGACGTCTCGGTCCGCTTTGCGGCGCGGATCCCTGTCCGGCCGGTGCGACTGATCGCTGACGGTTGCGGTCTTTCGCGGGCCGAGGTCGAGCGACTGATCACGGAGGGGAAACTCGTTTCGGCGGTCCGGCTGAGCGGCAGGTTCTCCGGCAACTTCACCTTCACGCTCAAGAGCTGAGCCCTCCTCGGGACCTCGGGCCTGTCCGGCGTGATCCGCCGGACAGGCCCGGGGGCCTCTCGTGCGGAAGCTTCAGGGGCGTTCGTCGGCCCCTACCCCTACGGGTCGGGGGAGGGACGACCGCGTGGTGTCATACCGAAGAGGTATGCGCAGTTGCTTCCGCGGGTTGATGATTCCGCCCGGTGATTTTGGTCAGATGGAGAACAACCACTCCTGACCACATCGGGTGAGAACGGCGGCACGGAGTGGACGAGTGCATCCGGACGGAAGCCGCCGACCACGGAGGTAGGGCACACATGGCACCGAACGACAGCGCAGAGACCACCGGCAGCGCCACGAGCACCACGGTCGCCCGCAGAAAGGCGGCCCGCTACGTTGTCCCGGTCGCGGTGGCGGGAGTGGCGGCCGCGACGATCGGTCTGGTCCCGGCGCTCGCGGACTCCGGTGACCCCGAGCTGCCGAAGATCAGCGCACAGAAGCTCATCGAGAAGATCGCGGCGTCGGACACCCAGCAGCTCTCCGGCACGGTACGGGTCAGCAGCGACCTCGGCATCCCGTCGCTGGGTGGTCTGGCCGAGTCGTTCGCCCAAAGCGCCGGCGGCGAGCAGGGTGGTTCGAGCGCCGCCCCGAAGGACAGGCTGACGGAGCTCGCCTCCGGCACGCACACGCTGCGGGTGGCCGCCGACGGCCCCGACAAGCAGCGCGTCTCCATTCTGGACAGCGCCGCCGAGTACAGCGTGATCCGCAACGGGGACCAGCTCTGGGCATACGACAGCAAGTCCGACGAGGCGTACCACGCGACCACCGACAAGGCCCCGGACGCCGGGAAGCACGAGGGGCGCACGGCCCCGGAGGGCGTGCCGACCACACCGAAGGCGCTGGCCGAGCAGGCGCTGAAGGCGGCGGACTCCACCACCTCCGTCACGGTCGACGGCACGGCGCAGGTCGCCGGGCGTGATGCGTACAAGCTGGTCATCAAGCCCAAGCAGAGCGGTTCGACGATCGGCGCGATCACCGTCGCAGTCGACGCGAAGAACGGCGTACCGCTGAAGTTCACCCTCTCCCCGAGCAGCGGTGGCAAGGCGGTGATCGACGCCGGGTTCACCAGCGTCGACTTCGCCAGGCCCGCCGCGTCCTCGTTCACGTTCACCCCGCCCAAGGGCACCAAAGTGACCGAGGCGGACGAGGCGAAGGCGGAGAAGGACGTCGAGAAGGGGCCGGAGGGCCTGACCGGTCTGGACAAGATCGCCGGCGGCGGAGGCGCGAAGGTCATCGGCGAGGGCTGGGGCGCGATCTACGCGATCGAGGCACCGGCCGGCGAGGGACTCCCCTCGTCGGAGAAGAATGCGGATGTTCCGCCCGCGGCCCAGCAGTTCCTGGACTCGTTCGGCGACAAGGTCACCGGAAAGTTCGGCTCCGGCACGGTCTTCAAGACCCGCCTGGTCAACGCCCTGATGACGGACGACGGCAAGGTCTACGTCGGTGCGGTCACCAAGGACGCGCTCGTCAACGCGGCCGACAGCGCCGCCAACTGACGTTCCCGTCCTTCCCGCACCGCACCACCGCCCCGCCGTACCCTCCGTACGGCGGGGCGTTCCGTTACCCGAACCGTGGGGAGTTGCGCATGACAGAGCCCGGTGCCGTGACCGAGTCCTTGGTGGTGCCCCGGACCGGAACGGCCGTGATCGAGACCCGGGGTCTCACCAAGCGGTACCGCGGCGGCCAACTCGCCGTCGACGGACTCGACCTCAGCGTCCCCGACGGCAGCGTCTTCGGCTTCCTCGGGCCCAACGGCTCCGGGAAGACCACCACGATCCGGATGCTGATGGGGCTGATCGCTCCGACGTCCGGTACCGCCCGGGTCCTCGGCGACCCCATGCCGGGCGCCGCCCGCACCGTGCTCCCGCAGGTCGGAACGCTGATCGAAGGACCCGCGCTGTACGCGTTCCTGACCGGCCGGGACAACCTCGTACGGTACGACTCCGCCGACCCGACCGCCGATCCGCGCACCCGCCACGCCCGGGTCGCCGCCGCCCTGGACCGGGTGGGGCTCGCCGCCGCGGCGGGCAAGAAGGCGAAGGCGTACTCGCTGGGCATGAAGCAGCGCCTCGGGCTCGCCGCCGCCCTGCTGCAGCCGCGCCGCCTCCTCGTCCTGGACGAGCCGACCAACGGACTCGACCCGCAGGGCATGCGTGAGATCCGCACCCTGGTCCGGGAACTGGCGGCGGACGGCACCACCGTCTTCCTCTCCTCCCACCTCCTCGACGAGATCGAACAGGTCTGCACGCACGCAGCGGTCATGGCCCGGGGGCGGCTGATCACCCAGGGGCCGGTCGCCGACCTCGCGGCCGGCACCCGCGGCAGGCTCGCCGTCACCACTCCCGATCCCGCCGACGCCGCCCGCATCCTCAAGGAACACGGCCTCACCGGCGTCACCGTCGACGGCGACCGGGTCACCGCCGAACCCCCACCGCGCGAGGTCGAGCTAGCCGACCTGAGCGGGGCGCTGGTCCACGGCGGTGTACGCGTACGTTCCTTCGGCGTCGAGCGGGCCTCGCTGGAGGACGCCTTCGTCGCACTCACCGGAGAGGGTTTCGATGTCGCAGGCTGAAGTCGCACCCGTGCGGGCGGGCCGCTCCCGCAGCCCGCTGTGGACGTTCGGCATCCTCCGCTCCGAACTGGCCACGACCCTGCGTCGCGGGCGCACGCTCGCGCTGCTCGGGGTGCTGGCCGCCGTCCCCGTGCTGATCGGGATCGCGGTGAGGATCCAGACGAGCGACGGCTCGCCCGCCGGGCCGCCCAACGGCGGGGGCCCGGCGTTCCTCTCCCAGGTGACCAACAACGGCCTGTTCCTGGTCTTCGCCGCCCTCGCGGTGACGCTTCCGGTCTTCCTGCCGCTGACCGTCGGCGTGGTCGCGGGCGACGCGATCGCGGGCGAGGCCAGTGCGGGCACCCTGCGCTATTTGCTGGTCGCACCCGCGGGCCGGACCCGGCTGCTGCTGACCAAGTACACCGCCACCCTCGCGTTCTGCCTGACCGCGACCCTCGTCGTGGCGGTGTCGGCGCTCGTCGTCGGGGCGCTGCTCTTCCCGGTCGGCGAGGTCACGACGATCTCCGGGACCCGGATCGGCGTCGGCGAGGGGCTGCTGCGGGCCGGCCTGATCGCGGTGACGGTGGCGGCGTCACTCATCGGGTTCGCGGCGCTCGGGCTGTTCATCTCGACGCTCGCCGGCAGCGGGATCGCGGCGATGGCCGCGACGGTCGGGGTGCTGATCACCGTACAGATCCTGGACACGATCCCGCAGTTGAGCGGCATCCACCCGTATCTCTTCCCGCACTACTGGTTGTCCTTCGCGGACCTGCTGCGCGATCCCGTCTACTGGGACGAGATCGTCAAGAACCTGGGGCTGCAGGGGATGTACGCGGCGGTGTTCGGCTCGGCGGCCTGGGCGCGCTTCACGGCGAAGGACATCACGGCCTGAGCGGGCGGGCCTTCGTCGGGTCCGCCCGCGCCGTCGGCCGGGCGAGCCGTCCCCCGATCGGCTCGTCGCGGCACGTACGGCACGAACGGTGCGAACAGCTGGAACGGACCGACACGGCACGTTCCGTTTCCGCTTGAACATTGTTCGACTTTTGGCGACGAACTGTCAACAAGGATCAGGTCAAACACGCCTATGCTCACGGAATGATCACATCGTCGAGTTCCCTGCGCCGCAGCGAGCGATCGCGACGGGCGACCCTGGAGGCCGCGCTCGCCCTGTGCACGGAGAAGGGGTACGGCCGCGTCACCATCGAGGCGATCGCGGCCAGGGCCGGCGTCAGCAAGAAGACGATCTACCGCTGGTGGCCGTCGAAGAGTGCGGTGATCCTGGAGGCGTTCACGGAGGCGCTGGTGGACGCCACCCCGTTCGTCGACACCGGCGACATCGCCGCCGACCTGCGCACCCATGTGTCGGGCGCGGTGAATCTGCTCGCCACCGCGCCGTTCGGCCCCGCGTACGCCGGGATCCTCTCCGAGGTCCACCACGACGACGAACTCGCCGAAACGGTCCGGACACAACTGATCGAACCCCGCTTCGCCCAGGCGGTCGACCGGCTGCGCCGAGCCCAGGAACAGGGCCAGATCCCGCCGGACGCGAATCTGCCGCTGGCCGTGGAGATGCTCTACGGGCCGGTCTACTACCGCCATGTGCTGCGCAAGCCGGTCCAGGACGAGGCGACGATCGCCGCACTGGTCGCGCATGTGCTGTGCTCGCTGCGGGCTTCCGCGACGGGCGCCGGTCGGATGCGGGAACCGATCACGGGATGATCACCGGTGTCTCCGCGCCGGTGGTCGTGTTCCTGGTGCGGCGGTACCGGCGCGGGCCCGGCACCTGACGGCCGGCGCCCCGGGGTCAGCCGAAGAAGGTCTTGGCGCGGATGGCGGCGGCCGTGTCGTTCAGCACGTCACCGGGCCGGTTGCCGAGCCCCAGCAGCATCCCGCCCCACTCCATCCGCATGTACGAAGCGATGGTGCGCAGCGTCCCGGTAGCCGGCTCGGCCACGCTCGGATCGGCCGTCGCGAGCGCGGTGACGCCCCACAGCGTCCGTCCGGCCATTCGCTCCTTGAAGTCGACGCCGGGCACCCGCATCCACCCCGACCAGTGGTCCAGGTACCGCTTGGTGGAGGTGGACATGGCGTACCAGTACAGCGGTGACGCCAGTACCAGATCGGTCGCGCCGAGCGTCGCGTCCAGCAGGGTGGCGGCGTTCCCGGTGGGTGCGCGGTAGCTGCCGTCGCCCTCGTGCCGCAGGTCCTCGAAGTCGGGGAGCGTCAGCTCGTTCAGGCTCAGCCAGCGCTGCTCGGTCTCGGGTGGCAGCTGCTCGGCGGCGAGCCGGGCGAGTTCCTCGGTGTTGCCGTCGGTACGGCTGCTGCCGAGCAGGAACAGGAACGAACGAGTGGTGGTCATGGCGACTTCTCCCCGTGGACGCATCGAATGCATTGCGCGCAACGACTGTGCGTGTCTGCACTATATGTATGTGCATGAAAATTGGGAACGGGGCGCTGCCCGGGAGCACGGTCGCCGGGACCATGCGCACAGCCGGGATCAGCCGAACAGCCGCTCCAGCACCACCGCGACCCCGTCCGCCTCGTTCGTCAGCGTCACCTCGTCGGCTGCCGCCTTCAGCTCGGGGTGGGCGTTGGCCATCGCGACGCCGTGCCCGGACCGGCGGAACATCGGCAGGTCGTTGGGCATGTCGCCGAAGGCGATCGTGGCCGCCGGATCCACCCCCAGAGTCTCGGCCGCCAGGGCCAGCCCGGTGCCCTTGTCGACGCCGTAGGGCTGGAGTTCGACGGTGCCGGGGCCGGAGAGGGTGACGGTCGCCAGGTCACCGACGACCGCGCGGGCCGCGTCCGCGAGTGCGTCGTCCGTCAGGTCGGGGTGGCGGACGAGGACCTTGACGATCGGCGCCTCCCACAGTTCCTCGCGGTGGCCGACCCGCACGGCGGGCAATGCGGGGTGGGGCATCAGGTACCCCGGCTCGATCAGCGTCCGCCCGTCGGTTCCGCCCTGGTCCACGGCCGCGAACACCGGCCCGACCTGGGCCTCGATCTTGCCGAGCGCGGTGTCGGCCAGGTCCCGGTCCAGGGTGGCCGCGCGAATGATCTGCCCGGCCCCGGCGTCGTACAGTTGCGTGCCCTGCCCACAGACCACCGGACCCCGGTACTCCAGCCGCGCGAGCAGGTCCCGTATGCCGGGAACCGGCCGTCCGGTGACCACGATGTGCCGGGCCCCCGACGCGGCGGCCCGGGCGAGCGCGGCACGGGAGCGGGGGCTCACGGTGTCGTCGCGGCGTAGCAGGGTGCCGTCCAGGTCCGTGGCGACGAGGGCATATTTGGGTGGGGTGGGCATGCCACAACCCTAGGGAGATCCGCTTCCGGGCGTACGGCCCTGACCTGCGCGGACGGTCGGGATTCGGGTGCGGTGGACAGCCCGTCAGGGGCATATGCGCAGGAATTACGCAGAGCGAGCGATCGTGATGATCTCCGGGCTCGCGCCGGTGAGCGGGCTGCGGTCCCGGTCCCCGTACTGCTCCTCGATGACCAGCCCGGCGTCGGACAGGAACGAGGACAGTGCGTCCGCGCCGAGGAAGCGCAGGGTGCTGCGGCTGATCCGCGGCCCGGTCCGGCCCGGCCCGGTGAACATATGGCTGAACGACACCGTGTCCCCGGTCACCGGCATCTCGACCTCGCGCACCATCCGCACCGGGCGGCGACCCCGTACCGCAGCCGACGTCCAGCACGGACGGCGCCGCCATCACCAGAGGGAAGTAGAAGCCGTAGTCCGCCCTCCGGTCGGACGGGTTCATGGGGTCGTACAGTGCGGCGAGACCGGCATCCGCGAACAAGCGATCAACCTTCGGGACAGATTCCCGCCGTGGCCCGGGCGACCGCAAGGGAGATTTCCTGAGCCTCCCTCACGCTCACTGCACGCAGAACTCGTTGCCTTCCGGATCGGCGAGCACCCACCATGTGCCACCCGGCTCCTCCACCTTGCGCAGCCGGATCGCGCCCAGGCCCTCCAGCCGCGCCACTTCGGCGTCGCGGCGCTCCGGGCCGGCGTGCACGTCCAGGTGGAGCCGGTTCTTCCCCGTCTTCGGCTCCGGTACGCGCTGGAACAGCAGCCGTCGCCCGAGTCCCGTGCCGCTCTCGTCCTCGTGCGGATCGTCCGGGTGACGCGCCGCCGCGAGATCCCGCCAGGCCCGGCGGCCGTGCGACTCGACCGTCATCGATTCCGGTACGGCTCCGAGTGCCAGCAGCCGCTCGATCAGCGGACTGTTGTCCTCCACGAGATAGCCGAGGGTCTCGGCCCAGAAGTCGGCCTGGGCGTGCGGGTCGGTGGCGTCGATGACGAGCTTCCAGTGCAGGGTCATGGAAACCGTTCCTAGCGGTGACATCCGTGAGTCGGCAAGGGGCGCGCCTGGGCCGGTCCTGCACGCCGCGCAGGGGCGGCCGTGCCGATTCGACCCCCGGCGCGCTGTGCCCGACGCTGCTGCCCACCGGGAGATCCGCGGCTACCGGCCCGGCGACCGGATCCGGCACGCCCGTGGGCGTACGACGGTTCGGGTCTCCGGAGCCGGGGCGGGCGGGGCAGGGGAGAGGACGTGCTCCGCTTCCACCGGGAACGCATGGCGAGTTCCACCGGGAACGCATGGCGAGCGCGGCGGCGCGCGCAGCGGCGGCGCGTGAAGGACCGGGTGGCCGCCGCGACGGGCTGAGCCCGGCCGCGGGGAGCCGTCACCGGCGTGGCTCATCGGGATGTTGCCCGGGTGGACGTCGGCCGGGCGATTTCCTGACCCCCCGGAGTCAGGTCAGCGCTGCCGGGATGGCTCCGGAGGTGGTACCGGGGGTCGGCCGGGCCGAGTCCGGAAGTGTGCACCATCTGCGCGGTGTCGGCGCGTGCGGTGGGTGTGGCTGCGCAGATGACGGCGGAGACGGCCACGGTGGCGGTCGCCACGCCCCAGAGCGTGCGGGAGTGTCTCTCGAAATGCCGGGTTCGGGTCATAAGTGTTAGAGAAATATAAGCAGACGGCATGACTGCGCTTACTCACCGGGACACGCGCCGCGATCGCCCCAATGCCGTACGGTCCAGGTGATCCGCGACGGCTCCGTGGTCCGTGGCGCGCGCGATCAGCGCCACGTAGTTGTCGGGGCGGACCAGGACGAGGGCGTCCTCGGTGATCCCGTACGCCGAGCGGGCGTGCCCCTCGTCGTCGGTGAGGCCCCCGTGGCCGCCGCCGTCCACCGCATGCACGCGCACCAGGCCGCCGTACTCCGCCGCCACCTCCCGCAGCGCCTGCGCCGCGCCCGCACCGAAGCCCAGCAGCGTGAAGTGCGGCCCGGCGAACGTCTCGAACAGGCGGACCCGCGTCCCTGTCCCCGCGTCGCGACACGGGGCGTCCGGGGCGCGGTCGCCCGCCCGCAGCCGGGCGCGGGGACCGTCGGCCGCCCCGTCCCGGGCGAGCGAGCTCCAGCGGTAGTTCCCGTCCAGTCCCATGGTCTCCGCGGCGTTCGCCGCATCGAGTCCGCCGCCCGGCTTCTTGATCGCCTCCAGGGTCTCCCGCAGCCGGTCGGAGGCGAGGTCGAGGGTCCGGGCGGCGACGGGCAGTCGCTCCTCCTCGTAGGTGTCGAGCAGGCCCGTACCCGCCCGTCCGGTCACCACGAGGGCGAGCTTCCAGCCCAGGTTGAACGCGTCCTGGATGCCGGTGTTCATGCCCAGCCCGCCCGCGATCGCGTGCACATGCGCGGCGTCGCCCGCGAGGAGGACGCGGCCCACCCGGTAGCGGCCGGTCATGCGCTCGTTGACCCGGTACGTCGACAGCAGGGTGGCGTTCGACAGACGGGTGCCCGGGAGGCCGGAATGCTTGGCGAAGAGCCGCCGGAAGCTTTCCTGCGAGGGCGGTACGGGGGCCCCTGCGGCGTCCGTCTCGGGCCCGGCCTGGAACCACCAGCCCGACCGGGTGCCCGGGATCGGGCACAGCATCACGGCGCCGTCCTCGTCGAACCACTGGTGCCAGATCCCGCGGTCGAGACCCTCCACCTCGACATCGCCGCAGACCATCATCTGCTCCTGCGTCGTCCGCCCCTCGAACGGCACCCCGAGCAGCTTGCGCACCGCACTGTGGGCGCCGTCGCAGCCCACCACGTAGGCCGTGCCGGTCTCGCTGCCGTCGGCGAAGGCGACGGTCACCGAGGCGTCCGCCTCCACCAGCCCCGTCACCTCGGCGCCCAGTTCGACGCGTACCCCGTACTCCGCGAGCCGGGCCCGCAGGATCTCCTCCAGCCGCCACTGCGCGATGAGCCACGAGCGGTCGTACGGGGCGTCCGGCGTCGGCCCCGACCCCTCGAACGGGTCGGCGTCGGCGATCGCCACTCCGCCCCGGTACTTGCGCATCGGCGGCGGCGTCGAGCCCGCCGCCAGGACCTCGTCGACCACGCCGAGGTCCTCAAGCACCTCGAGGGAGCGGGGATTGGGGCCCTTCGCCCGCGAACTGCGCGGGAAATCAAGGGACTTGTCGACGATCCGTACGGCGATGTCACGTCGGGCGAGATCGCACGCCAGGGTCAGTCCGGTCGGCCCTGCTCCCACGATCAGTACGTCGGTCATGCCTGCTCCTCGGGTGCGGTTCCACTGCCCCCAGGAAAGCGTAACTGAGTTAAGAAAGCAACCGAGTAAAGATCAATATGTGTCCGCGGCCTCGCGGGCGTCGTAGTCGGCGCGCGCCGCCGCGATCTCACCCTGGTGCTCCTCGGTCCAGGTGACGAGTGCCCGGATCGTGGTGTGCAGTGTGCCGCCGAGCGGCGTCAGCTCGTACTCCACGCGGGGTGGCACCACGGCATGGACCGTCCGTTCGACGAGGCCGTCGCGTTCCAGCTGGCGCAGTGTGACGGTCAGCATCCGCTGGCTGATGCCGTCGATCTCGCGGCGCAACTGGGTGAAGCGGAGCTTGCGGCGGTCGAGCAGGGCGATGACGAGGAGCGACCACTTGTCGGCGACCCGGTCCAGGATCTGCCGTACCTCGCAGCCCTCGCGGGTGTCCCACTGGAACGGGTCGGGGTCGCCGACGAGGGTCGCGTCGTCAACGGTGCCTCCGAGGTGACTCGGTGACTTCGAAGTGCCTTCTTCCATGACCGTTGATGCTGGCGCACGATGCCAGTGGTTACAAGAGGGAACCGACCCGCTTCCGAGTAACTCCCCATGCCCGCCCCATCAAGGAGACACCTGTGTCCACCATGCCCTCGCGCGCCCGGGCCCTGCTCCTCGTCCTGTGCGGCACGATCTTTCTGGAGGGTATCGACGTCGCCATGCTCGCCGTCGCGGTCCCCTCGATCAGATCCGATCTCTCCCTGCCGACCAGTGCCACCGCCTGGGTGATGAGTGCCTACGTCCTCGGCTATGCCGGGTTCACCCTGCTCGGCGGGCGCGCCGCCGACCTGTTCGGCAGGCGCCGGATGTTCCTCGTCTGGCTCTCCGTCTTCCTGGTCTTCTCCGGGCTCGGAGGCTTCGCCGACCGGGGCTGGATACTGATCGTCGCCCGCTTCGTCACCGGGGTGGCCGCCGCGTTCATGACGCCCGCCGCCATGGCGCTCATCACCACCTCGTACGAGGAGGGGCCGCAGCGCAACAAGGCGCTGCTGGTCTTCGCGGGCACCGCGGCGGGCGGCTTCTCGCTCGGGCTCGTCATCGGCGGGCTGCTCACCCAGCTCGGCTGGCGCTGGGTGTTCTTCGCGCCCGTCCTGCTGGCCGGCGGGATCCTGATCGCCGCGCTCCGCACCGTCCCCGCGGAGGCGCGCCCGGCCCGCTCCGTCGGCTTCGACCTGCCGGGTGCCGCCGCTGCCGCCGGGGCGATGCTGCTGCTCGCGTACGGGATCGTGCGCCTGGAACACGGTACGACGGACTGGGCGTGGACCGCCGGAGCCTTCGCGGCGGGGCTTCTTCTGACAGCCGTCTTCGTCCTGATCGAACGCCGCTCGCCCGCCCCGCTGGTCCGGCTCTCCCTGCTGCGGAGGGCCTCGATGGTCCGGGCCGACCTCGGCGCCCTGCTCTTCGTGGGGTCCTTCTTCGGGTTCCAGTTCGTGGTGACGCTGTATCTCCAGGAGCTGCGTGGCTGGTCCGCACTGCAGACCGCCCTCGCCCTGGTGGTGATGGGCGCCGACGCGGTCATCGCGCCGACGCTCACCCCTCGGCTGGTGAACCGTTACGGCAATGCGCGGGTCATCCTCGGCGGATTCGTCGTCGCCATCGTCTCGTACGGACTCTTCCTGCAGGTCGGGCCCAACTGGTCGTATGCGGCGATGTTCCCGACGCTGCTCCTCACCGGCACCGCCTTCGCCCTGGCCTACGGTCCGCTGACGATCGCGGCGACCGACGGCGTACCCGACAGCGAGCAGGGGCTGGCGGGCGGGCTGCTGCACACCTCGACCCAGTTCGGTTCAGCGGTCGGCATCTCCGCGGTGACGGCGGTGTACGGGCTCGCCTCGGCGGGCACGGACGGCACGCCCGGGGCCACCCTGGACGCCTTCCGTGCGGCGCTCGTCGTGCCGGTGGCGATGGTGACGCTGGGCGCGCTGGTCAGTGCTCTCGGGCTGCGTACGAGGAGTCCGCGCCGGTTGCCGGAGACGTCCGCTCCGGCGTCGTCGGTGTCGCCGCAAGCCGCGCGGCCTGCGCCCTCGTCCGCCGCGCCGTCCGGAACGCGTCCCACGTCAGAAGCGTGAGCGCCAGCCACACCAGCGCGAAGCCGGCCCACCGCTCCGGCGGCATCGCCTCGTGGAAGTAGAGGATGCCGAGGATGAACTGGAAGACCGGTGCCAGGTACTGCAGCAGGCCCAGCGTCGAGAGGGGGACGCGGATCGCCGCCGCGCCGAAGAGGACCAGCGGCGTGGCCGTCACGACACCCGTCGCGGCGAGCAGCGCCGCATGGCCGGCGCCACCGGAGACGAACGTCGCGTCGCCCTGCGCACCGAGCCACAGCAGATAGCCGAGCGCGGGGACGAACAGCACCGCGGTCTCGGCGGTGAGCGACTCCAGGCCGCCCATGTTGACCTTCTTCTTCACCAGGCCGTACGTCGCGAAGGAGAACGCCAGCGTCAACGAGATCCACGGCGGACGCCCGTAACCGATCGCCAGCACGAGCACGGCCGCGACGCCCGTGCCGACCGCCACCCACTGCGCGGGGCGCAGCCGCTCACCGAGGAGCAGGACGCCCATGGCGATGGTGACCAGGGGGTTGATGAAGTAGCCGAGCGACGCCTCGACGACTTGGCCGTTGTTCACGGCCCAGATGTACAGACCCCAGTTGACGGTGATCACCGCTGCGGCGACCGTGATCAGCCCCAGCTTCTTCGGCTGGCGTATCAGCTCGCCGATCCACGCCCAGCGGCGCAGCGCGAGCAGCGCGATGCCGACGACGGCGAGCGACCAGACCATGCGGTGGGCCAGGATCTCGATGGCGCCGGACGGCTTCAGCAGCGGCCAGAAGAGCGGGACGATCCCCCACAGGCCATAGGCGCCGATGCCGGACAACAAGCCCGCCCGCTGTTCATTTGTCCCCTTCACGGGCCCTCCCGGCGTCCCTCGCGTCGACTGCTCCGTCGACTGCACGACGGTATCGCCGGGAGGGCCCGGTGTCATAGCCGTATCGCAATACGGTCATGACACCGGGCCCTTCCGGTCCGGGGCGAGGGCTCAGGCGGCGGCGACCGCGGCGGCCACCGTCTCGGCCATCGGCGTCGTCGGGCGGCCGATCAGGCGGGCCAGGTCACCGCTCGTACCGGCGAGCAGGCCGCGCGCGATCGCCTCGTCGACGTCGACGAGGATCGCGGCGAAGCCCTCGGGCAGACCGGCGCCGACGAGGATCTCCTGGTGCACGGCGGCCGGGACGTTGTTGTACGCGATCTCCTTGCCGGTGGCCTTCGAGACCTCGGCCGCGTACTCGGCGAACGACCAGGCGACGTCGCCGCTCAGCTCGTAGGCCTTGCCGAGGTGGTCCTCGCCGGTCAGTACGGCGGCCGCAGCGGCCGCGTAGTCGGCGCGAGTGGCGGAGGCGACCCGGCCGTCGCCCGCGTTGGAGACGACGGCGCCGTGTTCCAGGACCGGGGCGAGGTTCGCCGTGTAGTTCTCCGTGTACCAGCCGTTGCGCAGGAAGGTGTACGGCAGGCCGGAGTCGAGGATCAGCTGCTCGGTGACCTTGTGCTCGGCGGCCAGCTGGAAGTCGGCGTCCGGGCCGCCCAGCACTCCGGTGTACGCGAGCTGCGCGACGCCCGCCGCCTTCGCCGCGTCGATGACCGCCGTGTGCTGCGGCACGCGCTTGCCCACCTCGCTGCCGGAGATGAGCAGGACGCGGTCCCCGGCCTTGAAGGCGCCGGTGAGGGTCTCCGGGCGGTCGTAGTCGGCGACCCGGAGCTCGACACCGCGGGCGGCGAGGCCGGCGGCCTTCTCCTTGTTGCGGACGACGGCGGCGATCCCGCTCGCGGGCACGGTCTCCAGCAGTCGGTCGACGACGAGACTGCCGAGCTCTCCGGTGGCTCCGGTGACGACGATGCTCATGGGGGGTTTCTCCTCTTTGGCTGCTCTGGTCCTTGTTCGTGCTCTCTGTCGCTCACCCTACGGGATGCACTAACCATGAGAAAGTACCCACTTTGAAGTAAGGTACTGGTATGAGCGTAAGCAAGGTGCCCGATGTGAACCGGCAGATGTGCCCCTCCCGCCTGGTGCTCGAACACGTCACCAGCCGCTGGGGCGTCCTCGTCCTGGCCGCCCTGCTGGAGCGCTCCTACCGCTTCAGCGAACTGCGCCGCGAGGTCGGCGGCGTCAGCGAGAAGATGCTGGCCCAGACCCTGCAGACGCTGGAGCGCGACGGCTTCGTGCACCGGGATGCCAAGCCGGTGATCCCGCCGCGGGTGGACTACACGCTCACCGAGCTGGGCAAGGAGGCCGCCGAGCAGGTGTGGGGGCTGGCGCGCTGGACGGAGCGGCGTGTCGACGCCGTGCACGCCGCCCACGAGGCGTACGACGCCCGGAAGCAGGATCAGTCCGGCTGAGGCGCCCGCCCCTCCTCCAGCTCCCGCAGCGCCCGCGAGACATCGAACGGCAGGATCGTCACCGCCACGTGCGGCAGCTGCGCCAGCGCCTTCGACATCGCCTCGCCGGTGCCCCGGTGCAGCATCTTGCCGAGCGCGTTCCGGTACAGCCGCCGTGGCACCAGGACCGTCAGCGACGTCTCCCCGTCCGCCGTGGTGCGGGTCGCGAGCTCCCGCATCGCATGGCGCAGCCGCCGGTCGGGGCAGGCCACCAGCTCCAGCGGCACGGAGGTCGCGGCCGTCGCCTCCCAGCGGGCGGCCAGCCGCCTGCCGTGCGCCTCGTCGATCGCGAAGTGCACCGCCCGGATCTCGTCCGGGCGCAGCTCATGGGCGTACCGCAGTGCCTTCAGCGTCGCCAGGTCCAGCGTCTCCACGAGGACGAACACCAGATGACGCCGGACCCGCGGCCGGTCCGCGCCCGGTGCCTGGAGGCTGTGCAGTGCGGCGGCCTCGCGCCGGTACTCGCGGTTGATCCGCATCAACGCCCACACGCCGAGCGGGAAGACGATCACGACCAGCCAGGCGCCCTCGGTGAACTTGGTGACCGCGAAGATCAGCACCACGGCCGCCGAGCTGACCGCGGCCAGCCCATTGACCGCGATCTTCAGCCGGCGGTACCGCTCGCGGCGGCGCAGGTGGTACGCGGTGAGCCCGGACCCGGCCATGGTGAACGCGGTGAACACGCCGATCGCGTAGAGCGCCACCAGCTTGTCCACACTGGCGCCCGTGACGAGCAGCAGCGCCAGCGAGACGACGGTGAGCGCGATGATCCCGTTGGAGAAGGCCAGCCGGTGCCCGCGGCGGGTCAGCACCCGCGGCAGGAAACGGTCCTCGGCGACAAAACTGGCGAGGAACGGGAAGCCGGTGAAGGGCGTGTTGGCACCCGTGTAGAGGACCAGTGCCGTCGCCAGCTGGACGAAGACCAGCCCGGCCGTCCCGAGCGGGCCAGCACCGAAGGCGAGGTGAGCCTCCTGCGCGATGACGGTCGGCGTGCCGTCGATGTACGGGACGGCATGCGTGAAGTGCGCCAGCGTGGAGACGCCGAGGACGAGGATGCCGAGTACACAGCTCATCGCGATGAGGGTGCGGCGGGCATTGCGGCCCTGCGGTTCGCGGAACGCGGAGATGCCGTTGGAGATCGCTTCGAGTCCGGTGAGCGACGAGCCGCCGTTGGCGAAGGAGCGCAGCACGATGAAGAGCGATGCGCCGTATGCCCAGCCGCTGCCCGGCGTGCCCTGCGGAACCACCCCGGCGGCATGCAGATCGGCCTTCGGCAGCTCGCCCGTCAGCCCGCGTACCGCGGCGACGAGCAGCACCAGACCGACCGCGGCCATGAACAGATAGGCGGGCAGCGCGAAGGTCCGGCCCGCCTCGCGGATGCCGCGCAGATTCCCGTACGCGAGCAGCACGATCACCGCGACGGAGACCGGCAGCTGGAGATGGTCCAGGCCGGTCCAGCCGCCCCCGGCCAGATGGGCGAGGGAGATGAGGGCGTTCGTGCCGGCCGACACCTGGACGGCGACGGTCACGATGTAGTCGACGAGCAGCGCCACGGCGGCGATCTGCGCGACGTTCGGCCCGAAGTTCTCCCGGGCGACCACATACGAGCCGCCCGCCCGCGTGTAGATCATGACGACATCGCTGTAGCAGAGCGTCAGAAGCAGCAGGACCAGCAGGATCGCGCCGGTCACCGGCATGAGGAGGGTGAAGGCAGCCGCCCCGACGACGGGCACGAGGACCCGGAGCATCTCCTCGGAGCCGTACGCGGACGAACTGATGCAGTCCGAGGCGAGCACCCCGAGCGCCGTCCGGTTGTTCAGTTTCTCGTCACTGATGCGCTCGGTGGTGAGGGGTTTGCCGAGCAGGTGTCGTTTGATGCGGTACGCGGGACGGTCCAGGGCCATGGGCACATGAGAACGGGTGCCGGGCCGGGAGCGGTGAAGACTCCCCGGCCGGGCACCCGTACGGTGCGCCTCACGACGTCCCAGAGGGTGTCCGGCGGATCAGCCGGGGCCGCGACGAGTGGAACGGTCCGACCCCGATCCGCCGGGACACCCCTCAGCCGACGACCGTCCAGTTGTCGTTGCCCGCGAGCAGCGCGGCCAGATCGCCCTTGCCGTTCTGCTCGACCGCGGTGTCCAGCTGCTCGGCCATCTGCGTGTCGTACACCGGCCGCTCGACGCTGCGCAGGACCCCGATCGGGGTCTGGTGCAGCGTGTCGGGGTCGGCGAGCCGGGACAGCGCGAACGCCGTGGTGGGGCTGTCGGCGTGCGCGTCGTGGACCAGGACCTGCGACTCGTTCTCCGCGGTGACCTCGACGACCTTGAGCTCGCCGGTGGCCGGGTCGCGCACCACGCCCTTGGACTGTCCCGTGCCGAAGCGGATCGGCTGCCCGTGCTCCAGCCGGATCACCGCGTTCTCGGCCTTGTCCTTGTCCTTGAGGACCTCGAAAGCGCCGTCGTTGAAGATGTTGCAGTTCTGGTAGATCTCCACCAGCGCCGTGCCCGGGTGGGCGGCCGCCTCGCGCAGCACGCCGGTGAGGTGCTTGCGGTCGGAGTCCACGGTGCGGGCGACGAACGACGCCTCCGCGCCGAGGGCCAGCGACACCGGGTTGAACGGGGCGTCGAGCGAGCCCATCGGCGTCGACTTGGTGATCTTGCCGACCTCGGACGTGGGGGAGTACTGCCCCTTGGTGAGCCCGTAGATCCGGTTGTTGAACAGCAGGATCTTCAGGTTCACATTGCGCCGCAGCGCGTGGATGAGGTGGTTGCCGCCGATGGACAGCGCGTCGCCGTCGCCCGTGACGACCCAGACGGACAGGTCGCGCCGCGAGGACGCCAGCCCGGTCGCGATGGCCGGGGCCCGGCCGTGGATCGAGTGCATCCCGTACGTGTTCATGTAGTACGGGAACCGGGACGAGCAGCCGATGCCGGAGACGAAGACGATGTTCTCCTTCGCCAGACCGAGCTCGGGCATGAACCCCTGCACGGCGGCGAGGACCGCATAGTCACCGCAACCGGGGCACCAGCGCACTTCCTGATCGGACTTGAAGTCCTTCATGGACTGCTTGGCCTCGGCCTTGGGCACCAGCTGCAGTGCCGGGAGCCCGGTGGGGAGTGCCTGGTCGGTGTTAGGCATCGATGGCCTCCTTGAGAGCTGTGGCGAGCTGCTCGGCCTTGAACGGCATTCCGTTGACCTGGTTGTAACTGTGGGCGTCGACCAGGTACTTCGCCCGGATCAGCGTGGCGAGCTGGCCGAGGTTCATCTCCGGGACCACCACCTTGTCGTAACGCTCCAGCACCTCGCCCAGATTCCGTGGGAAGGGGTTGAGGTGGCGCAGATGGGCCTGCGCGATCGACTGCCCCTCCGCCCGCAGCCGGCGGACGGCGGCGGTGATGGGGCCGTACGTGGAGCCCCAGCCGAGCACCAGGGTCCGGGCGTCGGAGGGGTCGTCGACCTCCAGGTCGGGGACCTCGATGCCGTCGACCTTCGCCTGGCGGGTGCGGACCATGAAGTCGTGGTTCGCGGGGTCGTACGAGATGTTGCCGGTGCCGTCCTGCTTCTCGATGCCGCCGATGCGGTGTTCGAGACCGGGAGTGCCGGGGACGGCCCACGGGCGGGCCAGGGTCTGCGGATCGCGTTTGTACGGCCAGAAGACCTCGGTGCCGTCGGCCAGCTCATGGTTGGGTCCGGAGGCGAACTGCACGCGCAGGTCGGGGAGTTCGTCGACCTCGGGGATCCGCCACGGCTCGGAGCCGTTGGCGAGGTAACCGTCCGAGAGCAGGAACACCGGTGTGCGGTACGTCAGTGCGATCCGGGCGGCGTCGAGCGCGGCGTCGAAGCAGTCCGCCGGCGTCTTCGGCGCCACGATCGGCACCGGGGCCTCGCCGTTGCGCCCGAACATCGCCTGCAGCAGGTCCGCCTGCTCGGTCTTGGTCGGCAGACCGGTCGACGGGCCGCCGCGCTGGATGTCGATGATGAGCAGCGGCAGTTCGAGCGAGACGGCCAGGCCGATGGTCTCCGACTTCAGCGCCACACCCGGACCGGACGTCGTCGTCACCCCGAGCGAACCGCCGAACGCCGCACCGAGCGCCGCGCCGATGCCCGCGATCTCGTCCTCCGCCTGGAAGGTGCGGACGCCGAAGTTCTTGTGCTTGCTGAGCTCGTGCAGGATGTCGGAGGCCGGGGTGATCGGGTACGAGCCCAGGTAGAGCGGCAGGTCCGCCTGCCGGGCCGCCGCGATCAGCCCGTACGACAGGGCCAGGTTCCCGGAGATGTTCCGGTACGTACCGGTGGGGAACGTCTGCGTCGCGGGCGCCACCTCGTAGCTGACGGCGAAGTCCTCGGTGGTCTCACCGAAATTCCAGCCCGCCCGGAACGCCGCCACGTTCGCCTCGGCGATCTGCGGTTTCTTGGCGAACTTCGCCCGCAGGAATGCCTCGGTGCCGTCGGTCGGCCGGTGGTACATCCAGGAGAGCAGCCCGAGCGCGAACATGTTCTTCGAGCGCTCGGCCTCCTTGCGGGAGAGCCCGAACTCCTTCAGCGCCTCGATCGTCAGAGTCGTCAGGGGCACCGGGTGGACGTTGTACGCCTGCAGCGAGCCGTCCTCCAGCGGGCTGGTCTCGTAGCCCACCTTCGCCATCGGGCGTTTGGTGAACTCGTCGGTGTTGACGATGATTTCGGCGCCGCGCGGCACATCATCGATGTTCGCCCTCAGCGCGGCGGGGTTCATCGCGACCAGCACGTTCGGGGCGTCGCCCGGCGTGAGGATGTCATGGTCGGCGAAGTGCAACTGGAACGACGAGACGCCCGGCAGGGTACCTGCGGGGGCCCGGATCTCGGCCGGGAAGTTCGGCAGCGTCGACAGGTCGTTCCCGAACGACGCCGTCTCCGAGGTGAACCGGTCACCCGTGAGCTGCATGCCGTCTCCGGAGTCACCCGCGAAACGGATGATCACCCTGTCCAGGCGGCGGATCTCCTTCTCGCCGACGCCCGCTTTTTCGGAATGGGGGGCGCGTTGCCCCCCGAGAACAGTCTCGCCGGCCTGATCGGCGTCGTTGGTCTCGTCGGCCTGTCCGGCTGGGCTACTGACCTGGCTGGTCACTGAACTGGACCTCCCTCGGGGCGGCGGCTCGGGACCGTCCGGCCCGCCGGTGGTCCCCAAGCCCACCCTACGTCGGTAAGGGTCGCCTTCCCTGGAACGGTCACATGATGGACGCCACTATGAGACGCATTCTTGTACCAGTTTGCCATATTCCGTGAACCCCCCTGGGCTGTCGGTCGACGTCGCTCGCTGCTTCTCGGCGCTCATCCTTTGGTCCCAGGCCCCCGACAGGCCTCAGATGACCTGGCAGGGTGTCAGATTCTCAGGATTTGAGATAGGTCAGAACGGCCAGCACGCGACGGTGATCCCCGTCACTGGGCGAGAGCCCGAGCTTCAGAAAAATATTGCTGACGTGCTTCTCCACCGCGCCGTCGCTCACCACCAGCTGCCGGGCGACCGCGGAGTTCGTCCGCCCCTCCGCCATCAGACCGAGAACCTCGCGCTCGCGCGGCGTCAGCCCGGCCAGGACGTCCTGCTTACGGCTCCGGCCCAGCAGCTGCGCCACCACCTCAGGGTCCAGCGCCGTACCGCCCTGTGCCACTCGGACCACGGCGTCGACGAACTCACGGACCTCGGCGACCCGGTCCTTCAGCAGATACCCCACCCCCCGGCTGCTGCCGGCCAGCAGCTCGGTCGCGTACTGCTCCTCGACGTACTGCGAAAGGACCAGGACCCCGATGCCGGGATACTCCTTGCGCAGCCGCACCGCCGCCCGTACGCCCTCATCGGTGTGGGTCGGCGGCATCCGCACATCGGCGACGACCACATCCGGCAGCTCGTCCTGTGCGGCGAGATCGCTCACGGTCTTGATCAGCGTCTCGGCGTCCCCCACCCCGGCAACGACGTCATGCCCGAGATCGGTCAGCAGCCGGGTGAGTCCCTCCCGAAGCAGTACCGAATCCTCGGCGATGACCACCCGCACCCTGTCCTCCACCACGACGCTTTTTCCCCACTGCACTGGTCCGCCGGCCCGCGGCCGACGGAAATCCGTCCCCTGGCCCCTCCAGCATCCCAGCATCGGCCCGCCGATGGGGACTGTGCCGCATGCTCGAGGGCACGGACGGGGCGAGGAAACGCCCGTGAGGGGGGTGAGAGGGGACACCCGCAGCGGGCCGGGCGGGTCCGCCTCAGCCGCGCCACGGGAGCTCGGCCGTGACCCGCGTCGGCCCGCCCACCGGGGAGTCGACGACGAGGACGCCGTCCACCGCGTCCAGCCGCTCGGTCAGACCGGCCAGACCGCTGCCCGCCGACAGGTCCGCGCCACCCCGCCCGTTGTCCGTGACCTGCAGCATCAGCCGGTCGGCCGTACGCCACACATCAACCGTCGCACGCGTCGCGTACGCATGCTTGCTGACGTTCTGCAGCAGCTCGGACACGGTGAAGTACGCAATTCCCTCGATCGCCTGCGCGGGGCGCGACGCCAGGTCCACCTCGACCGTGACCGGGACGGTGCAGCGGGAGGCGATGGCGGAGAGCGCGGCGTCCAGGCCGCGGTCGGTGAGGACGGCGGGATGGATCCCCCGGGCGAGGTCGCGGAGCTCCTGCAGGGCGACCTTCACCTCGCCGTGCGCCTCGTCGACCATGCGGGCGGCGGCCTCGGGGTCCTGCGCCAGCTTCTCCTTCGCCAGACCCAGATCCATGGCGAGGGCGACGAGCCGGGCCTGCGCGCCGTCGTGCAGATCGCGTTCGATGCGCCGCAGGTCGGCGGCGGCGGTGTCCACGACCACACCCCGGTCCGACTCCAGCTCCGAAACGCGCGACGCCAGCCGGGACGGCCCGAGCAGCCCGTACACCATCACCCGGTCCACGGACGTCAGACCACGGATGATCCACGGGGTGACCAGCACGAGTATCAGACCGAACGCACTGGTCACGGCCAGCTCGAAGGGAGAGTCGAGATAGACGTCGTGCGTGGCGTCGCCGTACAGCTGGATGCCGTCGATCCCCGCGTACGCAGGGAAGACCCACTGCCACAACGGATACGTGAGGGCCGCCCATCCGTACGCCCAGAACGTCAACGAGACGGTGAACGCGAAGACCGCCCACGGGAAGTGCAGCAGCGCGTAGAGAAGATGCCGCCAGGACGCCCCGCTCTTCAGCACCGCACCGACCCAGGACATCGGCCCGCCGGTCCTGCCGCGCACCGGCGCCGGATCCGCCACCCGGAGCCGCAGCAGCCCCCGCGCCCGGACCCGCTCCATGGCACCGAAACCGCGGCACATGGCCAGGGTGCCGGCAAGGAGCGGAATGCCGACGAACGTGATCAGCAGACCCGCACTGGCGGAGGTCAGAGTGACCGCGAGGCCGAACAGCACCACACTGATGGGCAGACTCAGCAACAGATAGCCGAACTCGCGCCAGGTCCTCGCCTCGAACGGCGCGCGCAGCACCGCGGGAACGACGTGCTTCACCGAGGGGTGGTCCTCGGGGCCGGAACCGGACCGCTGAGGGTCGCGAGTGTCCGGTCCGTATGCCGTGGCCATGGTGCCGTCCGTTTCTCTGCTCGGCGGGTGGAGTGGTTCCTCTTCGGCGGCCCGTACAGGCCGCCACCTCAAGAGTGCTGTGCGGCGGGACTCCTCACCATGAGGCCGGTATCCCTTTTCGACCGGGGGTTTTCCCCACCCCCGACTGCGGCCTGGGCCCCCTCCTGCGGAATTCGGACCGGAGCAGGGAGCCGGGTCCGACGCGTACCCGCACCCCGCGAGCCCGGCACGATCCGGAGGAAAGGCGCTACGGCCGTTTCGCGACGCCCGCGCCGTCCCCGCCCCGGTCCCGCCAGGGCAGCTCGGCCACGACCGTCGTCGGCCCGCCGACCGGCGACGTCAGGACGAACAGCCCGTCCACCGCCCCCAGCCGCTCCGCCAGCCCGGACATCCCCGTACCGCCGTCCATCCGCGCCCCGCCCCGGCCGTCGTCACTGACCTGGATCAGCAGCCGTTCCCCCGACCGCCACACCTCGACGGACGCCGAACCCGCACCACTGTGCTTGCTGACGTTCTGCAGCAGCTCGGACACGGTGAAGTACGCAATCCCCTCGATCGCCTCCGCGGGGCGCGACTGCAGATCCACGCCCACCGTGACCGGGACGGTGCAGCGGGAGGCGATGGCGGAGAGCGCGGCGTCCAGGCCGCGGTCGGTGAGGACGGCGGGATGGATCCCCCGGGCGAGGTCGCGGAGCTCCTGCAGGGCGACCTTCACCTCGCCGTGCGCCTCGTCGACCATGCGGGCGGCGGCCTCGGGGTCCTGCGCCAGCTTCTCCTTCGCCAGACCCAGATCCATGGCGAGGGCGACGAGCCGGGCCTGCGCGCCGTCGTGCAGATCGCGTTCGATGCGCCGCAGGTCGGCGGCGGCGGTGTCCACGACCACACCCCGGTCCGACTCCAGCTCGGCGATCCTGCGCTCCAGCTCGTCCGAGGGCGAGAGCAGCCCCCGCGCCATGGCCCGGTCCGCGTTGGTCAGCAGCCGCGCCGTGAAGGGCAGCACGGGCCACAGGACGAACAGACTCAGCAACGTCACCGTGAACGTGAGCACGCCCCAGGGCAGCCGCATGAAGGAATACAGCACCGCCCGCCAGGCCACCGGATCCTTGAGACTCGACCACAGCCACGGAAGGACGCCGCGGTCACGGCGGCCCAGCGCGGTCGCGCTCGGCTCGTCGATCCGCACCCCGAGCAGCGCACGGGCCCGGCCCCGCTCCGCCCTGCCGAGCAGCCGCGCCCCCTGCAGCCCGCCGGCGAGAAGCGGCAGACCCACCACCGTGAGGGAAAGCCCCACACCGACAGCGATCATGAAAACTGTGTAAACAAACCCGGCAACCGCCACCGGCAGGTTGGACAGGAGATAAGAGATCTCCTTCCACGTCCACGGATCCAGTGCGAAGCGGGCGGGCGGCGGCCGGTCGTTGTCGGGCGCCGGGGAGCTCGAGGTCATGCGCCCAGCCTGCCGGGCCGGGCCTGCGCACGCCATGGGGTTCATGGGCGGGGCGAAGTAGGGATAACCCCACCCTTTGCCCGACGCGGCTGCTTACCGCCTCTTTAACAGGGCCTAGACTCCCGTGCGTACAGACGTCGAACATGCATGAGGGAGCGGAGGGGCGGACGTGGCCTACATGGCGGACCTGCCGGAATCGACCGTTCTCGCGTCGGACTACTTCCAGAGCTACTCGGTCGTGGGACTGCTCGCCCTGATCGGCGTGCTCTTCGTCGCCGTCGCCTTCGGAGCAGGCCGGCTGCTGCGCCCCGTGGTGCCGACACCGGAGAAGCTCCTCACCTACGAATGCGGCGTGGACCCCGTCGGCGAGGGCTGGGCACACACCCAGGTCCGCTACTACGTCTACGCATTCCTCTATGTGATCTTCGCTGTCGACTCGATCTTCTTGTTCCCCTGGGCGACCGTATTTGCAGCACCCGGATACGGTGCGACCACCCTGGTGGAAATGTTCATCTTCCTCGGATTCCTCGCCGTGGGACTGCTCTACGCATGGAAGAAGGGCGTCCTCGAATGGACGTGACGAGCCCGCAGACCCCCGAGCCGCAGCACCGGCCCGAACCGACGCTGCTGCCCGAACCGAAACGGCTCGGCGTGCTCTCCCGGCTCGCACCCGAGCCCATGAAGGTGGTCCTGAACTGGGGCCGCCGGTACAGCCTCTGGGTCTTCAACTTCGGGCTCGCCTGCTGCGCCATCGAATTCATCGCCGCCTCCATGGCCCGGCACGACTTCATCCGCCTCGGCGTGATCCCGTTCGCACCGGGACCCCGCCAGGCCGATCTCATGATCGTTTCCGGCACGGTGACGGACAAGATGGCCCCGGCCGTCAAGCGGCTGTACGAGCAGATGCCCGAGCCCAAGTACGTCATCTCCTTCGGCGCCTGTTCCAACTGCGGCGGCCCATACTGGGACTCGTACTCCGTGACCAAGGGCGTCGACCAGATCATCCCCGTCGACGTGTACGTACCGGGCTGCCCGCCGCGCCCGGAAGCCCTGCTCCAGGGCATCCTCAAGCTCCAGGAGAAGATCGCCCGCGAGTCGCTGGGCGAGCGGTACGCGACCGGCGGCAGCCGCCCCTCCACCGCCGCACTCCGCAGCGGCCTGGTCGCCGCCCCGCCGGCCCCGGGGGAGGAGCAGAAGTGACCGATCCGGAAACGGCGCAGGCCTACGACCGCCTGCCGGAAGCCGTCACCGAACTCTTCGGCGAGGACGCCACGGCGGAGCACGCCTACGGCCTGCTGACCGTCGACGTCCCGCCGGCCGCCTGGACCACCGCCCTCGAAACGGCCCGCTCCCTGCTGGGCTGCACCTATTTCGACTGGCTGAGCGCAGTCGACGAACCCGGCACCGGCTTCCGAGTCTGCGCCCATGTCGCCGCCCCGGCGGCGGGCAAGGTCCGCCGGCTCCTGCTCCGTACGACCGTTCCGCACGACGCCCCGGTCCTGCCGACCGCCATCGGCGTCTACGCGGGCGCCGCCTGGCACGAGCGCGAGACCCACGAAATGTTCGGCATCGGCTTCGAGGGCCACCCGCACCTGGTCCCCCTCCTCCTCCCGGAAGGCTTCGAGGGCCACCCGCTGCGCAAGGACTTCGTCCTGGCGGCGAGGGTCGCCAAAGCATGGCCGGGAGCCAAGGAGCCGGGCGAATCCGAGCATGGCGGTCCCAAGCGGCGCACGATGCTGCCGCCGGGCGTGCCCGACCCGAACGAATGGGGCCCCCTCAAGGGCCAGCTCCCACCTGCCCCGGCCCGCCCGGCCCGAGCAGCCCGCCCCGCGGGCGACCGCCCCGTGCGCCGGGCCCGCAGCGTGAGCGAGGGCTCGGCAAGCCAGCAGCCCGAGCCGGCAGCCCCGGCGTCCGCAGGTACCGGGACCACACCGCCGGCCGCCACCCCGACCGCGACTCCGCGCCGCACCCGCAGCGCGTCCCAGGGCTCGGTGAGCCAGCAGGCGGCGCCGGTGGAGCAGACGTCGGCAGCGACGGAACCGGCGGCCACGCCGAAGTCCGACGTGCCGGGCACTGCGGCGCCGCACTCGACGACCTCCCCGTCTGCAGCGCCGAAGGAGGCAGCGCCGGGGACGGCGTCCTCGGAGGCCGAGCCCCCCGGACCGACGCCCGAGGCGGCAGCCCCGGAGCAGGCCAAGCCCCGCGGCGCGGACGCGCCCTGGCACCACGCCCGCCCCGCCTTCGACCCGACCCCCGATCAGGACACCTCCCAGCCCACCCGGCGCCCGAGGAGCGACGGCCCGGGGGCGGAGCCCCCGGTTCGGGAAGGAGCGGACGGGGGAGAGGCCCCGCGCAGCGGCCCCACCCCCGAAGACACCGAACCCGAGGCCACCCCTGAGAACCCCGAAACCCCCGAGAACCCCGAAACCCCCGACCACCTCGCCGGAGGCGATACCGCGTGAACGACGTACTCGACGTCGCCCTCCGGCTCATCATCGTCTTCGCGGTGTTCATGGTCGTCCCCCTCGTCGTGGGCCAGACCGAACACAAGGTGATGGCCCACATGCAGGGCCGCCTGGGCCCCATGTACGCGGGCGGTTTCCACGGCTGGGCCCAGCTCGTCGCCGACGGCGTGAAATTCGCGCAGAAGGAAGACATCGTCCCGGCCGAGGCCGACCGCCGCATCTTCCAGCTCGCCCCCGCCGTCGCCCTCCTTCCGTACCTCCTCGTACTCGTCGCCATTCCGATCGGCCCGAGCGAGGGCGCGGTCGGTCAGGTCGTCGACGCGGGCATCTTCTTCGTCCTCGCCGTCATGGGCGTGGGAGTCCTCGGCTCGCTGATGGCGGGCTGGGCATCGGCCAACAAGTTCTCCCTCCTCGGCGGCCTCCGCACCGCCGCCCAGCTCCTCGCGTACGAACTTCCGATGCTGCTCGCCGCCGCCTCAGTCGCGATGGCCGCAGGCACCGTCTCCCTTCCCGGCATCGTCAACGCCTTCGAGTGGTGGTGGCTGCCCTGGCAGATCGTCGGCGGCCTGGTCTTCTTCGTGGCCGGACTCGCTGAACTGCAGCGCCCGCCGTTCGACATGCCGGTCGCCGACTCGGAGATCATCTTCGGCGCGTACACCGAGTACACCGGCCTCCGCTTCGCCCTGTTCCTGCTCGCCGAGTACGCGGGCATCGTCGTCCTGTGCGGACTGACCACCGTCCTCTTCCTCGGCGGCTGGCACGGCCCGCTCGGCGCCGACGGACTCGGCTGGGTCTGGACGCTCCTCAAGATCGCGGTCCTCGCCTTCGTCGTCATCTGGCTGCGGGTGAGCTACCCCCGCCTCCGCGAGGACCAGCTGCAGAGGCTCGCCTGGACCACGCTCATCCCGCTCGCTCTCGCGCAGATCGCGCTCACCGGCATCGTGAAGGTGGCGATCAGCTGATGCCTCCGATCCCCGGCTCCGGCCTTGCCAAGGGCCTGGCCGTCACCCTGCGGACGATGACGAAGAAGTCGGTCACCGCCCAGTACCCCGACGTCCAGCCCGAACTCCCGCCGCGCTCCCGCGGCGTCATCGGGCTGTTCGAGGAGAACTGCACGGTCTGCATGCTCTGCGCCCGTGAGTGCCCGGACTGGTGCATCTACATCGACTCCCACAAGGAGACGGTGCCCGCCGCCGCACCGGGCGGCCGCGAACGCAGCCGCAACGTCCTCGACCGCTTCGCCATCGACTTCTCCCTCTGCATGTACTGCGGCATCTGCATCGAGGTCTGTCCTTTCGACGCGCTGTTCTGGTCGCCGGAGTTCGAGTACGCCGAGACCGACATCCTCGAACTCACCCATGAGCGGGACAAGCTCCGCGAATGGATGTGGACGGTGCCCGAGCCGCCCGCACTCGACCCGGGTGCGGAGGAACCGAAGGAGATCGCCGCCGCCCGCAAGACGGCGGAGAAGCTCGAAGCCCAGCGCGCCCAAGAAGCCCAGCAAGCCCAGCAGCAGGAAGAAGAGGAAGGAAAGGAGTGACCCTCGCAGCCGCCGCGGCCCACCCCGGTTTCCTCTCCCCGACCGGCATCGAGATCGCCTTCGTCCTGGTCGGCGTCGCCACCATCGGCGCAGCCCTCATCACCGTCACGACCAAGCAGTTGGTGCACGCCGCCCTCTGGCTGGTCGTGGCGCTCGGCGGCCTCGCCGTCGAGTACCTCCTGCTGACCGCGGAGTTCATCGCCTGGGTACAGGTACTGATCTACGTCGGTTCCGTCGTCGTCCTCCTTCTTTTCGGGCTGATGCTCACCAAGGCTCCCATCGGCCGCTCCCCGGACGCCGACTCCGAAAACCGCTGGGCCGCCCTCGGCGTCGCGGTCGCCGCCGCGGCCGCCCTCGTCTGGGTCGTCGTGGACGCCTTCCGCACCACCTGGATCGACCTGGACGGACCGGCCCACGGATCCACCGAGGCCACCGGCGCCTTTCTCTTCCGGCACTGGGTACTGCCCTTCGAAGCACTCTCCGTCCTGCTGCTCGCCGCCCTCGTCGGCGCGATCGTCCTGTCCCGCAAGCGCGGTAAGGAGCAGAGCTGATGCACCTCGCCTATCCCGCCGTGCTCGCCGCCCTCCTCTTCTGCACCGGGCTGTACGGAGTACTCGCACGCCGCAACGCGATCCTGGTCCTGATGTCCGTCGAGCTGATGCTCAACGCCGTCAACCTCAACCTGGTCGCCTTCGACGTCTGGCTCCGCGACGCCCTGCACTCCGGCCAGGCGCTCACCCTCTTCACCATCGCCATCGCGGCAGCCGAGATCGGCATCGGCCTCGCGATCGTCCTCGCCGTCCACCGCAACCGCGGCAGCTCGGACGTGGACCGCCTCCGCGACACCGCAGAGACCGACGCCGCTGAATCCCTCCCCGGCGACGAGGACGACACCACCGGCACCGAAGACCAGGCCACTGCTCCGGCAGGGAAGGCAAAGAAGGCAGAGGCCACCGCGTGACCACCACGACCCTCGCCGTCCTCGTCCCCCTCCTTCCGTTCCTGGGCGCCGCCGCCGGCCTGCTCCTCGGCCGCACCGCCCCCGGTTACGTGCGCCCCCTCGCGATCCTTCCCACCTTCGCCGCGGCCGTGATCGCCGTCGTCGTCGCCGCACGCCAGGGCGGCGGCCCGGCCATCGACGCGTCGACCCGGCTCACACCCACCGGCTCGGTCCCGATCGACCTCGCCCTCCACCTCGACGGCTTCGCGGTCCTCGTCGCCGTCCTGGTCGGCCTCGTCGCGACCTGCGTGCAGATCTACTCGACCGCCTACCTGCGTCACGACCCCCGCTACCCCTCGTACGCGGCGCTCGTCTCCCTCTTCACCTCCGCGATGCTGCTCGTCGTCTACTCCGGCGACGTGATGGTGCTGCTGGTCGGCTGGGAAGTCATGGGCATCTGCTCGTACTTCCTCGTCGGTCACTACTGGGAGACACCCGAAGCCCGCGCCGCCTCCCTCAAGGCATTCCTGGTCACCAAGCTCGGCGACGTCCCCTTCCTGATCGGCCTGTTCGCGCTTGCCGCCGACACCGGCACATTCCGGATCACCGGCATCCTCGGCGCCGTCGCGAACGGCGGGCTCGACCACCCCACTCTCATCGCCCTGCTGCTCCTCGCCGGCGTCGCGGGCAAGTCCGCGCAGTTCCCCCTGCACACCTGGCTGCCCGACGCGATGGCCGGCCCGACCCCCGTCTCCGCGCTGATCCACGCCGCGACGATGGTCGCCGCCGGCATCTACTTCGTGGCCCGGCTCCTCCCCGTCTTCGCCGAATCCGGCGCCGCCCTCGTCGTCCTCGCCGTCATGGCGGCGGTCACGATGATCGGATCGGGACTCGCCGCGCTCGCCCAGGACGACATCAAGCGCGTCCTCGCCTACTCGACCATCGGCCAGCTCGGCTACATGTCCGGCGCCCTGGCCGTCGGCGACCGCGGGGCCGCCGTCTTCCACCTCCTCTCGCACGGAGCGTTCAAAGCGGTCCTCTTCCTCGCGGCCGGCGTGGTCATCCACGCCGCCGGGACCAACTCGCTCACCGCCATGTCGCGCATGGGCGGCCTGGCCAAGCGCATCCCGGACGCCTACTGGACGATGACCGTCGCCCTCCTCGCGCTCGCCGCCATCCCGCCGTTCGCCGGCTTCTTCTCCAAGGAAGCCATCCTCGTCGCCGCCGAACACACCGCCCTGGGCGAGCGCCACGTCGCTCCGGCCGCCGCCGGCTGGACCGTCCTCGTCGCCGGACTGCTCGCCGCCGTCCTCACCGCCGCGTATGCCACCCGCCTCTGGCTCCTCGCCTTCCGCGGCCGCGGCGCCGAGGCCCCCGACCACGGCAGGCAGCCCGCCGCGATGACCACCGTCCTCTGGGTCCTCGCCATCCCCACCATCGGCTTCGGACTCACCGTCGGCGTGATCACCGACTGGTTCGACGGCCACAGCCTCACCCCGTCCGTGACCACCGCCGTCCTCTCCACCGGCGTCGGTCTCGTCGGCGGCCTCGTCACCTACGGCGCCTGGCGCCACACCACGGCCCTCGCCGCCCGCACCCCCGCCGGTGCCGTCGTCGCCCACCCCGAGGCCGAACCCGCACTCATCGAGGCCGAGGCCATGACCCACCACACCGCCGGATACGGCGACACCCCGGGCACCCCCGACCCGGCCGACCCCGGACGGCTCCTGCTCGGCCCGCTCCACCGCCACGCCGCCACCGGCTTCCACCTGGACGCCCTCTACGCGACGCTGTTCGTCCGCCCCGTCCAGGCCGCAGCGAGCCTCGTCCGCTTCCTGGACCGTGAGGTCGTCGACACGTACGTACGCGGCTCCGGCACCGGCGCACGCTGGCTCGGCACCGCCGTCCGCCGCGCCCAGACCGGCAACGTGCAGACCTACCTCAGCGCCCTGCTCGCCGGTTCCCTTGTCCTGGCGATCGCCGCCGTCGTTTTTGCCAACGTCAACGCCGGGTCGTGAGCCGTGATCGATATCAGCGAATCCGTGATGCAGTTCCTTCTCGCGTTCATCGTCGTCGGCCCGCTCATCGGCGCCGTCGCCGCTCTCCTGCCCGCCCCGCCCGGGCTGAAGGGAAAGAGCCCCGACCAGGCCGTGCTCCGCCACGGCGTGACCGTCACCGGCGCGATCCTCATCGCAGCGATCGTCCTGGCCCTTGGCTTCGACCACGACCACCCGTCGAAAATGCAGGCCACCACCGACATCAGCTGGATTCCGGCGCTCGACGTCCGCATCCACCTCGGCATCGACGGCATCTCGCTCCCCCTCCTCGTACTGACCGCGCTGCTGACCTTCCTCTGCGCGCTCTACAGCTACTTCAAAATGCCCGAGGGCCCCTCCCCGAAGGCCTTCGTCGCACTCGTCCTCGTCCTCGAGTCGGGCACCCTCGCGACCTTCGCCGTCCTCGACCTGCTGCTGTTCTTCCTGGCATTCGAGATGGTCCTCATCCCGATGTACTTCCTCATCGCCCGCTGGGGTGGCGCACAGAAGCAGGCCGCCGCCTGGAAGTTCATCCTCTACACACTGCTCGGCTCAGTGATCATGCTGTTGGGCCTGCTCCTCATCGGACTGCGGAGCGGCACCTTCGACATGGTGGCACTCGCCACTGACAACGGCCGTGGGCTCACCTCGTCCGTGCAGGTCATCGCCGTTCTCGCCATCGGTGTCGGACTCGCCGTCAAGACCCCGATGTGGCCGCTGCACAGTTGGCTCCCGGACGCCCACACCGCCGCCCCGACCGTCGGCTCGGTGCTCCTCGCGGGCGTCCTGCTGAAGATGGGCACGTACGGATTCGTCCGCATCCTGCTCCCCATCACCCCCGACGGGATGCAGACCTTCGCGCCCTACCTCGCCGCTTTCGCCGTCGTCGGCATCATCTACGGATCGCTCGCCTGCCTCGCGCTCGCCCGCCCCGGCTCCAAGGGCGACCTCAAGCGCCTGATCGCGTACTCCTCCGTCGGCCACATGGGCTTCGTACTCCTCGGCATCGCGAGCATGACCCCCACCGGTGTCAACGGCGCGCTCTTCGCCAACATCGCCCACGGCCTCATCACCGGCCTGCTGTTCTTCCTGGTCGGCGCAGTCAAGGACCGCTACGGCACCGCCGACCTCGACACCCTCTCCGGCGCCACCGGGGCCGCCCTCTACGGCCGTGCCCCCCGCCTCGGCGGTCTCCTCGCCTTCGCCGCCGTCGCCTCGCTCGGCCTGCCCGGCCTCGCCGGATTCTGGGGCGAGATGCTCGCCCTGTTCGGCGCCTTCGACCCGGCCGACGGCCTCAGCCGCCCCGCCTTCCTCACCTTCATGTCGATCGGCGCGTTCGGCACCCTGCTCACCGCCGCGTACATGCTCATCGTCGTACGCCGCGTCTGCATGGGCGAGAAGCGCGAGGAACCGCACCGCATGGCCGACATCCAGACGTACGAATTCGCCGCCTGGACCCCGCTCGCGGCCCTCACCGTCCTCGCCGGCCTGTGGCCCGCCGTCCTCCTCGGCCTCACCGACCCGGCCGTGCAGAAGCTCCTCGCAGGAGGCAAGTCGTGACCACAGCGGCCGAGACCACCAGCCTCGTCCAGTCCGTCGACTGGCTCGCCATCGCGCCCCCCGTCATCGTCGCGACGGTCGCCCTGATCATCCTGGTCGCCGACCTCTTCCTCCCCCGGGAGCGCAAGCCGCTGCTCGGCTGGGCGACCGTCGCCGGACTCGTCGCCGCGCTCGCCTTCCTCGTCCCGCTGCGCGACGGCGACCACTCCACCTTCTGCCTCACCACCAGCACCGGCACCACCACGGCCTGCAGCTACACAGCCGACCACTTCGCCCTGGTCATCCAGTTCCTCGTCCTCGGCGGCGCCCTTCTCACCGCGCTGCTCTCCCTCGGCGACACCCGCAAGCTGCCCGCGGGCGAGTTCTGGTTCCTGCTGCTGTCCTCCGCGGCCGGCGCCGCACTCCTGCCCGCCGCCCGCGACCTCGCCACCCTCGTCGTCGCCCTCGAAGTCGCCTCGCTGCCCGCCTTCGCCCTCGTCGGCATCAAGCGCGGCGACCGGCGCTCCTCCGAGGCAGCCCTGAAGTTCTTCCTCTCCTCAGTCGTCGCCACCGCCGTCACGCTCCTCGGCGTCAGCTTCGTGTACGCCGCAACCGGCACCCTCCACCTCACGGAACTCGCCACCCGCCTCGACGACGTCCCCGGCCGGCTCGACACCCTCGCCCAGGCGGGCGTCGCCCTCACCCTCGTCGGCTTCGCCTTCAAGACAGCCGCCGCACCCTTCCACTTCTGGGTCCCCGACACCTACGTCGGCGCCCCGCTCCCCGTCGCCGCCTACCTCTCGGTCGTCGGCAAAGCAGTCGGCTTCTCCGGGCTCATCCTCGTCACCGTGATCGGATTCCCGTCGTACGCCGACGTCTGGGGCCCCGCACTCGCCGTCGTCGCCGCACTCACCATGACCATCGGCAATGTCGCCGCGCTCCGCCAGACCGCCACCCGCGCCCGCAGCGCCGTACGCCTGCTCGCCTGGTCGTCCGTCGCCCAGGCCGGCTACCTCCTGGTGCCGATCGCCTCCGCCGCGTACTCCGGCGACGACCAGATCGGCTCCACCGTCGCGTACGCCCTCATGTACGCCGTCGTGAACCTCGGCGCCTTCGCGGTGGCCGCCCTCGTCTCCCGCACAAGCCCGGACAACCGTCTCTCCGACTACCGCGGCCTGTACGCCACCCGCCCCCTCGCCGCCCTCGCCATGGCCTTCTTCCTGCTCTGCCTCGCCGGACTGCCGCCCGGCATCGTCGGCCTCTTCGCCAAGGTCACGGTCTTCTCCGCCGCCGTCGACGCAGGCCTCGGCTGGCTCGCGGTCGTCATGGCCGTCAACGTCGTGATCGCGCTCTACTACTACCTCCAGTGGACGGCGGCGCTCTTCCGCGGACCGGAAGAGCCCGAGGCCGCGGCGGCCCCGGCAGGCGAAGCGGGCACGACACCCACCCTGCGCGTGACCGCACCGACGTCCCTCACCGCCGCGATCGCCCTCACCGCCGCCGTCGGCATCGTGCTCTCCGGAGCCCCGCAGCTGGTGCTCAGGTTCGCCGCGGTCAATCTCTTCTGACCACGCACCGACCGCCCAAGATCGGCTTGCCCCGGCCGGGCCGCACAGGGCAGGGTCATGCCCGCACACCACGCATACGTACACACAAAAGAGGAGCCAGGGCAGTGCTCAACGGGTTCAAGGACTTCATCCTGCGCGGAAACGTGATCTCCATGGCGATCGGGCTCGCCGTCGGAGCCGCGTTCACCGCAGTCGTCACAGGATTCAGCAACGCATTCATCGTGCCGCTGATCGGAGTCATCACCCGAGGCACCGGAGACTTCAGCAGGGCCACCTTCCAGGTCGAGGGCGTGAAGTTCCCCTACGGACTGTTCGTCAGCGCCTCCATCGCCTTCCTGATCACCGCCGCCGTTCTCTACTTCTGCGTCGTCGTCCCCATGACGAAGGTCCAGAACCGCTTCACGGCCAAGGTCGAGGAGAAGGTCGACATCAAGGCCGCCCTGCGCGACTGCCCCCGCTGTTACACGGCCATCCCGGCCATCGCCTCCCGCTGCGCCCACTGCACCAGCGAGATCAAGCCCGACCCCGAGGCCCTCGCACTCGCCGGACTCCCCGCCCAGCGCTGACCCAATCCTGGCGACCGCCCTCACCGACACCCGTACGGCCCAGTGCCTGCTCCGGCACGAACAGCCGGACAGGCCCTGCCCTCCGGCCGCACGCACAAGGGAACTAGCTCTTCTCGCCTGGCGTTGACCAGTACGGGAGGCTCCACTGGGGAGTGGAGCACCACCCAGCAAGGGTTCCCCTGCTGCACCACTTGGAGGGCGTACCGTGCACCGCCGGCACAACGGGCTGAGAACCGCCGTACTCCTCGGGGGCCTGTCCGCACTCATCATCGTCATCGGCAGTTTCTTCGGACGTACAGGCCTGATCGTCGCGCTCCTCGTAGCCGTCGGCACCAACGCCTACGCCTACTGGAACAGCGACAAACTCGCACTACGGGCCATGCGGGCCCGCCCGGTCAGCGAATTCGAGGCGCCACAGCTCTACCGCATGGTCCGCGAACTCTCCACCACGGCCCGCCAGCCCATGCCACGGCTCTACATCTCCCCGACCCAGGCACCCAACGCCTTCGCCACCGGCCGCAACCCGCGCAACGCAGCAGTGTGCTGCACCGAAGGCATCCTGCAGATCCTGGACGAACGCGAACTGCGAGGCGTCCTCGGCCACGAACTCAGCCATGTCTACAACCGCGACATCCTGATCTCGTCAGTCGCCGGAGCACTCGCCTCCGTCGTCATGTTCCTGGTCAACTTCGCATGGCTGATCCCGGTCGGCCGGTCCAACGACGACGAAGGCCCCGGCATCCTCGGCATGCTGCTGATCATGATCCTCGGCCCGCTCGCCGCCAGCGTCATCCAACTCGCCGTCAGCCGCTCCCGCGAATACGAGGCGGACGCCTCGGGCGCCCAACTGACCGGCGACCCCCTGGCCCTCGCCAGCGCCCTGCGCAAACTGGACGCCGGAACAAAACAGCTGCCCCTGCCCCCCGAGCCGAAGATCGAGACCGCGAGTCACATGATGATCGCGAACCCCTTCCGCCCCGGCCAGGGCATGTCCAAGATGTTCTCCACGCACCCACCGATGGCGGAGCGCATTGCCCGACTTGAGCAGATGGCAGGTCATCGCCCATGAAGACAATCCTGAACGTCATATGGCTGGTCCTGTGCGGATTCTGGATGTTCCTCGGCTACCTGGTCGCCGGCGTCCTGCTGTGCATCACCATCATCGGCATCCCCTTCGGCCTCGCGGCCTTCCGCATCGGCATCTACGCACTGTGGCCCTTCGGCTACACCGTCGTCGACCGCCGCGACGCCGGCGCACCCTCCTGCGTGGGCAACGTCCTCTGGCTGATCCTCGCCGGCTGGTGGCTGGCCCTCGGCCACATCACCACCGGAATCGCCCTCTGCCTCACGATCATCGGCATCCCGCTCGGCATCGCGAACTTCAAGATGCTCCCGGTCTCCCTCATGCCCTTCGGCAAGGAAATCGTCCGCACGGACCAGCCGTTCGCCACCCGGTAGGACGACAGCACGACCGGGAGGCGACGGGGAGCCGGGCAGCGCATCCGCCGAAACGGCCACGTCACGCAGACGGCATCGGGCCGCCCACCACCGATTGTCAGTGCCGTCCTCCACCATGAACCCATGAACGACACCGAGCAGTTGCCGGCAGCCGTGGAGAAGACAGCGCACACCACCCCACGCCGGGAGAAGTACCCCCTCCCGGCAGCTCTGTCCACCCAGGACATCGCCCAGGCGGAAGCGACCCTCGGCTTCGCAGTGGACTGCCGCACCGAGCGCACCACCGTCCTGCTCCTCGAACCGAACGCCGACGAACCGCAGCACGCCTGGTACATCGACCAGCCCGATCTCGCCACCTGGCTGCGCACATGGCTGGACGGAGCGGGCTGGTACGGGGAGGACGCCGACGACGAAGCAATGGACCATCTGCAGCCCTGGCCGGACTACAACATCCGCATATGAACAGGCTGTGACCTGCCGCTCATCCCGCTCAACCGGCAACCGTCCAGGCCCACCCGACGTCTTGGGTTCCACAACCAAGCGAAGGGTAGGTTCGGCAGCATGACCATTATCGGTTGGATCATTCTCGGACTGCTTGCCGGAGTCATTGCCAAGGTGCTGCTCCCGGGCCGCGACCCCGGCGGGCTGGTCGGCACCACCCTCATCGGAGTCGCCGGCGCCTTCATCGGTGGCTGGATCTCCTCACGCTTCCTCGACCACCCCATATCCAAGGACTTCTACGACACCGGGACATGGATCGCGGCCATCGGCGGCTCACTGGTCCTGCTCATCGTCTACCGGCTGCTCTTCGGGAACTCCCGGGACCGCCACTGACATCCCCGTCCGCGCCTCAGACGCCCCACCCGGTCTCGCGCAGGGTCAGATTGAGCCGGCCTCTGCTCATGCCCGTCGCGGGATCGGCCGTCCCCGGACAGACCTTCGGCACACCGTGGAACGCGAAACGTGACTCCCCACCGAAGACGAACAGGTCACCGGAAGCCAACTCCACATCCGTATAAGGCCGTCCACGGTTCTCCGTGTTGCCGAAGCGGAAGACACACGTATCGCCGATGCTGAGCGAGACCACCGGCGCACCGGACCGCTCCTCCTTGTCCTGGTGCATGCCCATCCTCGCCGCGCCGTCATAAAAATTGATCAGCGCGGTGTCCGGCGCGTACGTCCCGACCGGACTCTCCTCCCCGTACGCCTCGACCAGCGCCGCCCGCCCCAACTCCGCCAGCCAGTCCGGGAAATCGGCGACCCGCGCCCCGTTCACATCATCCGCGGTCCGCGAATACCGGTACGGCTGCCAGTGCCACCCCACACAGACCGTCCGGACGGACATCACCCCGCCGCCCGGCAACACCGTGTGCCGCAGCGGCACCGGCCCCCGCGCCCACTCCCGGCAGGCTTCGACCAGCGCCCGCTGGCGCTCCACCGGCAGCCACTCCGGCACATGCACGGCACCCGGCGCCACGACAGCCCGCGGCCTCGGGAAGAGACCCGCCATTTCGCCCACCGCCCATCCGTACACAGCCGCTCAGCGTGCAACCGCCCCGCACGCAGGCCGCTCAGCGCGCCGCCAGAGCGCCTTCCAGCCCCAGAAGGTGCTCCTTGCGCTCCAGCCCGCCCGCGTAACCCCGCAGGGCCCCGTCCGCCCCGATCACCCGGTGGCACGGGCGCACGATCAGCAGCGGATTGCGGCCGATCGCGGTCCCCACGGCCCGCACACCCGCCCCGGGTGCGCCGATCCGTTCGGCGATCTGCCCGTAGGACACCGTCTCCCCGTACGGGACGGTGTCCAGCGCGTTCCACACCCGCCGCTGGAACTCCGTGCCCCGACCCTCCGCGTACGCGATGTCGAAGCGGGTCAGCCGCCCCTCGAAATACGCCCTCAGCTGTGCGGCGATCCCGGCGAAGGCCCCCGGCGCGTGGATCCACCCGTCCTGGACGACCTCGGCGCCCTTCTGGCCCGGCAGGGAGAGCGAGGCGAGCGCCACACCGCCGGCGGCGGCTGATGATTCCTCGCCGACCAGCAGCAGCTCACCCAGCGGGCTGTCGACGGTCGCGTACATGGTCATGGCCGGTCCCTCTCTTCTCCGTACAGGGCGACGAATCACCCGAATCGCCGCTCCATACGGACAAGTCTGCGACCGCCCGCCACTTGCGACCGGCGGTATTCGGACATCACGTCCGGTAGGTGCGAGGCGGGCCGGTGCATACCTCCCGGCCTGCCCCACCCGCGCCCGGACGGACGACCGAAAGACGGACCTACCGGTAGTTCACGAACTGCACCGCGAAGTCGAAGTCCTGGCCCTTCAGCAGCGCCTGGACGGCCTGCAGATCGTCCCGGCTCTTCGAGCTGACCCGCAGCTCGTCGCCCTGGACCTGCGCCTTGACGCCCTTCGGACCCTCATCGCGAATGATCTTCGCCACCTTCTTGGCGTTCTCCTGGGAGATGCCTTCCTCGATCGTGGCGAAGATCTTGTACTCCTTGCCGGACAGCTGCGGCTCGCCCGCGTCCAGCGACTTGAGCGAGATGCCCCGCTTGATCAGCTTGGACTGGAAGATGTCGAGGATCGCCTTGACCCGCTCCTCGCCGTTCGCCTCCATCAGGATCTTCTCGCCGGACCAGGAGATCGAGGCGCCCGTGCCCTTGAAGTCGTAGCGCTGCGAGATCTCCTTGGCGGCCTGGTTGAGGGCGTTGTCGACCTCCTGCCGCTCGACCTTCGAGACGATGTCGAAACTGGAGTCGGCCATGACGTGTGGCTCCTTGCGTCGAATGCTTGTGGGGTACGACGTAAAGCCTAGCCATCGCCCACCGCCACGAGCACTGATCAATCAGGTGGCGGAGCACCCCACGTCATCAGGTATCGTTTACGTCGTCGCCAAGGAGCCCCGCTCAACGGAGTTCCAACGCGTCGTTCGAGGCGGTGTGCCCGAGTGGCCAAAGGGAGCAGACTGTAAATCTGCCGGCTCAGCCTACCCAGGTTCGAACCCTGGCGCCGCCACACGAACGAAAGGGTCTGTGGCCAGCGGAAACGCTGGTCACAGACCCTTTCACTTTGGGTGGGCTCGAAAGCTCGTTATGGGGCCTTTGTCTCACCTTGTCGCGTCAGATCTCGCGTGGTGACCAGCTTGTGTGGGGCAGGCGTGGGGCAGCGTTCAGCGGGCTGCCTTCCGCCCCGCAGCGTCGCTTCGATCCGGTCGTTCGCCGTCGCCGCGGCATCATCCGGACACGTGGCGCAGACGCGGAACAGTACGGCCACGCTGTGGCCGGCGCGCTGCGCTACCACCAGAGGTTCCACGCCGGAACTGAGCCAGGTCGAGACTGCCGCGTGACGCAGGTCATAGGGGCGCTTGGCCGGCGAGGAACTCCGCTGGGCAGGCGTCAGGGCCCGCAAGCGGGCTTCTGCCCATACCTCGCCGTACCCGGTGTCCTGGATCAGCCCGCCGCGCTGGGTGCGGAAAGAGCCGACCGTCGGGGGCCACTCCGTAGGCGACGATGTGTCAGCGGCTGCTGGTGGCCACGGCGCCGTTACGGGCCAGGACTTCGGAACGCCCCTGGCCGCTCCAGTCGCCGTACCGGCCCCCTCGCACGGCGACCGCTTCCTGCGCTCCCAGCAGTTGCGTAGCACCGTACGCGGCGGCGATCGCGGCCGCGGCCCCCGCTCCCAGTACAGCGCGGCGGTTCGGTTCGCGGGGTGCGTGTTCGTCCTGGAGATCGGGGTGTTCGTCCACTGCCGCAGCGATGGTCCCTCCTGAGAGGAAGCGCGAGACGGGAGAGTTCTACCCCAACACCTGTACAGCTACAAGGAATTCAGGCGGACCAGGCCATCCCGGCGGACGCTTCCGCATCCCAAGCAGCGCTCAGGACGCGCCGTGGACACGGACCGCAGGCAGAGAGTGATCGTGGTGGCGGGGGCGACAGGCGGTCGGGTGAACGGCGGGCGGGTCACGACGTGCTGTTCGTCGGGGACGCAGTGGGTCATGGCCAGGCCCTGTCGGTGCCCCCTGCGGGTGCCCGGCGATGGACCTTCCCGCACACGTCACGCTCCTCCTCGCCCGCCGGGCGGCTGGTCCTGGATGTCTTGCGCGACGAACTACGGCGCCGGACACGGTCCGTTGGGGCCTTCCGGCGACCCGAGCACTATTGACCGCGCCATTGACCGCCGACGAGCAGATCCATAGCATCAGGCCCGTTGCTGTGCGGATTCAGTTGCGAACGACCCGCATGACGCTTGGATCCGCACATTCTCCGAGGGTGTTGGGGGCGAGCCAGTTGAGCGACTTCACCGACGACGAGCTGGGCATGAACCGGAAGATCCGCCGTCGCGACTTCCTGGACGGCGTCGCCCTGGGCGTGGGCGCGCTGGTGGCGGGGGGCATCGCGGGCAGCGCGGCGGCGGGGCCGGCCTCGGCCGCCGAGGCCCCGAGGGCCGATGCACGCTACTACCCGCCGACTTGGCAAGGCCTGCGCGGGTACACCGACGCCGCCATGAAGGTGCCGCACGCCCTGCGAGACGGAACCTTCTGGGACGACGCGCCGGAGCCCCGCGACACCCATGAGAAGTACGACCTCGTCGTCGTGGGCGGCGGCATCAGCGGGCTCTCGGCTGCGCGCTACTACCAGATGGAGTTCGGCAAGAACTGCAAAATCCTCGTGCTCGATGCGATGGACGACATCGGCGGGCACGCGCGGCGCAACGAGTTCCGCACCACCGCTCGAACACTGCTGAGCTACGGCGGGTCGCAATCGCTGGAGTCGCCCTCGACGTACGCGCCGCCCGCCCGACAACTGCTCACCGACATCGGGATCCGCGTCGAGCGGTTCGAGAAGTACTTCGACTCCGGCTTCGACGCGCGCCACGGCCTGGGGCGTGGCCTGTTCTTCGACAAGGAGTCCTGGGGCAAGGACCACCTGGTCACCTGGCAGGGCGGCACGCCGTACTCGACGATCCTCGAGGGCGCGCCGATGGCGGCCCAAGCCAAGGCCGACCTCGCCGCCATCTACGACGCCCCCCGGGACTGGATGCCCGGGCTCTCCGACCAGCAGAAGAAGGACAAGCTCGCCGACATCACCTACCTCGACTACCTGCGCGACTACGTCAAGGCACACCCCGACGCCCAGAAGTTCCTGCAGACCACGCCGAACGGCAACTGGGGCTATGGCGCCGACGCCGTCGGCGCGCTCGACGCGTCGATCGAGTTCGCCGGATTCGACGGGCTCGGCCTCGACTGGGACGGTGGCCCTGATCCGCGGATCGCACCCACCGGCCACAAGGTGTGGACCTCGGAGGACGACTACATCTACCACTTCCCCGAGGGCAACGCAGGGGTCGTCTACTCGCTCGTGCGGAAGTTGATCCCGCATGCCATGCCGGGTCAGGGGATGGAGACCATCCCGACCAGCCGGATCCAGTACGGCGAGCTCGATCGGCGCCGCAACAACGTGCGGATCCGGCTGAACTCGCCGGCGGTGCGCGTCGTACACGAGGGCGACCCGGATTCCGCCCGCCAGGTGCAGGTCTCCTACGTGCGCAAGGACCGCTTGGAGACCGTCCGCGCCGAGCACGTCGTTCTCGCCTGCAACAACCAGATCATCCCGTTCCTGACCAGCGAGATCTCCCAGCGGCAGCGGGACGCCCTCAAGGACAGCCCGCGTCTTGCCCTCGTGTACACCAGCGTTCTGGTCCGCAACTGGAAGGCCTTGGACAACCTCAAGATTTCCGGCGTTCGGTTCCCGACCGGCTACTGGACGGGCGCCGAACTGGACTTCCCGGTCAGCATGGGTGGCTACCACTTCCCCGACAAGCCGAGCGAGTCGGCAATCCTGCATGTCTCTCGCGCGGCGTGCCGGCCCGGTCTCCCGCCCCGCCGGCAGGGCGCGGCGGGCCGGGGCGAGCTGATCAGGACGAGCTTCGCGGAGATGGAGCGCAATCTTCGCGACCAGCTGGCCCGCGCCCTCGGCCCGGGTGGCTTCGACCCGGCGCGCGACATCAAGGGCATCACGGTCAACCGCTGGGCCCACGCCTACGCCTACGAGTACGGCCGTCCCTGGGACACGTTCTGGCCCTACGGCGAGCTGCCGAGCCACGTCGCCCGCCAGACATGGGGGCGGGTTGCGATCGCGAACACCGACTCGGCCCCTCGTGCCTACGTCGACTCGGCGATGGACATGGCCTGGCGGGCGGTCCGCGACCTGGCGGGCAAGCCCAGCGACATCGTCTCCCGCGGTGTCGACGGCATCGCTTTCTGACGGAGCCCGAACCGGCCCGCCGACGTCACACGTCTGTGGGCCATTCGAGCCTGAGCATCTCGACGTGTGCGGGGGAAGCGCGGCCGGGCCCCGCAGTTGACGGCAGGCGGTGCAGCCCTGGGCGGAAAGTTGTCTTCCGCCGGGGGCTCGTCCGCGGTGAGCGCCGTCAGTGACGTCCGGTCCCGGTGGGCGTCGATCGTCGCCCGTCCGATGTCGGCGACGAGGCTGCTCAGCCGGCCCACCCGTTGCGTGAGTCGGCGCCCGCTCAGTTGCCCGCGACGTCCTTGATCGCCACCGTCAGCGGCACGTGCCCCGAGATCAGTTCCAGGGTCAGTCCCGCTGTCGCCGGGGTGTCCAGCAGTTCGACCAGCGTCGCCGCCACGTCGTCGCGCGGTACCGTTCCGCGCCCCGTCGAGGCTGCCAGCAGAACCTGTCCGTTGCCCGCGTCGTTGGTCAGCATTCCGGGGCGCAGGATCGTCCAGTCGAGTGCGGTCCTGGAGCGCACGTAGGCGTCGGCGGCGCCCTTGGCCCGCAGGTACACGTCGAAGACCTCGTCACCCGGGTGGTCCGGATCGGCGCCCATGGAGGAGACCACGATGTAGCGCCCTACGCCCGCCCGTTCCGCCGCGTCCGCGAACAGCACTGCCGCGCCGCGGTCCACCGTGTCCTTGCGGGCCGTACCGCTGTTCGGGCCCGCGCCGGCCGCGAAGACCATCGCGTCGGCGCCGCGCAGCACCTCGGCCACGTCCTCCACGGAGGCCGATTCGAGGTCCAGGACGACCGGTTCGGCGCCCGCCGACCGGAGGTCCTCGCCCTGTTCCGGGTTGCGGATGATGCCGACCGCTTCATCTCCGCGCGCAGCGAGCAGCCGCTCCAGCCGCAGCGCGATCTGACCATGTCCACCTGCGATGACAATGCGCATAGTCACGACCGTACGCCGCGGCGCGCCGCCCCGCTCAGGACCCGCCGCCCGGCCCGGGGTCGGGGCGGGTCTGGCGGGGCAGATCGAGTGCGACGACGGTCTCGGAATCGCAGTACTCACGGACCGCGCTGGTGCGGGCCACCACGCGTCCGCGGTGCACGACGATCCGGCTGTACGCGAGTGAGAGCGCGCCGGAGAGCTGTTCGCCCCGAACGGCGAGGAGTTCGGCGGGGAAGCCTGCCTCGACGCGGATCTCGGGCAGTCCCATGGCCTTTCTGGCGGCCGTGGAGACGGCGTCGTATGCGTCCTCGGGGCGGAGGCCGCTCTGTGAGGCGAGCAGGTAGGCGGCCTCCAGCGGGTCTCCGCGGCCCACGGGGTTCGCGACGTCGCGCAGTGCCCCGCTGCCTGCCGCTACGCACACGCCGGCGGCGCGCAGCAGTCGTACGGGGGCGGTGCCCCTGCGTTCGGCGCCGCAGCAGCCGCCCTGGGGGAGGCAGATCACGGTCACGTCGGCGGCGGCGAGCCGGTCGGCGGTGCGGGTCGCGGTTTCCGGGGGGAGCCGGTCGAGGCCGGCGCACGGGCCTATGGAGACGCCGGGCCGGTGTCCGGCGGCCATGGCGGCGAGCCGGGCGAGGCGGGCGGGATCGTCGCCGTCCATGTGCAGGTCGACGGGGCAGTGGTGTTCGGCGGCGATCTCCAGGACGGCTTCGGTGTATCCGGCCGGGTCGGGGTCGAGCTCGGGGCAGCCGCCGATCACGCCGGCCCCTGTTTTCACCGCGTCGCGCAGCATGGCGAGGCTGTCGGCGCCTGCGATTCCGGTGAGCAGGCGGGGTACGGCGACCGGGGTCAGTTCGGTGAGTCCGCGCAGGGAGCGGCGCGCCTGGAGTACTGCTTCGAGGCCGGCGAGTCCGGTGACGTCCCCGATCCGTACGTGTGAGCGCAGGGCGGTGGCGCCGTGGCCGAGTTGCAGCAGGGCGGCTTCGGTGGCGCGGCGCTGGATGTCCTCGGGGTGGTGCGAGGCGGGTCCGGAGCTGTCGGGGCCGGTGCTGTCCGCGGTGAGTGCGGTGTCGCTGTGGGCGTGGGGTTCTGCGGGGGCGGGGAGCAGGAGGTAGCCGCGCAGGTCGATGCGGGGGCCGGGGGCGGTCAGGCTGCCCGTGGTGCCGACGGCCTCGATGCGGCCGCGGCCGAGCCGTACGTCGACGATGCGGCCGTCGGTGAGCCGGGCGCCGCACAGGATCAGGGCGTTGGCTTCGGCGGCGTCGGCGGCGTGGTCGTCGGGCTGCCGCGGCCGGCTGTCGGGCATCGCGCTCCTGGGAGGGGTACAAGATCACGCAGAGTGAGTCGAGCCTAGGGGCGTGTTCGTCCCGGTTCGAGGAGGAGGGAAATAGTCGTACCGGCGTGGCCTCGTGAGCTGTGCGCGGCGGGTGGGAGGAGCCGGTGCGGTGGCTGTTCCTGGGCCGGCCGGCCGTGGCTCACCTTGCTGGTCGGGTTGCCGGTCACCTTGCTGATCAGGCGGCGGTTCCGGCCGCCGGTCGGGCTCCCGGCCGGGTCGGCTGCCAGTCGTGGATCGGCGGTCGGTCGGGGGTTCGGGGCGGGGCCGGTCATGGCTGGGGCGGGGGGCTCCGAAACGGATTTGGGCGATCGGCGGAGGACCGTGTAATGTCTTCATCGCTCGCCCCAATAGCTCAGTCGGTAGAGCGTCTCCATGGTAAGGAGAAGGTCTACGGTTCGATTCCGTATTGGGGCTCTGGTGATCGGAGAACCCCGCCTCACGGCGGGGGGATCCGTCATCAAAGCGGTGTAGCTCAGTCGGTAGAGCAAGCGGCTCATAATCGCTGTGTCACCGGTTCAAGTCCGGTCACCGCTACTTACGGTAGCCGATTGTGGGGTCGGTCCTTCGATCGGCTACTCTTTTTTGCGTTCATCCGTTCATCCGTCCGTCCAAGGAGCACTCACGTGGCTGCCACCGACGTCCGCCCGAAGATCACGCTGGCCTGCGTGGAGTGCAAGGAGCGGAACTACATCACCAAGAAGAACCGGCGTAACAACCCGGACCGTCTTGAGATGAAGAAGCACTGCCCGCGCTGCAACTCGCACACTGCGCACCGCGAAACGCGCTGAATCAGGCTCGTACACGAGGCCGTCCCCACTGGGGGCGGCCTCGTGTCGTTGTATAGGACTGTCCCGTACAGGGTTGTTCATCGGCCTTTTCGTCTTTCATCAGGAGGTAGCGAGCCCATGGCGCTCGACCAGTCCTTCGTCGGGCGGACCTATCCGCCCACCGCGCCGTACGAGGTCGGCCGGGAGAAGATCCGTGAGTTCGCCGAGGCGGTGGGGGACACCAATCCCGCGTACGTCGATCCGGCGGCCGCCCGGGCGCTCGGACATTCCGATGTGATCGCGCCGCCCACTTTCGTCTTCTCGATCACTTTCAAGGCTGCGGGGCAGGTGGTGCAGGACCCGCAGCTGGGCCTGGACTACAGCCGTGTGGTGCATGGTGACCAGAAGTTCGTATATGTGCGTCCGGTGCGGGCGGGGGACCGGCTGACGGTCACTTCGACGATCGAGAGCGTCAAGTCCATGGCGGGCAACGACATTCTCGACATCCGTGGTGAGGTCCATGACGAGGCCGGCGAGCATGTCGTGACCGCGTGGACGAAGCTGGTGGCGCGCGCCGCCGAGGAGGCGTGATGACGGCGAAGGTGAGTTACGCATCGGTCGAGGTCGGTACGGAGTTGCCGGCGCAGTCCTTCCGGGTGACCCGCGCGACGCTCGTGCAGTACGCGGGCGCCTCCGGTGACTTCAACCCGATCCACTGGAACGAGAAGTTCGCCCTCGAGGTCGGGCTGCCGGATGTGATCGCGCACGGCATGTTCACCATGGCCGAGGCGGTCCGGGTGGTCACCGACTGGACCGGTGACCCGGGTGCGGTCGTCGAGTACGGGGTGCGGTTCACCAAGCCGGTCGTCGTGCCGAACGACGACAAGGGTGCGCTGATCGAGGTCAGTGCCAAGGTGGCGGCCCTGCTGGACGACAACCAGGTGCGGGTGGACCTGACGGCGATGAGCGAGGGCAAGAAGGTGCTGGGGATGTCCCGCGCCGTTGTGCGGCTCGCCTGAGCCGTTGTCGAGCCACGTTCATGAGTGAGGGGCACTCCCTGCCGGGAGTGCCCCTCACCCGTGCTCGCGCGGCCCTCGCGTCACGGCACGCTCCTCGTCGGCGGAGGTCTCTTCGGCATCGTCCACGGGCCGGCCCTCTTCGCCATGGGTCGCGGTGCTCGCCTCGGTCTTCTCCGCGCAGGGCGGCTCCGCGCAGTCCTTCACGGACGGGACCGTCCCGGCGGTCTGGATCGGGGCCGGTTTCGCCGCGCTCGTGGCACTGCTGATCCCGGGCCGCCTCCTCGCGCCGGCGGCGGAGCCGGAGCCGGCCGTGGAGCGGGCCGCCGTCGCCGCCTAATGGGAGCTACGGAACCGGGGAATGCTCGGTTCCGTAGCCGCCAGCAGGTGAGCACTTTCGTTGCCGGAACTTCGAGTTCTGGGATCAGA
>NZ_JBHVFU010000014.1:0-174382 GCF_042801455.1 Streptomyces sp. NPDC057565 | reverse complement strand
TCACGAGAGCAGGTGCAATCTTTATGCGCATGTCACCGAAGCGCTCTCCGGGCGGCGCGGCGCGCCGCGCGAAGCGGGCGACCGCCGCCGTCGCCCCCGCGGAGCGGGTACCATATCGCTGCGCGATATGCAAGCGAACTGGGGTGCTTCGCACCCCAGTTGCCCCCCCGCTCCGCGGGGGCGCTGGCGGTGGCTTCGCCACCGCACCCGGGCATAGCCCGGGGTCAGTCCTTCCGCTTCGCTCCAGGGCTGACGAGGGAACAGCACTGGGGCTTCGCCCCGGTGCTGATGGTCCGATGCTTCGCATCGGACCGGGTTGGACTCTGTCTGTCCCGGTGGCTTCCGCTCCGCTCCAGCCACCCCATGCTCTGCACGGTTGGGCGTGCCACGCTCCGCGCGGCCCACCACGGGCCTGACGGCCCGGCAGCAACAGAAAGCTGCGGCAGTGGAGGGGTGGTGACGGGGAGTCAGAGCAAGGCCAGGAATACAGGGCCGGCACCCAGGCGAGGAAGGCGGGTTGAGGGGCCGTCAAGGCTCCAGTGTGGTTTGCAGTGAGGAGACTAATAGCTTTTAGTCACGTTAGAGGGAGCCTCATCATTCTGTGTGCTTCATTTTGGAGATCTGGATAGACTCTGGACTTAGAGCACACCACCCAGGACCGCTCCGGAGGCTTATCGAGATCCACCACCCGGCCTTGTCGGTGCCCCGCTGAGGCAGAGGAACCAGTCAACCGCGTCAGTACAGCCGTAGCCCTCGTGGCTCATCTACATGCAGGTTCCCGTTTCCCGCCGCTCGAATCGCCCGGGCGGCACCCAGGAGAAGACAGACGGATATGCCGACCACAAGCCGCGCTGATCAGCGCGAGGCCGCCCAGCGAGAAGCCATTGACGCGGTTCTCCGTGCCCTCGAATTGCCTGCACGATCACTTGTGCCCGAGCGAGGGCTCCGGACTCAGGTGATCATGGCAACCGGGTCCGGGAAGACCCGGGTGGCGGTCCGCAGCGCTGAGGAGCTCCACGCGGGCCGTGTACTGGTCCTCGTGCCCTCGCTGGACCTCCTGGCGCAGACCGAGACCGCGTGGCGCGAGGGAGGCCGCAGGGGGCCGATGATCGGGGTGTCCTCGCTGCGGGGTGAGGAGGTGTCCTTCCCCAACACCACGGACGTGGACGAGCTCGTGGACTGGACCCGAGGCCTGGACAAGGTCACCGTGTACGCCACATACGCCAGCCTCGGACTGGGCACGCTGGAGCGGGCGCACACCGCGGGCCTGGCGGCCTGGGACCTGATCGTCGTGGACGAGGCCCACAGGGTTTCGGGCCGGATCGGGAAGCCCTGGGCGGTCGTCCACGACAACCAGAAGATCCCGTCCCTGCGCCGCCTCTACATGACCGCCACACCCCGGCTGTGGCAGCTCGGCGACGACAGCGCAGACCAGGAGCAGAGCGGCGCACCCGGTGAGCTGGTGGCGAGCATGGACGACGACCCGCACGGGCCCTTCGGCAGCAGGGCGTTCACGTTGACGCTCTCGGACGCCATCGACCGGGGCATCTGCGCCCCCTACCAGGTAGTGTGCGTGGACGTGAGCGACACGCAGCTCCAGGCCGCGCAGTTGCTCGGTGCCGAGGCCCGGTCGGAGGCCGTGCGCGGGGCCCGACTCGCCGCCCTGCAGACCGCCCTGCTCAAGGCGTCCTCGGAGGAGAACTTCCACCGCACACTGGTCTTCCACCACATGGTCAAGGAAGCCGAAGCCTTCGCGGCCGGGCTGCCGGACATGGCCGCGCAGCTGCATGTGGCGGATCCGGAGCTCTACCCACGCGCGGTGTGGGCCGACTGGCTGTGCGGAGAGCACAAACCGCTTCATCGCAGGCGGGTCCTGGATGAGTTCGCCGCCGGCATCGCGGGTGACGGCACCGTGGTCGAGAAGGGCTACCTCAGCTCCGTGAAGGTCCTCGGGGAAGGAGTCGACACCCGAAATTGTGACTCCGTGTACTGGGCGGATGTGCGCGGCTCCATGCCGGACCTCGTCCAGGCGGTGGGCCGGGCGCTGCGGATGCAGCCGGGCGAGGGCAAGCTGGCCAGCCTGGTCGTACCAGTACTGCTCGGCCCCGGCGAGACGGCCGACAACATGCTCACGTCCAGGGCGTTCGGCGGGCTCGCCAAGCTCTTGGAAGCGCTGCGGGCGCACGACGCCAGGGTCGTGGAGACCCTCGCGGAGCAGCAGGCACGAAGCCGTGTCAGAGGCGTGCAGAGCCGCAGCGGCGGGGAACAGGAAGGCGAGGACGAGGGAGCAGAGAGCGACCGAAGCGACCGTCTGTCGGCGCCTGCGCGGTCGCTACTGAAGTTCTCCACGCCGCGTGACCCCGCGCAGCTGGCCGCGTTCATCAACCTGCGGGTCCTCAACCCCGAACACAAGCACTGGCGACGCGGCATCGAAGCCGCCACCCTCTACGCCCGCGAACATGGGGATCTGCGTGTGCCGTTCACCCACCGCGTGCCCGGCCGCGACCAGGCGGTGGAAGCCGAGGGATGGCCGGCCTCGCTCGCCAACTTCCCCCTCGGACAGTGGATCGCCGACAATCGGCGCTTCCACGCCCACGGAAACATGGACACCGACCGCGCCGCGCAGCTGGAAAAGCTCGGCATGATCTGGTCCCACTACGACGTCGCGTGGGAGGAAGGCCTGACCGCCGCCCGCGGATGGGCGACCAAACACGGGCACCTCCTGGCGCCGCTGGACGCCACCTACCAGGGCGCAGCGGTGGGCATCTGGCTCAAGAACGCCCGCGCCGCCGCCCGGAAAGCCGCCGAGATCGAACAGCGGCGTGCCGAAGGACTGCCCATCCAGTCATCGGCCGGCGCCCTGTCGAACGAACGGCGCGAACAGCTCGAGGACATCGACCCCTCCTGGTGCCCAAGCTGGCCCGTCACCTGGCAACGATGCTTCCACCTCACCCGGCAGCACCTGGAGGCTGGCGGCACGCTGCCCACCGAGCCCGGCGACGTCCTGCGCCAGGGCGAGGATCTCGGGCGGTGGGTCAAGTCGGTAAGGCTCGGATGGGACCACCTCACCGGCGTGCAGCAATGGATGTGCGAACACATCCTCGGGATCCAACCCGCCACCGAGGCCGAAAAGCCCAAGCCCCGCACCAGCCAAGCCGACAAATGGGCCATGCACCTCACCGCCGCCCGACAGTTCTACGAACGCGAAGGGCACCTGAAGGTCCCGCGCAAGCACATCGAAACCATCGCGGCCGGCGGGAGCGACGGAAGCGACGGCAAGGGCCAGGAGCAGCGGGAACTGCGGCTGGGCGCCTGGATCAGCAACCAGCGGTCCCGGGCGGCGACGCTGACCCCGGAACGGATCGAACAACTCTCCACCATCGGCATGCGATGGACCTGACGATCGGCTGGAACGCCTTTGGTTGTGGCCGTGCGACGCTCGTGGTGGATGTTTCGGCGGGCCGAGTACGACTGCGACTGCGGCTGGGCTGAGGACCAGGTGCGGTTCACCGGCGCGTGGATCCGGCGCGGCACCGGCCGCCAGGCCGTCGTCGCCCCTGGTCCACGCCGTCGCCATGCCACGCACCAGCGGACCGAGAAGTGGGCCTCCACCTGGCCGCCGACCGTCAGTTCTGCGAACGCGACAGCCACACAGACCCTCAAGATCTCCGGCTGTAGTACAAGGCCCTGCGCAGGGTCAGCCTCAACCCCGCCGCCATCACCCGGATCGCCCGAGCCGCCCTCGTGAAAACGGCCACGCCGTCTGAACGAAGATCACGAAACGTCACGAGAAGCTACCGAGACGGGCCCAATGTCATACCGTCACGAAGCCCTCGGTCCACTCGTCGTCGTCGATCGTGTAATGGTCGATGTGGAAGCACAGCGGCTCGTCGGAGAATCCTGGCGACTTTCGAGCCTCGATGATCCGCGATTCTGCTTTTTCGCGGTTTGAGTAGACCCCTAGGAGTTTCACGTCGTCGCCTCCTTCTTCGTCTGCCCAGAAGTCACCCTCGGTCTTGAAGTGGCGAATCTCGCCGTCCTCCTCCGCGCGGTGATGCACATGCCAGAGAAGGTAGGCCGAGTTCTTGTCCATTTCTCCTTGCCTGACTTCCTTGAGGCTTTCGCCCAGAGTATTTTGATCTTTTGGATGGCCCAGGCTTTTCCGTACCACCAGATGAGGCCGGCGATGGCCACGACAGCGGCGACTCCGATGATGGTAAGTGCCGTTCCTGCGCTGATGCCCAGTCCAGCGGCTCCTACGAGAGCGATGGCGGCCATCCGTCCGTCGAGGTCGACGAGATTGATGGGGTCGCCGCAGGTGTAGTCGTAGGCGTTGCAGCTTCCGCCGCGGATGGGGTCGGTGCTGAGGAAGCGGCCGGTGTTGGGGTTGTAGAGGCGGACGCCCATGAGGGTGAGTCCGGTGAGGGTTTCGCTGCTGCGTTGATGGGCGCCGAGCCAGTTGTAGCGGGAGGGGCTGTCTCGGTGCGGGGGTTGCCGAATTCGTCGGTGTCGGAGGTGGTGGGGGCCTGGTTGGTGTCGAGGGGGAGGTAGAAGGCGATGTCGCCGTGGAGGGCGGTCAGGGTGAGGATTGCCGGGTCGTGGAATTTAGTGGGGGTGCGCCTCCCGCCGGCTCCGCCGGGTGGTTGCACAGCGTGAGCGCAGGCGCTGGTTCGCTCGGTTCCGGAAGCCGAAGGCGTTGCCGGCTTCGAGCTTGATGAGGCGGTTGTTGCCCTCGGGGGCGGCGTTGGTGATGCCGGTGGTCAGATAGGTCTCGATGCCGTCCCACCACTGCTCGACGGTCTCGGCGAGGGTGACGAGTTCGGGCAGGTGGGCGTGGTCGGCGACGTGGGCGAGGAAGCGGTGGCGGGCGGCGGAGACCGCGGAGCGGTCGGGGGTGACGTGGCTGCGGCTGACGGCCAGAGCCAGGAGGTCGCGCAGGAGTTCCTTGGCCTGCCAGGCCGCGTAGATTTGCTTCCCGTAGGTGCCCATGTAGGCCAGCTCGGCCTTGAGAAGCTCGCGTTGTTCGCCGGTGAGGTGCTCCTTGTTGCGGCGCAGGAGCTTGCGGACGGTGTAGATGCTGTCGCCCTTGCGGGCCCGGCGGCCGTGCCCCGCCCGGGATGGTGTCCGGACGGGGCAGTGGTGTGACGGGTTCCGCGATGCGGCGGTCACGCGCCGGCGGGGCGGCCCTTGTCGGCGAGGACACGCAGTTCCGCGAGGTCCTCCGGGGCGAGGTCGAGCGACGTCGCCCGGGTGAGCAGCGCCCCGATCTCCTCGGCTCGGCCCTGCCCGGCGAGGAAGCGCGCATAGGGCAAAAAGGCTTCCTCGTCCTCGTGCTCGATCGCGTCCCAGTAGCGCCGGTCGGCCTGCTCCGGCTGCCCGAGCTCCTCGTGCAGGAGCGCCAGGTTCAGGTATGCGTTCGTTTCCTTGTCCTGGTCGAGGGCGGCCTCGTAGTGAAGCACGGCCTCCTGCAGGGCACCGGTGTCGGTCAGGTGGAGGGCGTAGGCGAAATGCGCGCCGGGCAGATCCTCGTTGAGGGCCTCCCGCAGGTGCTGTCCCGCCGCTTCACTGTCCCCCGTGTCGTTCTCGGCTCCGCCGAGCGCGACCAGGACGGAGCGGTGTCCGGCCTCCAGGGCCTGCCGCAGCCAGCCGACGGCCTCTGCGGGCTTGTCCTGGTCGAGCAGGAGACGGCCGAGGTTGCCAGCGGCCATGGTGTCCCCCTGGTCCACCGCCTGGCGCAGCAGATCGGCGGCCTCGTCCAGCCGCTCCCCGCCGTCGCGCAGGAAGGCGCCGTAGTCGTTGAGCGCGTTCGGGTGATTCTCGGCCAGCGCCCGTTGGTAATACTCTTCAGCGCGAGGGTGGTCCTCGATCTCGTCCGCCAGAATCCCGGCGATCCACAGGGTCACGTTGCGGCCATGGTGGTCCGCCTCCTGAAGGGCCGACACCGCTTCCGCGGGCCGGTCGAGCTGGATCAGCAGATCGGCCAGGGCCTCGTACGCCCCGGCGTTGCCCGCGGCCGCGGCGGCGGAGATCGCCTCCAGCGCAGCGTTGGTGTCTCCCCAGTCCTCCACCAGATCCAGAATCTTGTCCGCGACATCGTCGTCCGGGCTGGTCCATGCCTCCAGGTAGAGGGACAGCGCGGCAGCATGATTCCCCGCCGACCACTGTCGCTCCGCCCGGACCTCGACGTTGTCCTCCGGCATGAAGGTGTCCTCTCGTACTGCTGCCTGGGCCCGTGTCCGCGCGTGGCACCAGGGCGTGCGCCAGCATGGCACACGCCCTGGACCGTGAACGGTCAGAGCCGTTCCGCGTCAGCGATTGCGCTTGTTCGGATTGTCGAACTTCTTACGACCGCCGTGGCGGTCGCCCTTGTTGTGTTTGTCGCTCGTGCTCTTCGATTTGCCCTTGCGGTGTCCCTTCCGGTTCTTCTGTGTCTTGTGGGTCTCGTCCTTCTTGCGGTGTGCGAAGGCGACCTGCAGCTTGTGCACGGCCGCGCTCACGCCGTACCACAGGGCATATCCGGCGAGGGCGATCACGAAGGCCGCACCCAGGACGATCAGCACCTCACTGAGGCCGAGGCCCGCCGCGGCGACGACGAACGCGCCGGCCATGCGGCCGTCGAGGTCGTAGCAGTTGACCGGGTCGCCGTTGCAGTACTCGTAGGCGTTGGCGCTGCCACCGGGGACGGGGTCGACGGTCAGGAATCGGCCGGTGTCCGCATTGGAGAGGCGCACGCCCATCAGGAGCAGGCCGGACGGAGTGTCGTCCGAGCGCTGCGCGCCGCCGAGCCACGCGTAGCGGGCGGACGCCTGGCCGGCGCGCGGGTGACCGTACTCGTCGTAGTCGAGGACGGTCGGCGCCAGTGTGGTGTCCGCGGGCAGTTGCAGGGCGATGTCGCCGTGGAGGTTGGCGAGCTGAAGGACGGTCCCGCCGGTCTTGGCGGTGATGGCGGTGAGGCTGCCGTCGAGACCGTCGACGTTGCGGGTCAGCGCCCCGGTGGCGGTGTCCTCGCTGATCCAGCGGGGTGTGTCGCTGTCGTCGGCGTAGTGGTTGGTCTTGCCGGCGGTGGTGGTCCAGGTGGTGCCGTCGCTGGTCTCCACGGTCCAGCTCTGGTGGCGGAAGGCGGCGTCGAGGGTCCAGGTCTGGCGGGTGGTGCCGTTGGTCTGGCGGCGGACGAGGTCGTTGGCGTAGTAGTCGATGCTGCCGTGACCGGGGACGGTCAGGGTGCGGCCGAGGTCGTCGTAGGTGTAGCCGGTGTCGGTGATGCGGTCGGCGGTGTCGTAGGTGTGGGTGGTGCTGGGTTGTGGTGCGGTGGAGCAGGCGGCGCCGCTGGCTGCGGTGCCGGTGGTCTGGGCGGTTCGGTTGGAGCGTTGGTCGAGGGTGTAGGTGCGGCGGGTGCATTCGGTCTGTGCGGTGTCGTCGGTGCGGGTGAGCCGGCCGACGGCGTCGTACGTGAACTCCTGTGTGGTCCAGCCGGTGTGGCGGGTCACCTGGCTGTGCGCGGAGTAGGTGGCAGTGTCGGAGTAGACCGTAGTGCCGTCGCTGTCGCGGGTGTAGAGGCGTGCGAGGGCGGCGCCCGTGGTGTCGTACTGGGTGCGCGCCGTATAGCCGCCGGGGAGGGCCTGCTGGGTGGTGCGGCCGTCGGGGTCGTAGGTGGCGGTGAAGGCGCCGGCGACGGAGTCGGTGATGGTGGTGGGCAGGCCGCGGGGTTCAGTGCTGTGGTTGTAGGTGTAGGTGGTGGTGGAGGGGACCCCGTCGGTGATGGTGACGGTCCGGTCGAGGTTGTCGTAGGTGGTGGTCGTGGTGGAGCCGGAGGCGTCGGTGTAGTTGGTGGGGCGGCCCAGGGCGTCGTAGTCGCGGTAGATCGCGCCGGCCGAGGCGGTGTTCCAGGAGGACGTCTCTTCCACGAGGCCGGTGGCGGGGTCGTAGTAGGTGTCCTGTTCTGGGACGGCAGTGCCAAGGCCGTCGGTCATCGAGTAGTTGACCAGGCGTCCGGCGGCGTCGTAGGTGTAGAAGGTCATGCGGGTGGTGTCGTCGGAGGTCTCCGTGGTCTGGGCGACGCTGCCGTAGTAGTCGTACTCGGTGGTGGTGTCGACCCGGTGGGTCGGGTTGCTGCCGCCGCCGGTGATGGCTCCGGCCGGGCCGGTCCAGCAGGGCAGGTCGGCCCATTCGGGCCGTCCCTGGCACCATCCGGTACCCGTCGCGGTCCAGTACTGCGTGATGGTGGTGGCGGCGTCGCTTCCGGTACTGCCGGGGAGACTGGCCGCGATGACGCGGCCCTGGGTGTCATAGTCGGCGGAGGTGTTGATGTTCAGCCCGCCGGTATCCGCGATCGTGAGGTTGGGGAGGCCCAGCCCCCAGTCGTACTGGATCTCGGTGAGGCGCTTGTCGGTCATGAGGGAGTCGTAGCCACGGACGCGGGCGCCGACGTTGGCCAGGGTGAGGGCATCCCTGATGACGGCGGTGCCGTTGGTGGGCCGCCCGGTGTCGTACTCGTTGACCGTCCAGGACTGGGCGGGCACGGACGTTCCGGCCGGGATCAGCACCGTAGTGCCGTCCTTGAGGTCGGCGGTCAGGTCGACTCGGTGGAGCGGACCGAACGCCTCCAGCAGACGGGTTCCGGTGGAGTCGAAGTAGTTGTTCGTGGCGAGGAGGTCGGCGCGGTCGGCGGAGTCGAGGGATTCGATTCCGAGGTCGGCCAGGACAGCCTGTTGCTCGGCGGTCACCCCAATACTCAGGGCCCGGTTGGCAGAGGTGAGCTCGCGAATCGTGTTGCCGAACCGGTCGTAACCTACGGCGTTCATGTGCCCGCCGGGCTCGGCGGTGTTCAGGGTTCGGCCGGAGGCGTCGAGGTAGGTGACGGTGGCCCGGCCGTAGCTGCCGGAGGTCAGGGACGTACCGACGTGCGAGGCGGGCGTGGCGTCTGCGGGGAAGAGGGCGGTGGCGTCGGTGGGTGCGGTGCGCTGGCCCCAGTCGGAGACGTCTCCGGCGTCCATGGAGCGGGGTGCTGAGCTGCCGGTGAGGGGTACGTCGTAGACGACGCTGGTGGTGGCGGTACCGGAGACGGTGGAGGAGGTGCCGGCCTGGAGGGTGGGTCGGGAAGCGGTGAGGAGCATGCCGGGGCCGGCGGCGGTGCTGGTGCCGGCGGTGCCGTAGGTGAAGGTCCACGGCAGGAGGCCGGGCGGGGTCAGGGTCAGGACGCGGCCGTCGGTGTCGTAGGAGTAGGCGGTCGTGAGCGCCGGGGTGATCTGGGGGTTCCAGGTCTCGCACAGGCGGCCGGAGGTGTCGTAGGAGTAGGCGGCGACGGTGCGGCTGGTGGCGGTGGCGGCACCGGGGGCGGTGGCCCACAGGCGCAGTTCCTTGACCTGGCCGGTGTAGTCGCCCAGGGCGCTGGAGGTGGCGGTGGTGGAGGTGGCGTAGACGAACTCCAGGGTGCGGCAGCCCTTGGTGGAGGGGGTGGCCGCGCAGGTGGCGGCGGTGGCGGCGGTGGTGGTGGCGATGAGCCGCTTGGGCCGCGCCAGGGTGGACGGCCCCGAGACGACGGTCTCCGTCTGGACGGTGGCGGTGGAGTTCGTCAGGCCGTCCAGGAGGGTGGTGGCCAGTTGCCAGGTGGTGGCGGAGGTCGGCTTGACGTAGGTGCTGACCGTGCCGTCGGTGTCAGCCAGCGTGAAGGAGGTGGCCACTGAGCCGGTCAGGGTCAGGTGCTCGTAGCCGGGTTCGGGGATCCATCCGGTGGCGGCGGCATTGGCGGTGAAGTGGATGCTGGAGCCGTCGGAGTCGACGAGGTCGAGGGCGGTGTCGGTGACGCGCCGGATGTGGGTGTCGCTGGCACCGGTGGTCTCGGCGGCGATGCCGGTGGTCCATTCCTTGCCGAAGATCGGGGCCTGGCCCTGGGTACGGGCGTCGGGGTGCCGGGAGGCCGCCGAGCGGGTCACGGTCAGGCCGAAGGCCGAGGCGTCGGTGGCGTCGAGGCTGAACTCGCCGGTCAGCAGGTTCACCTGGCCCGGTCCGACGGAGGTCGTCGCTGCTCCCGATGCGGCGCGGTCGACGACGGCGATCTGGGCGGGGGTGGCCTGGGTGGGGTAGCCGGTCGCGGTGAAGTCGGCTTTGATCTCGATGGCGCCGTCGGGGTTGACGGTGTCGCTGGCGTTCCACACCAGCGGGGCGTTCTTCCCCGAAGGCGCCGCCACCGGCCACGTGGTCAGCGGGGTGCCGCCGGAGGTGACGTCACCGGGCGGGATCGCCACCCAGCCGTCGGCAGCCGATCGGCGCCAGGAGAAGGCCACGGAGGTGTACTTGGTGGCGTCCGCCTCGGCTTGGAGCAGAAGGCGGCGGGGGGTGCGGGTGCCGGGGTCGGGGCTGATGATGCCGCCGGCGCCGGCGTGGAAGGTGTACTCGATTTCCTCGGAGCGGTTGTCGGCCTTGTCGACGCTGCGCACGGCCAGGACGTGGGTGCCGTTGGTCGCCGGTGTGACACTGAACGTCTTGGCCGTGGACGCGCCGCCGGTGGCGATCTTCGTCCAGGTGGCGCCGTCGAGGGACCATTCGATCCAGTTGTGGTCGGTGCCGGCCGGCGGGGTGACGGTGAAGGAGCCGGCCTGGCCGGCGCCCTTGACCCAGCTGCTGCTCGGGTAGTCGGTGGAGGTGACCGACGCCGGTGCAAAGGGGGCGGTGGTGTCGACGGTGAAGGATTTCCAGGCCGACCAGGTGCTGCCGGTCAGGGCGCCGTCACCGGCGATGGTGCGGAACGTGTAGGTGGTGCCGTTGGTCAGGAGCCCGGAGGGCACCTTCACCGATGCCGCCGACCCGGAGGCGACCGCGGTCGAGACGATGTTGGAGCCGATCTGCGTGGTGCCGGCGGAGTTGTAGACCTGGAAGGTGCCGGTGACCTTGTCGCCGTTGGGGTCCACGAACGTGTCCCGCAGTGTCGGCGTCGTGGTGGAGACGGTGTAGGCGCCGGAGTAGGAGAAGAACGGCGGTCCGGCCTCCTGCTTGGTGCCGGCCCGGGGGCGCTGGTTGTACGTCACCGTCAGCTTCGGCGGATTCGACGCCGCCTGCGCGGAGTTCACCCGCTTCCACTGCGCCACCACGGTCTCACTGGACGCCCGCAGCCCGAGCGTGGAGGTGTCCGCAGCGGCCGTCGCCCACGACTGGGCCAGGGACGTGACGTCCGCGTTGATCCAGCCGTCCGCCGTGCACGCCGCGTTGCCCTTGGTCTCGGTGGACGTCGCGTACTTCGTCCCCCAGGTCGGCTGCGCCGTCCACCGGCTGGAGGTGGAGGCGGTCGTGGTGGACCACACCTCCCACGGGTAGGCCAGGCAGTCGGTGTTCGCGGAGTGGAAGTTGAACAGCGACAGCTTCGCCGAGGAAACCACCGCGTCCGCCAGCGGTGCGGTCTTCCATGTCACGAAGGACCGCGCGGTGCGGGGTGTCCCGTCGGCGTTCGTCGTCCCCGGGTTGCCCCAGTCCAGCTCGACGTCCCCGGACAGGTCGGTGGTCTCGCCCTGCTGGACGTAGGTGTCGAACAAACCGGCCAGGGCCGTCGTCGACGGGTCGATCGTGACCGGGTACTGCGTGGCGGAGGCCGCGAGGTAGTCGGCGTCCGGTGTCAGGACCAGGTCCGCGCCGCCCTTGCGGGCGACGACCTTCATCGCCACCCGGGCCCGGTTCACCCGGTCCCCCGAGCGGGCGTCGACCTGCTCGTCCCACATCACCGGAGCCGGCATCACCGCCCGCACCGCACTGCGGGCATCAGTGAACTCCACCGACCCGCCTGCCGCCTGACGAACCTTCAACCCGGGCGACGACAACGGCAGCGTGTAGCTGAAGCCCGCCTCCGGCCGCTCCCGGAGCACCACGTACTGCTCGAAGCCCGTACGCGTCGCGGAGACCACCAGATCCGCGCCGGGGAAGGCATCCCGGTACGTCGCCGTCCGCCCCTCCAGCGTCGGAGTCGGCAGGACACCCTTCCACTGCAGCGACACCCGATCGCCGCCGCTGCCCAGCGTCACCAGGTCGCGGCCGGCGCTCTTCTGCGCCGCGGCCAGGGACGGCTCGCCCTGCAGCCCGCCCCGCGCCAGGGTCAGGCCGCGGGGGTGCCCCTGCGGGCGCACACCCGAGGCATCGGCCACGAGGTCCAAGTCGACCGGCAGCCACTTGCCGTCCTTCTGGAACCGGGTCGGCCCTGCCGTGATCTCCGTCGTCAGCGATCCGTCGGAATTCACCCACGTCGTCGCGGTCTCCGACCGCTCTGCGGCAGCCTCGACGCGATGACCGCTCAACCGGGCCGCCACCCGCGCCGCGAGTAGATCGTCGGCGACCGTCACACCTGCTTGAGCGCCGCCGTCCGCAGCGGCCGGCGTTGCGACAACCGCGCCGGTCAGCCCGACGGCCACTGCCAGAGCGGTCACGCCGGATATCCAGCGGGCTCCGAGAAGAGGGATTCTGAACTCCGCAAGACGAACCCAGCGACGCACCACGCTTCCCCCTCGGCAAGCATCACACGGCGAGAGGCACAAAGTATTGCCGCGTCACTGAAATCGCTAGGGTTCCCTCAAATATATAAATGGAACACGATAATCCTGAATGTCCAATTCGCCCGTGATCATGAAAAGAGTGTCGTGATCGAAATTCTCCGGCGGAACCAACAGCGGTCACACGCGGTTCGCGCAGACGCCGGGGTGGAGGCCGCCGGCCTTCGGGCGATGACGGCCATCGCGGCGAAGGAGCGCGGGCCGCTGGACGGTGACCGCCTACTGGCGGCTGCAGCCAGGGTGGGCGCGGGTGGCTGGGGGCATCCGCAACCTGCGAGTACGGGCAGGACCGACCGGTGTGGCATCGTGACCGGGATACGAGATCATGAAGGGTTCCTCCACGCGGGTTCGGATGCGATGGGCGTCACACTGGGCGTTGCGGTGTTGACGATGGGAGACCGCGCTCGGGAGCTTCTGGCGCTGCTGGACTCGGTCCGGGCTCAGGAGGGCGGCGGGGAGACCCGGGTGGTGGTGCTGGGGCAGGGGGTGGATCTGCCCGGTCTGCAGCAGTCCCTTTCGCCGAACTCGGGCTGGAGTGGGCGACGTAGCGATTCGGGTGGCTGCACCAGTGGAAGCGGCCACCCGAATCGATGGAGGTAGTCAGCTGCCGAAAACTGTGTTCAGGGCCTGCTGGCCTTGCTCGATCGTGGTGCTGAGGGCAGCCGACGTTGTGCCGATCTGGCCGAGTGCACCCATCAAGGCGTTGTAGGCGGTGCGGATACGGCCAGATTGTGCAGTCTCGCTGCTGGCCTCGTCAGCGAGGACTTCGGCGTCGTGAACGAGCTGCGCTTCCTCTTCGGGCTCCATGCCATAGATCGGGGCGAGCTGCTTTACGAGCTCTGCGAACTCGCGCATGGCGCTGGGGTCGAAGGCATTGTTGTGGTTGTGCTGCTCAACGTTGCCCTTGGTGCCAGCAACGACGTTTGTGGCGTTGATGCTGTAGTAATCGCCCGGGCGGGTCCGGTTGAGGTAGTCGCTCACAGTTGCTCCAGAGAGTACGCAGTCGATGCCGTCGATGGTGATGGCGACGGTTTCGGGCTCGGTAGCGATCTTCTCGACAAGCCCCGAGTGAGTGAGGCGTGCCAGTGCGTAGGCCAGTTCCGTTCCTGACAAGGCGTCTCCGGCGAAGTGTGATTCGGCGGCGGTCAGGAAGGTGGCGGGGTTGGTGGGGCGCTGGTCGTGGGCAGTGGTGTAGAGCCAGCGCAGAAGGGTGTCGGTGGCGTAGCGGTGCCGTGCCGCGGGATCGCTACGTAGTTGGGCAAGCCGCCTGAGCTCTACGCGCCCGTCGTCAGTGATCCTCCAGAGCTCACCAGATGCGCTCGGCGAGGCAAGAAGGCCATCACGCTCCAGTGCGTGAGCCAGGACGCTGACATCCTCCGGGGGCATCCCTGTCAGGCTGACGTAGGCGTCCTGGTTCGCGTATCCCCTGGAAGACTGTGTGCCCAGCCAAATCAATAGAGCCACCAGCTGAGGGTCCTGCTCAATCCCGACCCCGGTGACCCCAGAGGAAATCGTGAACCCTTGGCCGGCTACCGGCACGGTGACCGGGTACTTCCGAGCGGCGCGCTGGTAAGCCTTGTTGATTTCCTTGACGTGCTTCTCGATCGCTCTGTGATCAATGTCCTTGTTGGCCACCTAGGCCCCCCTTCGCGGTTCCTTAGGCGAAGAGTAGGGAGAAGCACTGACAATGATGCCCACGTGGCACGAGCGCTGGAGGCTGGCCTACCACTTCAGGGCCGGGACCGGCAGAGCTCTGGTGCGGTCAACACCGGATACCGAGGAAGCCGCTCCTGTCGCCTCCTGGCGGCTTGAGCCTCACGCTCTTCCCATCCGCAGTTCTTGACGCTGCTGCAGACGCTGCAGTCGCTCCCCCTCCTGGGACGTGGTCTCCCAGATGTCGGACAAGACCTTGCGGCCACAGGCTGGGCGTGGCCACGCGCGGTGTCCTCCAGCCACTCCTCGTTGACTGCACGCACCGACGGCACCGAGGGCTGTGGGCCGGATCGCCCCTGGTTGGGCATCGTTCGTACGCTACGAGCCGGGCAGGCGGGGAAAGACCGTGTTCGTGCAGGTGAATGGGGGCGTTGGTGCAGGGCAGGTCGGTGCTGCGGACGCATCAGGTGGAGGCGGTGGACGCGGCGGTGCGCGCCCTGGGGAACGTTGCTTCGTCGGGCATGGGGCTGCGGGCGACGATCGTTTCGGCGTGTGGGACGGGCAAGACTCTGATGGGTGCGCACACAGCCTTGAGGGTGGCCCGCACGGGCCGGGTGCTGGTCCTGGTGCCGACACTGGATCTGCTGGTGCAGACGGTTGCCGCTTGGCGGGAGTCGGGCCGCACGGGGCCGATGGTGGCGGTCTGCTCGCTGCGGGTGGACGCGGAGCTGGATGCCGCCGGGGTGCGCTGCACGACTGACGCGCGGCTCCTGTCGGTGTGGGCTGGCAGGAAGGGGCGGGTGACGGTGTTCGCCACGTACGCGTCACTGCCGGTGCTCACCGAGGCTCATGCCTCGGGGCTTGGGCGGTGGGACTTGGTGGTGGTGGACGAGGCGCACCGCACGTCGGGGCCGTGGGGCAAGCCGTGGGCCGCGGTCCATGACGATGCTGTGCTGCCGGCGAGCCGTCGGCTGTATCTGACGGCGACGCCGCGGGTGGCCGATCCCTGGGCGTCCGCGGACGACGGGGTTGGCGGGACGGAGAGCGGGCCGGCGCTGGTGGCCTCGATGGACGACGAGATGGTGTTCGGCCCGGTGGTGTACCGGCTGTCGCTGGCCGAGGGTATCGCCCGCGGGCTTCTGGCCCGCTATCAGATCATCGTGATGGAGATCCGCGACCAGGCTCTGGCTGCGGGCGCGTCAGGTGAGGAAGGTTCGGAGGCGACAGTAGCCACGGCGCGGCTGGAAGCGTTGAGCACAGCCGTACTCAAGGCCGCAGCCGCCCATCAGCTCGATCGCGTGATGACGTTCCATCATCGTGTCGCTGACGCACGCGCGTTCGCCCAGGCGTCGCCGGACGCCTCCGGTCGGCTCTGGGATACGGATCCGGTGATCTACCCGCGGCGGGTGTGGTCCGGCTGGCTGCACGGTGGCCATGGAATGGCCCACCGGCGCGAGGTGTTGGCGCAGTTCGCCCGCGGCTGGGGAGCGGACGGGGTGGTGGTGGAGCGCTGCGTGCTGTCCAGTGCCCGGGTGCTGGCCGAGGGGGTGGACATCCCCGAGGTGGACGCGGTGGTCTTCGCCGATCCGCGGGAGTCGATCGTCGACACCGTGCAGACGGTCGGACGCGCGCTGCGGCAGGGCCCGCGCGGCGACAAGGTCGCCTCCCTGGTGGTGCCGGTATTTCTGTCCCCTGACGAGCGCAGCGAGGACTGGCTCAGCTCCGGCTCGTATCTGCCGCTGGTCAAGGTCCTGGCCGCGCTGGCCGCCCACGACGCTGACGTGATCGACCGGCTTGCCGACTGGCCCGGCGGGGGCGCTACGGGAGCGCCCGCGCTGGCGGAGGGACCGCTGCTGTTTGCCACCGCCCGTCAGCCCGCCGACATCGCGGATTTCGTCAGGCTGAGGGTGATCAACGTCGAGCGCCGCGGGTGGCTGCGCGGCTGGTCGGCCGCGCGCCGCTTTCACGCGGCCCACGACCATCTGAACGTCCCCTACCACGCGAAGGACGGTGCATTCCCGCTGGGCCGGTGGATCGCCGAGCAGCGCCAGGCCAACAAGACCGGCCACCTGTCCGCCTTGCGCATCGACGCGCTGGAACGTTTGGGCATGGTGTGGAGTCACGCCGACCACGTGTTCAGCGCCGGGCTGTCGATGGCCCGCGCCTACCACGCCGTCCATGGCCACCTCGCGGCCGGGCACGACGCGGTCGTGGACGGCTACCCAGTTGGAACGTGGCTGGCCAACCGGCGCCGGGAGGCCCGGCTGCCCGCCGGCAGCAAGGGCGCGCTGTCCAACGCGCGCAAGGCGGCGCTGGCCGGCGTGGACCCGTACTGGTGCCCCCAGTGGCCGCTTGTGTGGCAGCGCCGCTACACCCTCCTCAAGCGGCACCTTGCCGCAGGAGACCCGGTGGAGGCGGTTGATCTCGAGCCGGGTCACATGATCGCGGGGGAAGACATCGGCGCCTGGCTGGCCCGCCAGCGCAGCCATGGGGACACCCTCCACGAGGAACAGCGCCGGCTGCTGGCCGAGCTCGGCGTGACGCCCGGCGGTGACGGCGTCCAGAGCGTGCCGCGCCTCACCCCGGACCCCAAGTTCATACGGAACCTCGCCGCGGCAGCCGCCTACTCACAGCGTGAAGGACATCTGAACGTCCCCCGCAAGCACATAGAGATCACCGACGGTGCCGAGATCAAGCTCGGGATATGGATCTCCAACCAGCGCTGCCGCCGAGTGCGACTGCACCCGCAGCGCATCGAGGCCCTCGACCAACTCGGCATGCGCTGGAACTGAAACCGGGGCGGTTTCCGCTGCAGCGGAATCCGCCCCGCGCGCACGGTCTCCCGTCCACGCGGACCTCGGCGACGCCCGCCGCCTCGGCCTGGGCGAGCGGATCACGCGGATTGCGCGCGGGTCTGGTCATGGTGCGTCGGCCGAGGGCAAGTTGACGCGCCGTACACGCAGTCGCGGACGCCAGGCGTGCTGGGGCACCTCGGCGTACATGCCTGACTCCGCCAGCTCGCGGTAGAACCACTCGATCCCTCGAGCAGGCGCGGCACCGCGCTGGTCAACGCCGGGCTGGGGTGGGCGCAGCCGGGCCTGTTCGGCGAGCCGGAGCAGGCCCGGGTGCTCCTCGGGACGCATAAGCAGGGGCGCTCCGGGTGCGGGAATGAGGCGGGTGAAGCGGGCTGCGGCCCGCAGGAAGACGGTCGCCCAGGCAGGCACGGGGTGGATGGCGCAGCCGTCGATCTGCCCGAGGGGGTCGTGCAGGGCCAGGGTGGAGGCGTCCTCGCGCCAGTCCGCCAGGCGCGCGCTGCCCAGTTGTTGTCCGGCGGCGCCGGTGAAGACTGCAGCGGCCAGCGCTGCTGCCAGGCGAGGGTGCGCGGTGACGTTGTGGATGCGTCGGGTGATGTCCGCGGTGGTCTGAGACGAGCGTGGCCGAGGTCGGGTCCGGTACCGCCACCTGATCGGGGGCGGGTGGCATGCGATGCAGTGGTCTTCCCCGTCCCAGTCCGCCAGCCGCTGGAGCGCCGGCACGGTGATCCAGCGTCCGGCGGCCCGCGGCAGCGCGGCAGGGTGGCCCGGGCCGGGTACAGCTGCCCCGGTCCCGGTGAGGAGGTCGCCGGCGGCCGAGGCATGGACGAGCGTGTGGGGCACTTCGGTGAGAGCGTCGCGCAGGGCGGCGGTCGGGCGGGAGCGGTGGCACACCAGGACCAGATGCGCTGCGGTGAGCGTCCGCAGGTCGAGCAGGCGTTGCAGGCGGGTACGGGTGAGCAGGTGAGCACGCAGGACCGTCAGGCGTCTTACGGGGATCGCCGCCAGCCAGGCCGTGACAGCCTCCCACACCGGGGCGCGTGAGTCCGGGAAGCCTGGGAAGTGTGCGGGTTTGCCCAGCGCCGCCAGGAGATCGTGGGCGAAGTAGCGGTCGCTGGTGGTGCCCGGGGCAGGATGGACGGTGACGCGCCCGGCTGTCGGGGCGTGCCCGGCGAGTGCCGCGCGGGTGACGAAGGCGTCGTCACTGGGGTCGAGCAGAACGGTGGGGTCAGGAAGTATGTCGTTCACGGGTCGTGGGCTCTTCAGTCGGTACCGAGTCGCGGCGGTCAGATTCGGGCGGGTACGGGAAGATCACGGCCGGGTGCGGCAGCCGAGCTTGCTGAAGACCCAGCGCAGCAGGTCCCGGTTGACCTCGAGACCGGGGGTGGCCTGAAGGGCCCGCCCCAGGTGGTAGGTGATCTTGGCCCAGGTGCGGAAGACGCCGTGGGCGGCCACGTCGTCGCAGTACAGCAGGTCATCAAGATCCACGCCGTGCCACACCGGGTGGTAGGCGGGAATCGTGGTCAGGACCTCCTCGCGGGTCAGCGGCCTGAACTCCTGCCAGATGTGCACGCGGGAGGCCAGCATGTCCTTACCGGCCAGGACCTCGTAGGTGTTGCCGCCGCCGACGAAGACCACCGCGATGTCGGTGTACAGGTCGTCGAACAGGTGCCGGAAGTACTCGAAGGACTCCTCCCGCAGCCACTGCGCCTCGTCGCAGACCAGGATGCGGAACTGATCGGCCAGCACGTCCTTGAGAAGGGTGTCGAACGCGGTCGGCTGCCTGGGCGGCTTCCCGGGCAGCCCGAGCACGTTGAACAGGTTGTGACGGATGTCCAGCACGGTGGGCCGGCCGCGGAACTCGATCCGGCGCGTTGCACCCGGTGCCAGCTCCCGCAGCGAGGCGTTGACCGACATCGTCTTGCCCAGCCCCGCCGCCCCGTAGACGCACATCATCCCTCGGGCGGCGATCACCTCCCCGAGATTGGCCAGTGTCTCCTTCAGCGCCGTCGTGCCCATCACGTACGCGTCGGGCAGCGACAAGTAGTGGTCGGCGCGCGGCGGCGGGAGCGGGCCGCGTCGCGGGCGGGCCAGGGATGGGCGGGCTGCGGGTATGACGTTCATCGCGGCGCAAGCGTGCTTTCGTTGTCGGCAGGGGCAGCAACAAAGTCGCTGTTCGGAGCGGTCCATGACGCGGGCAGCTGGGCGGGCAGCGGCAGATAACCGGGCAGCGCCACCTCGACCAAGTCCTCGGCGGCAACCGTGCGCAGATGCACCTCGGCCTCCACTTCGGTGACCGTGCCGAGCACCTCGGCAGGTGTGCCGCGGGTAGCGGCCGCGTAGCGAGTGGCGCGGTCCTTCTCCGCCGCTGCCAACAGCCGCTTGAGCCGGTCGGCCTCCCTGGCGCGAGCCCGCTTCATCTCACGGATCTGCTCCGCACTCGCCCGGTTCGACAGGTACGCCGACCCCAAATGCCGCCCCGTTATGGCGTCGTAGACCTCGATCTCGTGCTCGTGGTGCGGCATGTAACGCAGCCGCACCTTCCGCCCCGCCTGCCCGGTCATCCACGCATCGACGTAATGCCGGTTGCGCCAGCCCACCCCCTTGCCGGTAAGAGTGCGCACCCGGCCGTCGTCCTCGAGGGTGAACATGTGCAGCGCGCCCGGCTCCGCATCCTCGACCGGGGTGAGATCCCCCTCCCACGCCGCCTGCGGGGTACGGCCGGCAAGCGAGCGGGGCCGGTGCTCGGTGTTCCACCAAGCCACCCACTGCCCCAGCAGCTCGACGAACGCCTCCAGCGGCAAAAGCCGCTGCCCGGCGGCCGGCTTCTTGCCGCCCTTCAGACGCGGAGCAGCGGTGTAGCCAGGCAGAGAAGCGAAGAACATCTGCTTCGCCGCCTTGTTCAGGGCTTCCACGGTGCCCTTCAGATGCGGGCTGTAGCCGGGCAGGTCCACCACCGGGACCGCGAACGCCCCGAGTGCCTCCCCCACCGTTCGGGACAGGAAGTCCTTGCCGCGGTCCACCCGCACCGCCCCCGGCAGGCCACCGAACGGGCCGTGCTCCCCCTCACGCGAGATCGCATCCCGCAGCGCCACCAGCACGGACTCCCGGGATGGGACCTGCGCAGTCACCGCGAACCCGCAGATCACCCGCGTCGCACAGTCAATGAACCAGGTCACCCACGGACGCCCCGGACGGCCGTCGATGTCCACCTCGACCTTCACCTGGACGTGGTCGGCCTCCCACACCTCATTACGGTGACCGGCAGGGCGCTGAAGAAACACGTCATGATCCCGGCGGGCAGCCTCACCACCACGCATCCCCGCCCGCAACCCCGCAGACACATCCCGCGCAGCCGCCCGGTACAACGTCGCCAAAGACGGCACCGACCCACCACCGGCCGCGGCCGCCTCGGCCGTCAACTCCCGGTGCAACGCCGCCACGCTCCCCCGGTGGAACGCAAGCCGACGGGTCAACTCCGGAGTGAGAGTGAACCGGCAGCGCTCAGCCCGCTCCAGACGGCCGTCCACGCGAGCCACCGCCAGCCACCGGCGCACCGTCCGCTCCGACACCCCCAGCGTGTCAGCAACCATCCGCCGATGACCGGCCGTCAACTCCCCCCGTTCGGCGAGCGCCAGCAGCCTGCGCACCGCGACCGGCCGCAACACCTCAGCATCCGCCACAGCCCCCACCAACACGCTCTCCCACCACAACGAACATCCGCGGCCCACCAAAAATGATCAAGAAGGGAGACTACTCCATTGGAGCGTTCATCCTGTTGACCAGCCGATTCTCAACCACTGACCACCCACCCTCACCTCACTGTCCAGCCCCAACGCCCTCCCCCACCAACCCAAACACCCCGTAAAACAACGCCAATCAGCCACTCAGCCGCATCCACCCACCTGGACACCGAAACGAGAATCCCGCCGGACAACAACACGAAAACTTCCACCAAGGGGTCCGCGGTCGATATCGTTCAGGCAATCGGCCGGGCACTGCGCCAGAAACCCGGACAGGGCAAGATTGCGACACTGATCGTGCCCGTTTTCCTGGCACAAGGTGAGCGGCCGGAAGACATGTTCACGTCCTCTTCGTATCGCCCCTTGGTAAAGGTCCTTGAAGGGCTCCGGGCACACGATGAACGTGCTATCGAGATGCTCGCCATTCCGCAGGAGAACCAGAAGCAGGCCGTTGATCCGTCGCAAACCATCGGTCCGGAGCCAGAGGAAGGCGAGGAGGAGTCACGGCTGCTGCTCCGGTTCGCAGCCCCCAGGGATCCCGTGATGATCGCGAAATGGGTCAAGTTCCAGATCCTCGACACCGAACGCCAGGACTGGACCCGCGGATACGACACCGCCCGCCGCTACCAGGAGCGGGAGGGGCACCTGGACGTGCCCTACGAACACCAGGAAGGCGCCTACCCCCTGGGCAGGTGGCTGTCCGACCAGAGGCGCGCCTACCGGGCCGGAACCATGCCCAGCACCCGCGCCGACGAACTCGAGGAACTCGGGATGGTGTGGGATACCGCCGACACGGCGTTCGCCGAGAACCTCGCTGCGGCCCGCGCCTACTACGCCGAAGCCGGCACCCTGGCCGCTCCCCGCCACGCCACCGCCCTCGACAAACCCGTCGGACAATGGCTCACCAACCTCCGACGCCCTGACGGCCTCGGCAAGGACCCCGAACGCGCAGCACGGCGGGCCGAGCAGCTCGCCGCGATCGACCCCGACTGGAACCCCAGGGCACTGGGCTGGACCGTCGACTGGCAACGCCACCACGTCGGCCTGGGCGCGCTCCTGGAAGCCGGCGGGAAGCTCGAGGAGATTCTGCCAGGCGTCACCTACCGCGGCGACGACATCGGACGCTGGCTCACCCGGCAGGTACGGGACTGGGCACGGCTGAACCCGGAGCAGCAACACCGCCTGGGCAAGGCGGGCGTGAAACCGGCTGCACGGACCCACAAGGCTGCAGCGCGAACCAGCGCGAAGGCTGGGGTAGGGAAGGGGTCCGACGCGTTCACGCGGGGCGTAGCAGCCCTCGCTCAATACATCCAGCGCGAGGGGAAGACCGTGGTCGGACGACAGCACGTCGAGCAGCTCCCCGACGGCACCTCAGTCCGACTGGGCGTCTGGCTAAGCAACCAAAAAAGTCGGCGCGACCGGCTCAGCGAGCAGCAACTCGCCGCCCTCGCCAACCTCGGATACCACTGGGCGTAGAAAGAATCGCTGCTGTCCGTCGTCGTGAACATCCGCAGCATGTCGGCAGTGATGGTGCCTCCCGAACTGCTGTCTAAACGCTGCCCCCTGTCGCGTACAAAGCCACGCGGCTGTCAATTCAAGGTCGTACGCAAGCCACAGGGGGTCAATCAGCCCACGGGCAGCACAGTAGGCCACCAGCCAGGAACGCCCCCGAGGGGGTGCATGACCCGCGTGGTCACGGCTGAGATCGGATCACCGCGACGCAGCACAGCGCTGCAAGGGCCACAGTCGCGGCCGCCGGCCCTGCGAGGGCCTCCGCGGCGGAGGCAGGCAGGATACGGTCGGTCGGCAGGACAGCGTCTTTGGGGTCGAAGACCATCGCGAGGCGCTGGCCCGGGCGCGCGGTGGCGCCGCAAGTACGCCAGGCTTCGGTCGGAACCGGGGTACCGTCAAGGAGACGTACCGAGCAGGAGTTCTTGACGTACTCCCGTCCCTCGTAGCGGTGGACATGGACCTCGGTCACCACCACCGTACGGCTCTCGCCGCGCGCCGCGAGGACGGCCCGTACGGTCGCGCCCGGTATCCACCAGGCGAGCGCCCCGCCGAGCAGGGCAACTGCGCCGACCAGGACACGTCCCGCGTTCGTCGAGAAGAGATACCAGGCGGTGGCCAGACCCACGACGACACCGGCCACCGAGCCCACCGTGTCGAAACCGGTCAGTGTGCCCGCCACTGAAGCACCTGCGAGCAGGCCGGCGGTTACGAGGCCCACCGCGACACCCTCCACCGTCAGCCGGGTGGGGGGGCGTCCAGAGAAGTTCGCCGGGCCCCACAGGAACGCGCCGTCGTAGGACATGCTGATCCATTCGTCGTTCGTAAACGTGCGGAAGGGTAACCGCCCGGGGGTACGGGCGCGGTGGCGCTGGACCGCCTCAGAAGTCGTAGCAGGCGTAGGCGCCGTCGGGCCCGCGGGCGATTCTGTCCGAGCCCCAGCAGTGGAGCATTGGCCCAACGCGGTACAGGGCGGCGCCACCGGCCAGCAGGACGAGGACGGCGAGCACGGCGGTCACGATCCGCATGGCCATCACCCGCCGTACGAGCCACCAGGCCCCGGCGAACTCGGGGTGAAACCAGCCGTACGGCCCCAGAAAGCATCGACGCGCGCCAACGCGAAAACTGGGGCGGCGAAGGGCTCCGACGCGTTCACACGGGGCGTCATGGCCCTCGCCCAGTACATCGCCCGGGAAGGAAGGAGCGTTGTCGGAAGGCAACACGTCGAAGAACTCCCGAACGGCACATCGGTGCGGCTGGGTGTGTTTCTGAGCAACCAGAAGAGCCGCCGCGACAAGCTCACCGAGGACCAGCTCAGCGCGCTGGCAGCCCTCGGGCTGGAATGGGCGGTATAGCAGCCGAAGTCGAGCGTCTCCTGTGCGGGGGGTGCCCCTATGTCTTTGGTCAAGCTGGTCGGGTGTTGGTTCGGGGCGTCTGGAACGATGTGTCTGTGCATGCTGATGATCAGGTTGGGGAGGGTGTCCCCGCGGAGCTCGCGGCGTTCCTCCGGGATGCGGTCGACGACCGCCCGGTGAAGATCGCTCCTTCCGTCTGCGAGGGGTGCGGCGGTCGTGTGTTCTTCGTGCTGGTCAACGCGTCCGGGGCGGAACGGGAGTGTTCGGGCTGCGGCAGCCGTGCGTTCGTCGCGGACAGCGAGGAGTACTGGAACGAGGAGTCCTGGGAGGACGACGAGCCCGGTGCGGCCGGCTGCCCGTGCGGGAGCGAGGAGTTCGAGGCTGCGGTCGCGTTCTCGCTCGGCACCGACGGAGCGGTCCGCTGGGTGACCGTGGGCCTGCGGTGCATCAAGGATGGGTTCTGCGGGGTCTATGCCGACTGGAAGATCGACTACGGACCGACGGATCACCTGCTGACCATGGTCTAGGTCTGCGGAGCGACGGCATATCGGTGCGGCTGGGTGTGTTTCTCAGCAGCCAGAAGAGCCGGCGGCTGGGCGCGGCGGCCCCGCCCGGCGCGCAACACAGTGGCAGGGCCTGTACCCCCGAGCCGCCACTGCTCGGCTCGACAGCGCTGGAAAACTGAAGAAGCGCGTGCCCGACGTGCCGGTCAGGGCCGTGCCGGCACGTCGGGATCGGCAGCGGGTTCTTCGTGGCGACCGAGTGGCCCGGCGAGCGCATGAAAGACGCCGTTCAAAGCTGTCACCGCATGCCATGTCGGGACACGGCGGCGCCCCCGTGCGCAGCTCGCACGGGGGCGCCGTGAAGAGGGCCGGCATCAATGCGACCTGTACGCGTGCCCCTTCGCCACGAGGAACTTGACGGGCAGTTGGTGACCCTTCAGCTGGATCGCGTGGTGCTGCCGGCCGCCGTGGCGGATCTTGGTGGACTTCCCGTACTGGTCGAACTTCCCGTACTGGTCGAACTTCCCGTACTGGTTGAACTTCCCGTACTGGTTGAACTTCTCTTGCTTGCAGTGATGCTTCGGGCCGCCGTGCGGGGAGGCGGCGCTCGCGACGGTCGCCGATCCCGCGAGCACCGAGATCGCGGCGACCGCGGTGACGACAGCGCGCTTGATGGTGAGATTCATTGTTCGTTCGTCCCTTCCGTGCCGGGCGTTCCGGCGCGGAATCACGATGTCCCGGGACCTCGTTCAGAGCGGTCTTGCCAGGAACAGCGGCGCGCCACCCCGTCGGTACTGCATCCGGGCGCCCAGCATGAGGATCCTCTGAGAAGACTTCGCCCGAAGGGAACCATAAGTCGGCATGGCGGGTGAATTTCTCTCATCTCCCTTTCATCCAGGAAGTTCTGGCGAACTCGGGAGCACCGCTCAACTTCACTCCGACGGGTCAATCGCAGCCGGTCCTGGAGACACGCGCGGCGTCCTCGGAGACCGACCAGTTGCTTCCCCGCTACAAGCAGGCCGTGCGCCAGATGCGATCTCTCGATTTCGTGTCAGTACGCGACCTGCGCCTATACAGCCCGGTGACAGTACCGACACCCCGATCTCTCATCTCATGACAGTGGCAGCACATCCGGCGAGCCCGACATATGACTCACTGACCAGTACATCCAGGCAACACCCGGGGAACCCGCCACTGTCACACCATTCACTGACACGAAACCGAGAGATCGCACGCTGACCGCGCCCCGCCACGCCACCGCCCTCGACAAACCAGTCGGACAATGGCTCACCAACCTCCGACGACCCGACGGACTCGGCAAGGACCCCGAACGCGCCGCACGGCGCGCCGAGCAGCTCGCCGCGATCGACCCAGACTGGAACCCAGGACAACTCGGATGGACCGTCGACTGGCAACGCCACCACACAGGCCTGCGCGCACTCCTCGAGGACGGCGGAACACTGGACGAGATCCTGCCCGGCGTCACCTACCGCGGCGACGACATCGGACGCTGGCTCGCACGGCAGACACGGGACTGGACACGCCTGAACCCCGAACAACAACACCGCCTGGACGAACTGGGCGCGAAACCGGCCGTACGGCCCCAGAAGACCGCAGCACGAACCAACGCGAAGACAGGGGCAACGAAGGGCTCCGACGCGTTCCAGCGGGGCGTAACAGCCCTCCAGCAATACGTTCAACGCGAAGGCACCACTGTGGTCTCGCGGGCCCACGTCGAGCGCCTCCCCGACGGCACGGAGCACCGCACCGGCATCTGGATCAGCAACCAGAAAACCCGACGCGACAAACTCAGCGAGCAGCAGCTCGCCACCCTCGCCAAGCTGGGAGTGGAGTGGGCACAGTGACAAGCGCAGCAGGCGGCGAAGCCGGACACGTTTCGCATTCGTGGCACACCGACATCACGTATCTCCCGCTCGCAGGCGGGGAGTTCCTCTATCTCGCGACCGTGCTGGACTGCTTCAGCCGTAAGGTCGTCGGCTGGTCCATCGCCGACCACATGCGCACCGGCCTGGTCGCCCACGCACTGCGGATGGCAGCCTCGACCCGTGGCCGCCTGGACGGCGCCGTGTTCCACTCCGACCACGGAGCGCAATACGGATCCCGGGCCTTCGCCGGCCTCTGCGACCAACTCGGGGTCACACGGTCGATGGGCGCGGTCGGCACCAGCGCCGACAACGCGGCCTGCGAAAGCTTCCACGCCTCCCTAAAACGCGAGCCCCTCCAAGGCGCCCACGACTACGGCGACTCCAGCACCTGCCGCAGGACCGTCTTCACCTGGCTGACCCGCTACAACACCCGCCGCCGACACTCCGCCAACGGCCACCTCAGCCCCAACGAATACGAACACCGACACCACACCGCTAAACTCACGCTCGCCGCGTGATCAAAAACCGCGTGCCCACCTTCACGGGGGAAGGCCCCAAGGCCGTGATGACTTCGCCCTGCTCACGATCACACAGGCAGCCAGTCCGGCCACCATGGGGGCGCATTGTCCGGAGCGCAGGCACTCACGCTGACCGGGTAATCGGCTGGAGCGTTCAAGCTCGCCATGAGGACCCAGTAGGCGCACAGCGTAGCGAGTACAGCCACCGCGGAGGCGAGCAGCAGGCCCCTTCCGGCGAGCACCCCGAACGCGATGGCCCAGATCAGTGCGACTACGACCCAGACGGCGAAAAATATGGGAATTAAGGACCAAAAGTTCGCTGACGCGTTGATTCCTATTTCGCAATCGTTCCAGGCCCTCGCAAGCATCGTGGTTCCACCGTAGGCGGCGATAACCCCCATAACGGGACCAAGAAAGCAACCGACAAGGCGGCGGGCGGCCTGCGAATCTCCGGACAATTTCTGATTCTCCATCCCGAACGGGTTGTCGGGTGCCCCACCGTGTGGGGCACCCGACTCACTTCCTATTGATCAGAAACTCATGGGGTTCTCGTCCGGGAGGAGCGGCTGCGTGGTGAGCGGATGGGGGCGTTGCAGGCCGCGTTGCTGGAGACGATGGCGGTGCACCGGCTGCAGTCCGCCGTCGTACTCGGCGAGCAGCGCATTGCGCGGTCCGACGCTTCACGGGATGAACTTCACCTCTGGGAAGGCCGCGCTCGGGCCGTCGAGCAGATGTCCCCGGCGGTGTCGCAGGTGCAGGTCGAAGAACGCGAGCGGGTAGGCCTGCTGGATCCGGACCGCCCGAGCCGGATCGAGGGTGCCGATCATGTCCTGGATCTGCTGGTTGGTCATGCCGAGAACCTTGCCCGCTTGCGGGATCAGTGTCGCGTCGTCGCCGTACGACTTGTGGATGGCCCCGTCGGCCTGAATGTTCAGCCGCCAACCGCGAAGGTGCGTCCAGAGCTCGGCGACATCCGGCATGGCGGCCCGGGTGAACGAAGCAGTCATCATCATGAACGGCCGGTCCAGGTCGGTGGTGATGGTCGGCTGCATCGGGCCGTCGATGCTGAGCCCGGCGCCAACGCGCCTGTCGGCGAGCATGGTGAGCGCGGTGGCGGTGCCACCCTTCGACCAGCCGAACGCCCCGATGCACTGCGGGTCGAGGGCGCCGAGCAGGCCCTGGGGCAGTGGCCTGCCGTCGACGTCGGGGTTGTGCCCGCCGGCAAGGCCCTCGACGACGTCGAGCACGAACCGGAGGTCCATGGCGAAGTCCCGGGGCCCCAGGAACGGCGGGACCTCTGCCGGAACGGTGAGCCGGCCGTCGGGGAACTCGCTGAACGCGTCGTACGTGTGGTCGACGGTGACCACAACGTAGCCATGGCTGGCGAGTTCCTGGACCATGATGGTGTGGTCGCCGCGATGGCTGCCCGAGCCGTGCGAGTACACGATGACGGGCAGGCGGTGGCCCGTTTGGTGCACGGGTGCGCCCACGTGTGCGGCGGTGAGTGGGCCGAGGGCGGGATCGAGGGGGAAGCCGACGTCCGTCAGGAACGCCCGCAGCGCACCCTGGGTCATCCAGGGGGCACGCGGCAGGTCTTTCGTCTTGCAAGCGGGGTAGCAGACGCTGGCCATCAACTCGCGGTGATGCCCCGGGCCGGCAACAGGATCCGGACGTGAGGTGTCGACGAGGTGGAGCGGCACCGTGCCCACCGGGTGCGGTCCGGTGGGCCTGGGCAGCGTGAGCTGCGACGGACCGGGGGCGGTCGGTGCCGCCCACGCCTGGCGCGGTGCGCTGATCGGCACGGCGGCCCCGACCCCCGCGGCCAGCGCGGCTGCGAGCATGCGACGGCGCGTCAGGTCCGTCGTGGTGAGCGGTGTGATGGTCACGTGTCCTCCCCAGTTCTTGGACGGTGTTAGGCATGCTGTCCGGGTTCTCCGGACGTCGGCGGGAGCCGCTCACGGCTCACCACGGTTCGCCGGGGTCCGGATCAGGACTCCGGGGCTGAGCTGCCTTGCTCGATCTGGTGGATGAGGCGCTTGAGCTGGGTGACCTCGTCCTGGAGCGCACGCTCGCCGGCGGGGGTGAGGGAGAGCCAGGTGCGGGCACGTTTGCCCTCGTAGCCCTTCTCGATCTCCACCAGCCCGGCCTTCTCCAGCACGGACAGATGCTGGCTGAGGTTTCCGGCAGTGAGGCCGAGCGCCTTGCGCAGGAAGCCGAACTCGACCCGGCGCGCCTGGTGGGCAACGGTGAGGATGCCGAGGCGCACGCGCTGGTGGACCACGTCGTCCAGGCCGGTGGCGGGGTGCTGCTCGGGCTGATCGGTCATGACGCGTTGCGCCTGCCGGACAGCTCGGCCAGGCCGAAACCGAGGGCGCCAAGCAGGAGAAGCACGCCGGGGACGCCGAAGGTGGGCAGAGCGGACCACGGCGAGGTGAACGGGATCCCCGACCAGCCGGTGGTGAGCGGCACCAGCTCGATGGCCAGGTACACCACAGCGAGCAGCAGCAAGGCGCGGCTGCGCTCCACCCAGGCCAGCACCAGCAGCGGCAGCCCGACAGCCATGGCGTTCCCGGCGAGCCGTTCGAGGAACCTCGTCACCCCGGAAGTGGGGTCGAGCTGCAGGCCCCAGAAGTCGAGCGGTTCGCCGAGCTGTGGCACCCCGTGGCGCAGGCTCCACATCGCGGTGGCACTCGCCAGGGCGACCAAGACGATCCCAGTCAGGACGTAGGGCCGGACCCGGGTCCCGACACCGCGGTTGCGGGAGCGGCGAATGTAGAAGAACGCCGTCGCGGCGTAGGCCAGGGCGAGCCCGAGGGGCCAGTAGACCGCCGAGCCCTGCGTGACCAGGGTGCAGCCGCTGCCCGCCGCGGCTTCACCCGCCGGGCAGGCAACGGTCTCGACCTTGAAGGTGAAGCGGCCCACCAGGATCCCGCCCAGTGTGAGCACGCCCAGCAGCAGGAGGGGGAACCAGGTGCCGCGCTGCGCGGCACGGACCCGGCGGGTCAGGTCGCCGAGGCCCGCGAGGACTTCGTGGGGAGTGCCCGGAGAGGGCGTCGATGCGTCTGCCATGCCATAAGCTTTGCATTACAAACCAGTTATGACAACAAATCTATCCAAGATCAGGTCCGGGAAACCCGGTGGTCTGAGGTCGACCGTAGCGCTCCACAATGGCTTCACCGGGCCTGACCTCGGGGAACGCGCCCGTCCAGCGGTCCGGCAGGATCAGGCCTCGTGCTCGTACGGATGCTCTATCTGGTCACCACGCGGATCTTCGCGTGGCTCGTTCTGATGTGTCGATCCTCCGCAGCGAAGGAGGTGGAGATACTGATCTTGCGGCACGAGGTCGCGGTGTTGCGCCGGCAGGTCGCCGCCCCAAAGCCCGGCCGGCCGGACCGGGCGCTGCTGGCCGCGCTCGCCCGGCTCCTGCCCCGGGTGCTCCGGGGCCACCGGATCGTCTCCCCGCGCACCCTGCTGGCCTGGCACCGGCTCCTCGTGAGGCAGAAGTGGACCCGGCCGCTCTCCCCGGGCCGCCCGCCACTGTCCGACGAGCTGCGCGACCTGATCATCCGGCTCGGTGCCGAGAACTCCCGGTGGGGGTTCCGGCGGGTGCACGGCGAACTGCGCCGGCTCGGGCACCAGGTCAGCGCGGCGACCGTCCGCCGCGTCCTGCGCGCCGCCGGGCTCGGCCCAGCACCGCGCCGACGCGCGGCACGCCGTGAGTGGACCTGCTTCCTCAAGGCCCAGGCCGGCGGCCTGCTTGCCACCGACTTCTTTTATGTGAACACCATCAAACTGCAGCGGCTGTACGCCCTGTTCGTGATGGAGGTGCGCACCCGCACCGTGCACGTCCCCGGCGTCACCGCCCACCCCACCGCCGCCTGGGCCACCCAGCAGGCCCGGCAGCTGCTCTGGCAGCTCGGCGACCGCGCCGCCGACCTCACCCACCTGATCCGGGACCGGGACGCGAAGCTTACCGACGCCTTCGACGCCGTCTTCGCCGGCGAGGGCATCACCGTGGTCAAGATTCCTCCCCGCAGCCCGAACTGCAATCCCCACGCCGAGCGGTTCGTACGCTCGGTGCGGGAGGAGTGCACCGACCGGCTCCTGATCTTCGACCGCGGCCACGCCGAGAAGATCCTCCACGACTACGCCCAGCACTTCAACCGGCACCGGCCCCACCAGGGCCGGAACCAGCTCGCACCTCACGACGACCCCGATGACATCCCCCTCCCGACGGCCCGGACCGAACATCGGCAAGCCATTGCCGGCCTGATCAACGAGCACCACCGCGCAAGCCGACCTACCGACAAACCATCAGGCCAGAGACGGTGAAGCCATTCTGGAGCGCTACGGGGCCATCTCGGTGTCCTGGCCCAGCCGGTGGGCGTCCACGTCCCCCGCGGTGATAAGTGCTTCGCGCAGTTCCTGAAGGGCGGCTTCGGGCCGCTGGCCGGTAGGGAGGTTCCCAGCGTCGGTCAACAGCCGCCGGGCGTGGCTGCGGACGGTCGCGTCTTTCCATGGCGCGGTGCTGGGATGAGCCACGAGTAGGGCGGTGATCTGAGCAGCCTGCTCGGTTCCGGGGTTTTCGGCGGCGCGCTGGGCCACGTCGTCGGCGTTGTCGAGCTGGGGGGTGTGGCGTGCGGAGGCGAGCGTGAGGTTGAGCCAGGTTGTCTCGTCCATGTCCATGTCTGCGAAGGCGCCCGCCCCTGCGAGGGCGCCGTCCGGGAGGGAGACCGTCAGCGCGGCCTGCCACAGGCTCACCGCCGTCGTCTCCGTCCCGCGTGCCAGGTAGGCGATGCGTTGCAGCAGCCAGGCGACGGCGGCCGGTCCGCCGTGCCGTCGGGTCTGTACGGTGAGTGGTGTAACTCCCGGGCTGGAAGCGACAGTTGATGACTGACGTGGTGAGTGACATCGAGGCCGGGGAGGCTGCTGTGGGTGGGACGGGTGCTGTGGATGACGGACTGGTGGCCGAGCTGGTGGCCCGGGCCCAGGCCGGTGGGGTGAAGCTCACCGGGGAGGGTGGTCTGCTGCAGCAGCTGACGAAGCGGGTGCTGGAGTCCGCGCTGGAGGGCGAGCTCACTGATCATCTGGGCCATGAGCCCGGTGAGCGGGCCGAGGGCGGCCGGGAGAACTACCGCAACGGGCACCGGGCCAAGACGGTGATCACCGAGTCGGGGCCGGTCGAGATCGCGGTGCCGCGGGACCGGGCCGGGTCGTTCACACCGCAGTTGGTCAAGAAGCGGCAGCGGCGTCTGGGCGGGGTGGACGAGATGGTCCTGTCGCTGTCGGCGAAGGGGCTGACGCACGGGGAGATCTCCGCGCATCTCGCCGAGGTGTACGGCACGGAGATCTCCAAGTCCACGATCTCCACGATCACCGACAGCGTGATGGCCGGCATGGCGGAATGGCAGAACCGGCCGCTGGACAGCGTTTACCCGGTCGTCTTCATCGACTGTGTGAACGTGAAGGTCAGGGACGGGCAGGTTGCCAACCGGCCTGTCTACATGGCGGTGGCGGTCACCGCCGAGGGGCACCGGGACATCCTGGGCCTGTGGATCGGCGACGGCGGGGAAGGCGCGAAGTACTGGCTCCAGGTGCTGACCGAGATCAAGAACCGAGGCGCGGCCGATGTCCTGATGCTGGTCTGCGACGGCCTGACCGGTCTCCCGGACGCTGTGAACACCGTCTGGCCTGCGACGATTGTCCAGACCTGTGTCGTTCATCTGCTGAGGAACAGTTTCCGTTACGCGGCCCGACAGGACTGGGACAAGATCGCGAAGGCGCTCAGGCCCGTCTACACCGCGCCGACCGAGGAGGCCGCCATGGAGCGGTTCCTGGAGTTCTCCGCGGAGTGGGGGGCAAAGTACCCGGCTGTGGTGCGGTTGTGGTCGAACGCCTGGGCGGAGTTCGTGCCCTTCCTCCAGTTCGACGTGGAGATCCGCAAGATCATCTGCACCACCAACGCGATCGAGAGCATCAACGCGCGCATCCGCAAGGCCGTTCGGGCCCGGGGACACTTCCCCAACGAGGCCGCGGCCATGAAGTGCGTCTACATGGCCCTCATGTCGCTGGACCCGACCGGCACCGGACGCAAACGCTGGACCATGCGCTGGAAGGCCGCGCTCCAGGCTTTCGACATCACCTTCGACGGCCGGCTCACCGCCGGACGCCGCTGAACAAAATCAACCGAGTTCCACCGTTCGCTACACAGACCCGGTGCCGCGGTGTGCTTGGCGATGCGGTCGAAGCCGTCGTAGGTGTACTTTTCCTGCACGCTGCCGTTGGACGAGACGGTGTCCAGACGGCCCAGCGGGTCGTAGTTGTACGTCGAGGCGACACCCGCTGTCGTCGTCTTCAGCAGCCGGTTGCGGTCGTAGGTGGAGGTCGTGGTGACCCCGCCGACCGTCTGCTCGCACCGTCCTCAGTGTCTGGTATGCCGGGTTATTGGCCAGCCCGCCAACCTGCGCCTGATCGTCGCCGACTGGCCCGGCGACAGCGCCGGGATGGCGGTCGACAGCTGGTTGCCGCTGGTGGTGACGTCTGGGCCGTCCGGGAGCTTCCAGGTGTAGGACAGCTCACGCTCACCCACCGCCCACGCGGAGGACGTGGTGTGGTGACCGTATCTACACCGTCCGCAAGCTCCTGCGGATGAACGAGCGTGGTCGCCTACTCAAAACCGTTGATCATTTCCGACCACATCGAGCGCTCAGCCTGGATCGAGACCGGATCGATTTCTCGGAATCGCTCGCGTACGACCTGACACAGCATCCGGTACAGTTCGTGGAAGTCCGGCAGCGGATCCTTGGAGCCGGATTCGCGCGCCGCCCTCCACGCCGCGCTCTCGGCCTCGTCGGCGGCTTCTTCCTGTTCCGTCAGAACACGCGACAGCCAGTGCCAGCGCCAGGCGAAGTCGACAAGGACGGTCACACTCGAATTGATGACCTCGTCTGGAACTCCACCCGGATGCAGATGGGCCAGCTGCGGAATCATCTCGCGATGCTCCGGCACGGCGAGCACCTGACCCGACCTCTCGCGCGCGACCACACGCACGTCGCCGCAAACAGCGATCACATAGCACCGGCCCTTGTCGCTCACGTATTCAGGCAGCTCACCCTCTTGGAACGCCGCACCGACCCCCAGGTATTTGTCCAACGGAATCGCCTGGGGAAGCCCGTGGGAGAGCAGTTCCTCTTTGGCCTCGGCAGGGATGTCCCAAGAACGCACTGCAGCAGGCGGAGTGACCGACAGCCTCCCGTTCTCGGTGAGGTCGTCCAGCTCGGCCTCGAGGATGCGCGCCACTTCTGAGCCCGCTCCCTGTGTATTCACGACACCTCCCGTAGAGCGACGGCCCGCCGGACAGGCCGGCGGGCCGTCGTGAACAGCATGGTCAGAGGGCGGCAACGAGCACGAACATACGCGCCGCCGCCCTCCGATTCACGCTACCCGGTGATCCATTCGTACGCCGACGCAGCGGGGTTCGAGACGAAGTCGTCCATGGCATCTCGAATCCTGGCCTTGTTGAAACCCGTGTATCCGGGGCCGTCAGGGTTCAGGCTCCACGAAATGTCATCCGCCGCGTTCTTGTAGCGGCCGATCCGCGCACCGCACAGGTTGGGAATCGAAGAGCACGGCTGGCGCTCGGAGTAGATGCCGGTCACATCGCCGGGCGAGATTCCCGCCTTGTCGATGTACGCATCCAGAACACGCTCCGAATGCCGGCTCCCCTCGTTCGCCGCAGCGAGATAGCGAGCGTTGTCGCCCGAGCCGATCCGGTACACGGCCACATTGCGTGCGGCCGCGATCCCGTTGTCCATGCGGGCTTGCATGGAGACCTGCGCCGACTCGGAGGCCTGGCAGTTGAGCGGAATCTGTCCACTGTTGTGGACGAGAACCGCGCTCTGACCTGCCAGCACATAGTACGTGTGGACGCCGTCGACGGTGAGGTTGTAGACGCGCTGGGTGCGGTGCGCCTCGTCGACCGCGGTGACCTGGACCCAGGTGCCCGCTGCCGTCTGGAGCCACGTGCCCGGCTCGAGCTCGCTGGCGTCGACCCACTTGCCGAAGTCCGGCAGCCAGAACGGGTGGTTGGCGGTTGCCGTGAGCTTGCTGGGCTTGGCCTTGCCGTTCTTGCCGTCGGGGTCGACGGTGAGGGTGACCAGGTGCTTGAGTCCGTCACCGACGATGGTGTCGGTAATCTGGCGGGCCTGGAGGTCGCCGGTCTCCGGGTCGGAGGCCAGGACGTACTCGCCGACCTTGAGGTCCTCGATGTTCTTCTGGGACCCGTCGGCCATGGCGACCTTGGTGCCGGGGACGAAGCTGTTCTTCTTCGCCCCCTTGGTGCAGGCTTTCTTGCCGCCCTTGACCTTGCTCTTGACCTTGTCCGTTGCCTTGTTGACCCCGGCCTTGGCCTTACCGGCGGCCTTCTTTGCCCCGCCCGCGACCTTCTTGCCGCCGGCCTTGGCCGCGCCCTTGACCGCGTCGACGGCCTTGGCGCCCTTCTTGGCCCACTTCGCGGCCGTGACCGCGTTGCCGGCACCGGGGATGGCCGCCGCCATCGACATGGCACCGTCGACGTAGTTGCCCTCCGCCATGTACCAGACGCCGTTGGCAACGTCCGCGACCTCACCGATCACCGGCACCATGCCCGCCACGTCCAAGGCCGCGTGGCCCACGTCCGAGAGGGAGATGTCGATGCCGAAGAGATGCCCGTCCAGCTCCACGAAGGAGATCGGGTTGCCGCCCGCGAACGCGTACCGGTGCGAATCTGCACCGGAAGGACACGCCGCGACCTGCAGCAACCTCACGAGTCGTCACCGCAAAAACTGCACCCCGATGTCACCACCACCCCACATCGCACGGCGAACCCCCAGCTCACCGCCCTGACACCAACGCTGGAGGGCACTGGTGTCACCAGCACAGAAACCGGTGACATTGAGATGCAGATTCGCAGGTGGCACCGCACCGCTGAGCAGAGAAATTTCGGTGGCCCCGGCTTGAAGGCACCCATAGCATCCGCCCATGACCGAAGACACCAGGATCGCAGGCAACGAGCACGACGCAGAGGCTGAAAGGGAACTTGCCTGGCGTGCCAAGGCTGTCGGTCTCGCGGCACTCGACATGGACGACGCCGAGCTCTTGCACGGTTGGCGGTCTGACCCCGTAACCGCCTACGAAATCGGCATCTGGCCACGCTCACTCACGGCCATGCGCGAGCGGATCGAGCGCGACGCTGACGACGACGCTCGCGACGACTTCCTCGTCCTCCTCCCCGACAGCACCCCCATCGGCCATATAGCACTGAGCGACCAAAACATCGTCAACGGCACAGCACAGGTCGAGCTGATGCTCGCCGCTCAGCATCGCGGGCACGGCCACGGCACCGACGCCCTCAACGCTCTGGTGGACTTGGCGTTCGGCGAACTTCCGATGCACCGGCTCACAGCAGAGACCCACACTGAAAACGCCCTCGCCCACAGCGTCCTCGCCAAATCCGGCTTCGTACACGAAGGCATCAGCCGCGCCGCCTGTTTCCATCGTGGCCGCCGCCACGACCTCGCCGTGTTCTCACTGCTCCGCCCCGAATGGGAAGGACTGAACCGACCTCGCGCTTGGGACGCCTGACCAGGCATAGAACACTTGCCGAGTCCCGGAGCAGCCTGCGCGATCGCGCAGCGCCTGGAGCTCATCCGCGCGGGCGGCGATCCAGGCGGCTTCGCGCAGCTCGGCTTCCCGGGCGGCGTCGGCGGCGAGCTCGCCCTGGTCGCTGGCCAAGCCCGCGGTGGCGGAGCCGAGAGAGGGCCGGATGGGCGGCCGCGCCGCGCGCGACCCGCGCCAGCGGGGTTTGGACGCATCCCGTTTCGGTGGTAAGCCGTGGCCACGGGCTGAGCGATCGGCTGGGATTGCTGGCCTGGCGCGAAGGCCGACGGGTGCAGGTTTCAGTGAGGCCACCTGTGGGCCTCTACTCGGCGTCCCGCGGGTGACCTTGGCGTGGCCCAAAACCGCCTTCGCGCCGGGGGCGAGGATGTCTCGGGCGTACGCCAGTGCCCGACTTCGTCACACCGCTGGGACTGCCCCTCCAGTGCCACACTGTTCCCGGAACACCGCAGCCTCGGAATCTCACAGCCCACCTCCTCCTAAGCAAATGCGCTTACTCCTCTGGAGAGAAGATCGCATTGCGCACCGTCACCGCCCCATTGTCAATGTCTGGAAGCGCCAGATCAACCGCTGAATTCAGCTCATCCTCAGACAAGACATGAAAACCACGGGCCGTCAGCAACCGAAATACATCGCGCTCAAAGTCCGATGAACAATCTTTCCGCGAGGTAACAAGGTCTGCACCTCCGTGACCATGCAATCTCTCAAAGGTTGCATACAACCCAACCATCGAAAGGCGAACGAAGTACAACCCATCCGGCTTCAGCACATAGCTGAAACACACGTCACAGTTGACGTCCGTATCGTCATTCAATTCAGCTACTTCACTCAGAGCATGGACGAGATCGCGGTAGGGCTGGCTCTGCTCAACGGCCAAGACGAAGGATCTCCGAGGTGCACCGATGTCCTCGTACGCGTTCTGGATATCTCGCGTCAGCTCGTCCCATGCCCGCCAAGGCCAGGGGGTTCTCGCTCCCATGGATCCACTTCCCTTCATGTCGCTAAGGGCTGTCCCGTAATCCCAGGAGGCTGAGGGTCATGCGGCGTCCGGGTCGGTGCCGATGGCGCCGGCCGAGCGAAGCGAACGCCCGAGCTCTTTGGTGAGGATGCGGGGGTGTCGCCGCCACCACCACAGGTCGGGGCCGGGCAGCCTGTGGAACTGGTCAAGTGCTTGGCCATCATCGTCCACGGTCGCGGCCTTGTACCGGTCGTCCAGGGATTTGATCTGCGGGGTCCAGAGCTGGACGATGTGTTCATCCAGCAGGAGCCACGCCTCGTGCAGCCAGTTCCGGCAGTACAGGTCGTTGGTGTACTCGTAGATGTCGTCGCCGTAGCCACGCTCGATGAAGCTCACCAGGGTGGCCCACGTGTTCACCCTCTCAGCGACTGTGAATGCCGTCTGCCAGCCGCGCTGGTGCAACAGCTCTCCCACCTCGGTTTCAGTAGCCACAGGCGCGAGGCTCTCACGCCGGGCCCGTCCGGACGAACGAGATATGTCCCGCCAGGGGCTGGCCGGACCCGCCCGCTCAGGTTGCGACAGCCGTCACTCGGCCGAATCTACCGGTCGTATGGTGGCTCGCCAAGCGCGTGAATGAGACGATTGACTACTTCACCGACAGTAAAGTCCCATCCGGTTAGGCGCTGTCCGCTCCAGTTAATCCCTACCCGGAAGTCATCCTTGGCCAGATCCGGCAAAGCCGCGCTTCGCCAATGATCCAGCGGCATTGGAACAGCTCGAAATTGAGGCCCCCATAGCTGAGCGGCGCGCTGCGCACGGGTCTTCGACGACCAATAGGGGAAAGCTGGTTGCCCAGAACTTGAGACCGGGGTCGGACTGCCGTCGTCGTCTCGAACCCACCAAACGGCACTGTCACGTTGGCCTGGCCCAGTGAGATGATCTTCGGGTCATCGTGGGAGGGGCTTCTCGTGGAGACCGCGCCGTCGTACAAGGGGCACCGGTATCCGGTGGAGATCATCTCCCACTGCGTGTGGCTGTACTTCCGCTTCCCGCTGTCGTACCGGGAGGTCGAGGAGCTGATGTTCGAGCGCGGTGTTGAGGTCTCGTACGAGACGGTGCGGCGCTGGTGCGCCAAGTTCGGCCAGGACTACGCGAACCGGCTGCGCCGACGCCGCCCGCGGCCGGGCGACAAATGGCACATGGACGAGGTCTTCATCAAGATCAACGGCAAGTTGCACTACCTCTGGCGGGCCGTCGACGCCGACGGCAACGTGCTCGACATTCTGGTGCAGAGCCGACGCAACGCGAAGGCCGCGCAGAAGTTCTTCCGCCGTCTGCTCAAGAACCTGCAGTACGTGCCCCGGGTGATCGGCACGGACAAGCTGCGCTCCTACGGAGCTGCCCACCGACAGGTCATGCCGTCGGTCGAGCACCGGAGTTCGAAGTATCTGAACAACCGGGCGGAGAACAGCCATCAGCCCACCCGGCAGCGTGAGCGTGCCATGAGACGCTTCACCTCGGCCGGGCACGCCCAGAGGTTCCTGTCCGCGTTCAGCAGCATCTCACCCCCACTTCAGGCCCCGCCGTCACCTTCTTGCCGCCCACGAGTACCGAGCCGAGATGACCGCACGCTTCCGAACCTGGAGGCAGGTCACCGGCTGCCCCGCGACCGTCTGACAACGGTCAGCGAACGGGCGAAGCACGCCCCGGCACACCTCAACACCAGCCGCCCCCAACAACGTGACAGTGCCGGTCTACGCCCTGCTCACGACCTACCAGGCCCTGATCCGCGCCGCCGCTGACACTGCCTGCACCCGGCCCAGCCTGGACATGGACCGCATCAGCTTCACCGTCCTGCAGACCACCGCCGCCGACACCGTCACCACCGCGACCGGGATCCTGCCCCCGGCGGGACCCGCCGAGCTCGTCGGCACCATCGGCCGAGCCGTCCTCGACGCCCTGCACCCCGCCCGCCACCGGCACCGCGTCAAGGCTCGCACCCGCAAGAACCCCACCAGCAAGTACGGACCGAACGCCGGACAACACCCCACAACCAGTCAGAACTACACCATCCACACCACCGTCACGTTCTTCGAACACGGACTCTCAAACCGCTCACGGACGTAAACGCAACGGTGTTGATGCGGGCATGGGTTTCTCAGGGCCGTAGGGTGTGTCGATTGGGTCGCCGCCTGGACATTGGGTCGCAATCAGTGCGGCGGCGGCCACCGCCTCTTCTCCTTCGGTGAGCCAGCCGACGGCATCAACGGTGCGCGTGAGGACGCCACGGATCAGCGTCTCGCGCTCCTCGGGCTTGGCCTCGTCGAGAGTGTTGGCGAAGTCCGCGGCCGTGTCGTTGTCGAAGGGGCCAGTGTCCCAGGTGCCCATGTTGATCTCCTCGTGTCGCCGGGATCCTCGCATCAGCCGCTGACATTGCGATCACTGTGCGAGCAGTACTCGCTTACGCAGAAGGGCGAAGCCAGCACGCCCGAACATCTGGCGCTTGAGCATCTTGATCCGGTTGACATGCCCCTCGACCGCGCCTGAGCTCCAGGGCAGGGTCAATCCGGCGGTGACGGCGTCGAGGTCGCGGTCGATGCCGGCGGCGAGGGTGTGGAGACTGGGCAGGTCGTCCTGCCGGACGGCGTCGAGCCAGTCCGGGAGACGCTCGCCGTGGCGCTCGGTGAGCATGACCGCGAAGGAGCGGACGTGCCGGGAGAGAGCATCGAGCCCGGGACAGTGGGCGCGGACGGTCTTGAGGTGGAGTTGTTCGGGCTCGGTGAGGGTCTCCGGGCGGCTGAGGATCCATCCCGCGGGTGACCTTGGCGTGGCCCAAGACCGCCTTCGCGCCGGGGGGCGAGGATGTCTCGGGCGTACGCCAGTGCCCGACTTCGTCACACCGCTGGAACTGCCCCTCCAGTGCCACACTGTTCCCGGAAAACCGCAGCCTCGGAATCTCACAGCCCACCTCCTCCTAAGCAAATGCGCTTACTCCTCTGGAGAGAAGATCGCATTGCGCACCGTCACCGCCCCGTTGTCAATGTCTGGAAGCGCCAGATCAACCGCTGAATTCAGCTCATCCTCAGACAAGACATGAAAACCACGGGCCGTCAGCAACCGAAATACATCGCGCTCAAAGTCCGATGAACAATCTTTCCGCGAGGTAACAAGGTCTCCATCTCCGCGACCATGCAATCTCTCAAAGGTTGCATACAACCCAACCATCGAAAGGCGAACGAAGTACAACCCATCCGACTTCAGCACATAGTTGAAACACACGTCACAGTTGACGTCCGTATCGTCATTCAATTCAGCTACTTCACTCAGAGCATGGACGAGATCGCGGTAGGGCTGGCTCTGCTCAACGGCCAAGACGAAGGATCTCCGAGGTGCACCGATGTCCTCGTACGCGTTCTGGATATCTCGCGTCAGCTCGTCCCATGCCCGCCAAGGCCAGGGGGTTCTCGCTCCCATGGATCCACTTCCCTTCATGTCGCTAAGGGCTGTCCCGTAATCCCAGGAGGCTGAGGGTCATGCGGCGTCCGGGTCGGTGCCGATGGCGCCGGCCGAGCGAAGCGAACGCCCAAGGTCTTTGGTGAGGATGCGGGGGTGTCGCCGCCACCACCACAGGTCGGGGCCGGGCAGCCTGTGGAACTGGTCAAGTGCTTGGCCATCATCGTCCACGGTCGCGGCCTTGTACCGGTCGTCCAGGGATTTGATCTGCGGGGTCCAGAGCTGGACGATGTGTTCATCCAGCAGGAGCCACGCCCCGTGCAGCCAGTTCCGGCAGTACAGGTCGTTGGTGTACTCGTAGATGTCGTCGCCATAGCCACGCTCGATGAAGCTCACCAGGGTGGCCCACGCGTTCACCCTCTCAGCGACTGTGAATGCCGTCCGCCAGCCGCGCTGGTGCAACAGCTCTCCCACCTCGGTTTCAGTAGCCACAGGCGCGAGGCTCTCACGCCGGGCCCGTCCGGACGAACGAAATATGTCCCGCCAGGGGCTGGCCGGACCCGCCCGCTCAGGTTGCGACAGCCGTCACTCGGCCGAATCTACCGGTCGTATGGTGGCTCGCCAAGCGCGTGAATGAGACGATTGACTACTTCACCGACAGTAAAGTCCCATCCGGTTAGGCGCTGTCCGCTCCAGTTAATCCCTACCCGGAAGTCATCCTTGGCCAGATCCGGCAAAGCCGCGCTTCGCCAAGGATCCAGCGGCATTGAAACAGCTCGAAATTGAGGACCCCATAGCTGAGCGGCGCGCTGCGCACGGGTCTTCGACGACCAATAGGGGAAAGCTGGTTGCCCAGAACTTGAGACCGGGGTCGGACTGCCGTCGTCGTCTCGAACCCACCAAACGGTACGAGTCCGAGCGATCTCACGGAAGAAGGCCGCTGCCTGAGCCCCGCTTGTGCTCACCTGAATCCTCCTGGATCGTCCCGACTTGAACATCACGCTTGAGCGCGGCACCAGAGGGCCCCGGTGCCGCGCCCGCGGGATGCATTCGGCGGCCGCGGCCTGGGCGATAGCAGAAGTAGGCGTCACATCTGCTACAGGTTTCGGTCCAGGCGGCCAGGTAGGTGCACCGTGCGGACTTTGCCGGCGGCATCCACTCCGACGGGTCCTTGTCCGCTTTGCTCCGGTTGGTCTTCGCGGTGACAGCCACGAGCGACCGCTGGGCATCGAGATCATTCGCGTATCGCATGCACCGGGCTGCGTCCCACGCGAAAGCACCGACCGGCGGGGAGCGTCATTCCAGAGGTGCGGTATTCCAGGCTGCCCATGGGTCGTCGCACACATGGCCGGCGTCGGGGGAGGCGGATTCCTGCCGCTTTGCCCGGCCGTGCCGTGCCTCCTCGCGCTGGGCGGCCACGTCGGGGATGACAGCGATGGCCTCGGTGAAGCGGCCCTGCCGGATGAGAAGTTCAGCCAGGTCGGTTGCGGCCCGCTTGCCGGGCAGCGGGCGCAGGAGGGCGATGGCCTCCTCGACACGGCCGTCCTGGGCGAGCAGCCACGCGATGGTCAGCTCGCGGTCCTCGACCTCGTCGGCTGGCAGGGCTTCGATCTCCGCGATCGCTTCTCGGGCGCGTCCGGACTCTCCCATCAGCCACCACCGGTTGGACCGGAACCAGTACGCCTCGTTCTCCGCGAGGAACTCGGGGCTGCGGCCTTCCGTGAGGCCGATCGCCTTGCCGTGCTGGCCCTGATCGGCAAGGAGGATCAGGGCCCCCTGGAGGAGGTTTCCGTCGTAGAGGTCGTCGAACGTGTGCTCCACCGCCTTGATGGCGTCATCGAACCTGCCCTGGCGGATGAGCAGTTCCATCAGCGTGTTCTCATGCCAGCCCGGACGCCCGGCGGCGATGAGATCGCGTAGGTAGGTCTCCGCCTCGCTGGCCCGTCCCGCGTTCTCCAGCGCCGTCACGTACGGAACCACGGCACTGTATCTCTGGGCGTCGGCGAGCTCGCGCAGTTCCTCGATCCGCCCGTACCGGGCCAGCAACTCGGCATAGAACCCCACGTTGTTCTGCGGCCCGTACCGGCGCGCGGCCACGTCCGCACCGAGCAGCCGGATCGCCTCGTCCACGCGGCCGGACCGTTCCAGAACCCGGGCCTGTGCGGGCAGGACCCCCCAGAGGTCACGGACACCGGACTGCTCCGGGTCGCGCCGGAAATCCTCGGCGATCGGGACCAGCAACTCCAGCACCCGCTCGTCGCACCCCTGGCCCTCGGTCATCTCCACCAAGGCCGCCAGCACCCGCCCGCCGCGCAGGTGCGGGCCGAGTACGCCCATCGCCTCCTCCACCCGCCCGGCACGCACCAGCACCACGGCATAGTCCCGCGACGCATCGACCGCGCTCTCCTTCGGCCCCTCGGGGCGCGCCAGTTCCAGCGCCTGGTCGACGCGGCCCCACCGCAACAGCACGTCCGCACCCGTCCGCACCGCCGACTGCCAGCGGGTGGCCGCGAACGGCTCCACCACCGCCCAGGCCCGCCCGAACTCCCCCGCCGCGCACAGTTCCCGCACCGCGCCCACGGCGCAGAACCAGTCCTCACGCTCACGCGCCGCCTGGACCAAAGCCTCCAGGCCGCCGCGGTCGCGGATCTCCTCCACGAGCCGCGGCAGCACGCCGCCGAGGGTATCCACCTGCCATTGAAGATCATCCACAGTCACGCAGGCACCCTAGGAGCAGCCACCGACACTACCCGCGACCCGCATCACCGGGCCCGCCCGCAGGGCGGGCTAGGCGGGCTGGCCCGGGTGCTGCTATGCGCGGGTGTCGGCGCTGTCGGTGGTGTCAGGGGTGTGGGCTACGGTGCTTGGCCGTGGAAGCAGCTGATCTTGAATACCGGGCCCGGACGCAATCGGGCTGTCTCTCACCGCGCCTGGTCTCCCAGCTTCTTGAGCTCGGTCATGCCGGGGCGGTGGAGTTCTGGGCCGGCCGTGGGGAGTGGTTCTGCGCGCGGGAGTGGGCCCGGCTGCTCGGCGAGCGAGGCCGGCAGGCCGAGGCGCTGAAGGTGCTCGCACCGTACGTCGCCACGGGTTGGTGGAAGGCTGCCGAAGCCATGGCGGAGCTGCTGGAGGCGCACGACCGGGCCGACGACGCGATCGCTCTGGTACGACCGCACGCGGAAGGCGGGGAACGGCTGGCGCTGGGATTCTTCGCGCGCCTGCTCGCCCGGCACGGCCGGGGCGACGAGGCCTTCGACCTGCTGCGCCCACACATCGAGGACTGGTACCTCGCCGAGCCGCTCGTCGACATCGCCGGCTCCACCGGCCGCCACGAGGAGGCCGCCGAACTGCTCGCACACCGGATCGAGAACACCCCGCACTGCTGCAACTCCCCGTCGTGCGGCGGCCGCGACGTCAAACCGTTCAACGCCATCAACCTGCTCGCGACGATCCGCGAGCGCCAGGGCCGCGTCGACGACGCCATCGCCCTGCTCCACACCCGCAAGACCACCTCGATCAACAACCGCGACCAGCTGGCCGACCTGCTGGCCCGGCACGACCGGATCGAGGAACTGCGCGCGTACGCGATGACCGAATACCACGGGCACGCCGCGCAGCGTCTCGCGGAACTGCTGGAGGAGCACAGCGACGTCGAGGGCGCGGTCGCCGTGTACCGGCAGGCCGGTATGGCGTCCATCGCCGGCGGCAACATGGCGGTGCACCTCGCCAAGCTGCTGGCGCGGCACGACCGCCACGGGGAGGCTATCGAGGTGATGCGCACGCTGGCCGACGCCCCCGGTGGCGCGGAGGACTGGATCGTCGACACGCTGTGCAACCTGTACGCCGACCAGGGCCGTCCCCAGGACGGCCTGGCCTACCTCGACGATCTCAAGACCCGCCGCGGCAAGGAGGAGTGGGAGCTGTTCTGGATCCGGCTCCCGCTGATGGCCGCCTGCGACCGGATCGACGAGGCGGTCGAGCAGGCCCGGGCCCACGCCGAAGGCGGCACCCCGTACGCCGCCGCGCACATCGCCAGACTCCTGGCCGGCCGCACCGAGGAAGCCATTGCCGTCCTCGAACAGCACGCTCCGACCCACCACCACGACCTGGCCGAATACCTCATAGACCTCGGCCGCATCGAAGACGCCGTGGCCGTCCTCCACCAGCACATCCCCCAGGAGCCCGTCCAATGGACCGGCTCCTGGGGCGACAAGCCCCCCTTCTGAGGTGGCCGACCCGCCGAGCCGCAGGGCGGGCCGACCGGGTACGGCTACGCGCAGGTGTCGAGCATGTCGGTCAGGGCCTGCTGCTCGTCGGCGGTGACGTTAAGGTGGTAGAGGCTCTTCACGTGGACCCAAGCCCGGGAGTAGGTGCACCAGTAGGAACGCAGCGGGCGATGCGGGTGAGTTCCAGCCCAGAGTTCTGTTCGAGGGTGATGACCTGGGCAAGTGGCTTCAGCGGCAGAAGAACCCGGGCACCTGGGCACAGCTGTCCACCGAGCAGCATCAGCGGCTGACCGCGCTGGGCGTCAAGCCGCTTGAGGCGCCGTCTCCCGCCCGGGCCGCCACGCGGTCGACGAAGGCGGCGGGCAAGGCGGAGCAGGCATTCCAGCGCGGCCTTGCGGCCCTCGCGCAGTGGGTGGAGCGGGAGGGCCGACGGCCGGTGCCAAGGGGCCACAGTGAGCAGATCGCGGGCGACGGCGAGGTGGAGCCGGTGGCCGTGAAACTGGGCGTATGGGTATCGAGCACCCGCGCGAGGCGAAACAAGCTCAGCGCCGAACAGCTCGCCGCCATGGCCGCGTTGGGCGTCGACTGGGCAGGCCCGGCACCCACCGCCCCGGCCCCCACAGACGCAGGCTCTGCGCAGCCGGCGCCGACGAAAACACCCGTGCTGGAGCAGCGCGACGCCGACTACACGATGACGGCCGAAGAGCGCGAAGCCGAGGCGGCACGCATGAAGCGCCTCACCGAGCTGACACGGAAGTACACCAAGGCCGAACTCCTGCGGATGGCCTACGCGGGCGGCCTGGTGCGCCACAACTTCCCCGAGCAGTGGCGCAAGGACGAGATCGCTTCCGCAGTCATGGACAACGAGCTCAGGGCCGCCGCCCGGTCCTCATCTGCCCAGCCTCCCGCCCCGCCCGCGTCAGCCGTCCCGCCGAAGCGGCCGCCGGTACGGCGCCACCATGACGAGTGCGACACGGTGCTGTACGAGGGCGGTGCCTGCACCTGCGACCTCATCGAGCAGTACGGGCCGCCCTCCGAACGGGAGGACTCCTACTGAGACGACCGCTGCACGCTCCCCCACCGGACCCCGGGCCTATCGAGGCCCGGGGTCTCGTGCTGTCGGCGCAGTTGTACGGACCGCGTCACGGCCGGCAGAGCGTGCCGTCCGGGCGGAGCCGTAAGTTGACCAGGCGCAAGCGCCGACATCGGGTCGACAGTCCCACGACGGTCCAACTCTACGCACATGAGCCATATTTCAGCAGATCAGAGCTGTTCGGACAGGGCTGGACCGTCGACTGGCAACGCCACTGGGTTGGTCTGACCGCGCTCCTCGCGGGTGGTGCCGGCCGCGAGGAGATCGTGCCCGGAGTGACGCACCGTGGCGACGACATCGGACGCTGGCTCACACGGCAAACCCGCGACTGGGCCCAACTCAACGAAGAACAGCAACAGCGGCTCGCAGCCTTGGGCGTGAAACCGGCTGCACGGCCCCAGAAGGCATCGGCGCGGAGCGGTCCGAAGGCTGGGGCAGGGAAGGGCTCCGACGCGTTCACACGCGGCGTCGCAGCCCTCGCTCAGTACATCCAACGCGAGGAGAAGACCGTCGTCGGAAGAGGCCACGTTGAAGAACTCCCCGACGGCACAACCGTACGACTCGGCGTCTTCCTGAGTAACCAGAAGAGCCGCCGCGACCGGCTCTGCGAGGACCAGCTCGCCGCACTCGGACTGGAATGGGCGGGGTAGCAGCACAGCACGCCGCCCTGATCGTCTACACCGCCCGACGAGCTTCCTCGAGACATCGAAGAAGCGGCCACGCACGCCTTGATCATGACGGCCGGGGCTCAGCTTCGGAACAGTGCGTCAATCCAGGCGTCGCCAGGTGGCGGCACGAAGAAGTACCCGCCCCCAATGGTGAGGATGTACTTGGCCATGGCCTCACCCTCCAGACGTTTCTGTACGGCTTCGAAGCCCTGCTCCAGGTCCCGCTGGAAGCAGGAAAAGATCAGCCCCTTGTCGCCGTCACCCCGGTCGTAGCTGTAGCCGCGCCGCACAAGCGGCGGTGGGTTCCGCCGGTCCGGAGCCGCCATACGCACATGCGAGTCGAGGGGCGTAGCCCTGCCCGCAGGGTCGGCGTCAAAGTTGGGCTGCTCACCGGACGGCGTACCATCAAGCCAACGGCCGTCGCGCCGACGCCCCATAATGCGCTCCTGCTCGCCAACCGAGTCCTTGTCCCACAGCTCGGTCGCGAACCGCACGATCCGCACCACTTGATAGCTGCCGCCCACGGCCCAGTCAGGCTCACCCTGCCCGCTGCGCACAACGGCCCGATCAGTCATCTCCCGCTCCGTGTCCGGATTGCCGAATCCTTCTGTGAAATGGAATGGGTTCCGGGCAAGCCCCTTGCCGGCCTCGACCCGGTTCTCGGCCCGAAATCCGTCGACCTGCCATCGCACCCGCCATCCGGCAGATTGCCTCACCACCCGTTCAGCAGCCTCCCTCACCGCCTTCTCGTCAGGTGCGCTCACCTGCACGAGCACGTCCCCGTGCGACTGAGCAGGGTCAAGCAGGTCCCCAGCGAAGGACGGCATCTCCCTTAGCTGACGAGGCCGTTGCGAGCCAGCTCCGAAGATACGGCTCCCCAACGCCATCCAGGTGTCGACACCGTCTCTGTCAGCCGCCAGAACCGACTGTTGCAACCGGGCCAGGGCAGCCTTCGACACCCGGGACTCCTGCCCAAACAGATCCAGGGCCATGACTCGCACACAAGCGGCGGGCAACACGCCCCGCAGAGAAGCCAACGAACCCGCGGAATCAACCGTTGAAGAATGGAAGGGCAAAGCATTCGCCGCAATCACACCAGCCCCTCCCGCAGCCATCACAGTTGCGCCCAGCAGTATGCCTCTTCTGCTTCTCACGCCCGCATCCCCACTCCAAGGCCGCCGTTGAGTGCCAGACCCAGAACGTCGCATCACATTCACACCGAACTGCAAATCTATAGGGAAACCTTCTCTGCAATCTCGGCCATACACCCATCTGTTAAGCGAGGAAATCTGCTAGCTACATGGAAGCGCAACGAAAGTGAGCAATCCACGTCAGTTCAGCTCAATTCTATGTCCACACCGTAGGCATCTCGGACATCGATTACGAAAACCCCACCGCCGACGCGAGGAATCCGACGTTCCCACCAACCCCAACTGCCAGTGACTTGAAATCCGTCCTCAAGCAGCGATGAAAATCTCGCATCGATGGCTGCAACTTCCGTGATAAACCACTGCGCATCTGAGGCTTGCTGAACCTGCGGGTCACTGATCACCGCCTGCAAGAAGCGCCGAATGGACAATTCATTTCTGTATTCGGCAAGACTGTCTTCGTAGCCTTCTTCGCAGTTTTCGACGAACTGAAGCCAAGCTTCAACAGCTCGATTAGGCGTCAAAGCTTGCTTTCCTAGTGTTTGCGCTATGGCATTGAACCTTTCAGGAAACACCGATCCCCTCACCCCCTTATCTAATCGATCGGCGGAAGTATGAGAGCCCATCACTCGGGCGAAAGAACGTTGAAATCGTTCCTCCACTATTTACAAGGCCATAGTAACCGCTGGCCGGATCGAAACGATGGATTGCGCCGCTTGGGGCGACATGAGTGATCGAACCGTAAGGCCCATCACCGTGCATGAAATCGCGCGCAGCTTCGCGATACGCCCGACGTCCACCGACACCCGAGAATTCCGGCATATCCACATTCCGAAGCTGGATCGGCGTGGACTCCCTTGTGGCACGGAATACCCCCTTCTTCAATCGAAAATCCAGCCCACGCACGTGCTTGACATAGTGATCGACCGCAGATTTCGTCGAATTGAAGTCAGGCCGCAAATCCCCCGTGCCGCAGTTGTGCACGAGAATCGAGGTGGCGCCTGCGAGCACATAGTACGTGTGGAGGTCGTTAACGGTGAGGTTGTAGGCCTTCGTTGGCTGAGTCCGGTGTTGGGTGGCGGTGATCTGGACCCAGGTGCCGGAGCTGGTTTGGAGCCATTGGCCGGCTTTGAGGTCTCCGGCTTCGACCCATTGGTGGAGGGCGGGGATCCAGAAGGGGTGACCGTCGGTGGCGGTGATGTTGCTGGTCTTCGTGTTCTGCGCTTGATCGGTGTCGATGGTGAGGTCGACGAGTTGTTTGTCCCCGCTGCCTTCGATGAGGGCGGTAACGGTGCGGGGGCCGGTTTCACCGGTTTCCGGGTCGGTGGCCTGAACCTTGTCGCCGATCTTGATGTCCTTGATCGGCTTGCTTGTGCCGTCCGCCATGAGGACTGGTGTGTCGGCGGTGAAGCTGTTGGGCGCCAGGCAGCTCCCGGCGCGCAGAGAACTTCTGGCGGCCATGAAGGCGCCCAGGGCTTCGCCGGCCATGCCCATCATGCAGCCAGTCAGGGCCGCGTTGCCGACCTGACCCCAGTTGACCTTGCGGCCGGAGAGCCGCTGGAATGCCCAGTCGAGCCCGCCGTCCACAAGTCCGCCGACGGCACAGGCGGCGATCATGGGGTTGTCGCCGGTAGGGTCGGTGTAGGTGGTAGGTGAGGACAGGGCGTACTGGTAGAGGTTGGTGCCGCCGGCCTGGCCGATGGGGTCCTGGGAAATGAAGCGGCCGGTTTCGGGGTCGTAGTAGCGGTCGCGGTAGTACAGCAGGCCTGTGCCGTCGTTCTCGCGCCCCGTGAAGGTATACGGGTTGGAGGAGGCGGCTCCGGAGACGGTGGGCTGGCCGTTGGGGTCGTAGGCGTATTTCGTGGCGATGGTGCCGTCGCTGTCGGCGAGGCCGATCACTGAGCCGAGTGCGTCGGTCAGGTAGACCTGGGTGGTGCCGTTCTCGGTGCGGGTGAGAAACTCGTCCAGCCCGGAGGTGGCCACGGTCGCGGTGGTGCCGCCTGAACTGTCCTGTTCGAGCAGCGGGTTGCTGGCGTCGGTGAGGAATTTGTTCGTTGTTCCGCCGACGGTTCTGGTGCTGCGGGTGCCCAGGGCGTCGTATCCGAAGGTGCTGTTCTGTCCGGCCTTGGCCAGGCTGGTGAGCTGGCCGCGTGCGTTCCAGGTGTAGTCGCGGATGCCGTCGGTCGTGAGTTGGCCGTCGGCGTCGTAGGTGAAGGAGCGGCCGCTGTAGGTGGTGATGCGGTTGTCCTTGCCGAAGACAGTGCCGTCCTCGGCGGCGGGCAGCGCAACATTCGCGAGGGTTCCGGTCAGGCCGGTCTGCAGGCCGCGTTCGTCGCGGGTGTAGTTGAGGTCGCCGATGCTGCTGGTGCCCTGGGCGTAGGTGATGGCCTTGATGGTGCCGGTCTTGTCGTAGCCGGTGGTGCGGGTGATGCCGCCGGGCATCGTGGCGGTCTTTTCCCGGCCTGCCGCGTCCAGTTCGAACCCGACTTGTTGGGTGCCTGATGTGACGGAGGTGAGGATGCTGGATTTGTCGAAGCCGTAGCTGGTCGTCTGGCCGCCTGCGGTCATGGTCTTGCGGCGGTCGGCTGTGTCGTAGTCGTAGCTGACGGTGCCGTTGGGGCCGGTCACTGTCTTGGGCCGGTCATAGGTGTCGTAGATGAACGACTGGTTGCCGGCCTGGCTGTCGGTGATCTGCTTGAGCAGGTCGTGGCCGTCGTAGTCGTAGCTGACACTGGATTCGGCCTGGCCGGCCACGCCGACACCGTACTGGGCGGTCTTGGCCCGCCCCAGAAGGTCGTAGGTGGCGGTCGCGATCTTCCCGGAGCGGCTGGTCGCCTTCCTCAGCAGCCCGGCCGCGTCGTACTCGAAGGTGGCCTGTGCACCCATGGCGTCGGTGGCCGACTTGGGGCGGTCCGCGTTGTCATAGGCCCAGCTGCTTGTGTTGTTGCGGGCGTCGGTGAGGGTGGTGAGGTTCCCGTTCTCGTCGTAGTCGAAGCCCGTCGACTGTCCGAGGGGGTCGGTGACCGTGCGGGGCTGGTTCAGCTTGTCGTAGGCGATGGTGGTGAGTGACCCGGCCGTGTCGGTGAGCGCGGACGCCCTTCCAGCGGCATCGGTGAACTGGCTCGACACCCTGCCCTCGGCGTCCTTGACCGAGACCAGGTCGCCGTTGCGGTAGGTATATTCCGTCACCGCCCCGGCGTTGTCAGTGACGCTCTTGACCTGACCGTCCGGCGCGTAGGTGAGGGTGGTCTTGCGGCCCTCGGGGTCGGTGACCGTCTGCAGATTCCCGTCGGCGTCGTAGCCGAAAAGGGTTTCGTTGCCCAGCGGGTCGGTTGCCTTGGTGGGCTGGTCGAAGGGCCCGTCAAAGGTGACCGTGCCCGAGGAACGGGCGTTGGCGGTTCCGGCCTGCTCGACGGATTGGGTCACATGACCGCTGGCGTCGTAGGTCAGCTCAGTGCGTTGTCCGTACGGGTCGATGACCGCGTCCATGCGGTGGTTCGGGCCCCGCACGTACTGCGTCTTGCGCTCCAGCGACGACCCGTAGGCGGCAATGTCCAGGACGCCGTACCCGGCCGTGTCGAACTCGACCCGCCGGACCGCACCGCCCGGCTGTGTCACTTCGGTGGAGGTGATCTGGCCGGTGCCTGTCTGGGTGTAGGCGAAGGAGTACTTCGCGCCTTCGGTGAGGACCTGGTCCTTGACCCGGCCGTCCGCATCGAAGGTGTTGGTCATGTACGTGATGCCGCGAGCGTCCTTCGCCGTTGCGATCCGGTTCGAAGTGCCGTCGTAGGTGTACGAGCTCACCTTCCCCGCCGGGTCGGTGACCGTCTCCAGTCGGCCTGCGCTGTCGTAAGTGTAGGAGGTGGTGCGGCCGGTGTTGTCGGTTGCCGTCTTCACCCGGTGCTCGGCGTCATAGGCGAGGGTGATCCAGTGGCCTCCCGGTGTGCTGATGCGGGTGATCTCGCCCTTGTTGCCAGCCAGGCGGGTCACTTTGAGCGCGTTGCCGTGCCGGTCGCGGATCTCTTTCAGTGGTGAGTAGTGCGGGAAGACCCATACGGTTCCGTCTCGGAATCGCAGCTCCCACTCGCCGTCACCGTTGTTGATGATCTTCGAGCCGTGGAACCCGGATGGGGTGTCCAGGGGTTCGAAGACCGCGTCGGTGACTCCTGTGCCTGGTGATGTCCTGGCGAAGTGAACTTTGTTGCCGCCGGGCAGGTAAAGGTCGACTTCCTGCCACTGTTGCTCGGAGTGGAAGAAGGCGTTGTACGGAAGATCGCGGCCGATACCGAAGGCACGCTGACGGGTGTCGCCTTGCCAGTAGGTTCGGGTGATCTCGGCCGAGCCTCGTGGGTCGGAGACTGCCAGGTCGGTGCGGGAGTCCGTGAGCATACCGGTGGTGAGATCAACGGGGTCTCCGGAGAGCCAGTCAATGACGTCGCCCAGCCAGGAAATGTCCCAGGGAACCAGGCTGCTTACGTTGAACATGGCGCCGTGGAAGGACCAGACACGAGTCTTGGCGTCGGGCACGACCTGGCGGCCGTCTGCGGAGACTTCGCCGTGTCCGTAGACGTGCCAGCCCATTTTCTTCGGGTCGTAGTCCATGAACTCGACCCGGGTGCCGGGGGCTTCGTGGGTGTAGTTGGGGTAGATGACCTGCGCGCCCTTGGGGAATACGTACGTTCCGCCCGGCTGCACGGTGAAGTAGACGGGCACCACGCTGTTCTTCGGGAGCGGGAACGGCGGTCGGTCGATCGGGATTGCCGAGATTCCGAGTTCGGTGACCGGCTTGCCTTTGTCGTCCCGGACCACGGAGCCCTTAGGGATCCGCACCTCGAGACCCGGGATTTTCGGGGTCTTCAGTACGACCTCGGTCTTGGCCGGGGCGGAGAATTGCACGGTGTGCTTGGTGTCCAGCGGTGTCATCCACACTGGGAATCCGAGGTCCGTGGTGGTGCCGGCCTTGGGGCTGATGTGGATGTCGAACCGGCCGTAGCTTCGCTTCTTTGTGTTCGCGCTGGCACCGTCGACTACCAGGGTCGTGGCCTCGGAGCTGATACCAGCGAGCAGGAACCTGCCTTGGCTGTCGGTGCGGGTCGTCTTCCGGCCGATGGTCACAGTGACCTTGGGCAGTGGTTTGCCGTCGAGTCGCAGTACATGCCCGGTCATGGCCGTGGAGCGGGCCGGGGCTCGCAGGGCCGATGGGGTCTTCGGCGTTTTGCCGCGTGCGGTGATCCAGTCCCGTCCGGCCAGTTGAGGCTTGCCCGGCTGCCAGGCGTCCATGCCGGAAGGAACGGCTTTGGTCACAGTTGCCGGTTCTGCGGGCTTGTTGTCCTGGTCCGATGTGGAGGTGGGTGCGATGGTGGTGCCGGTTGGCTTGAGGCCCAGGTTGTAGGTGCCGGTCTCCATCGGCCCTGGTTCCACCACGAGGGTGTGGGTACCAGTGGCTGTGAGTGCCGGCAGATCAGTTGTCAGGGTTGTATTGGGCATGTACCGGCCGTTGACCAGTGCTTTGCCGTCTGGGCCGTAGACGTACAGCGTCCAGTAGGAATGCGGTGGAGTATCGAGAGCGAGTGTGAGTTTGGCACCTTTCGTGGCGGTAAAGGTGTAGTGCGCGTTCTGGCCCGCCTGGGTGAGGTTTGCCGGGTGCTTCTGTCCGTCGGCCTGAAGGGTGCCTCCGTCGACGTCCGGTACGAGTGTGGCGGTGGTGCTGCCTGTTGCGGGTTTGGTGGGCCGAACGAACACGTAGTGCGTGCCCGCTGCCAAGGGGGCAAGGAGGTCGGCATCCGACGGTGTCTTGGATATCGACGTGAGGTACGTGCTGGTGGTGGCACCAGGCGCCTGATGTGTGACTTGAGCGGTCTCTGTGAGTGTGGTGCCGGTGAACACGACAGCAGCTCCGTCGCCTGCTGTCGCCGTTATGGCCAGCGCAAGCTGCTGCCCCGGCCGGGTGATCTCAGCGGTCGCGCTCGGGGCGGATACCGATAGGGAAGCGAGGGTGGGCTTCGAGAGCCACAGGGTCATGGTGCCGGTTGCAGCGCCGCCGGGGGTAAGGAGCAGGACGTATTTGACTCCCGGGGTCAGTCCGGAAAGATAGTTGGTCGCGGACGCGGCGGCGGGCACCGTTCCTACAGAGCTGCCACTGCCGCCTTCCGGTCCGATCAGGCGCACATCCATGCCCTGGGTGACGGTGTTCGCTGTGACAGCGAATCCCAGGGAGAGCGTGTCCGGGGCAGTGAACTCGACGCGAAGTCGTTGGCCGGCCCGTGAGAGGGACGCCTGTACCGAGGCCCCGTCAGGCTGCAGGCTTGTGGTGGCGTCCGGTGACAGCGTGAGTTGAAGGGTTCCGGTCCCGCCCAGGTTCGGGGCGACGGTGATCTGGTAGGTGCCGGATTCAGGCAGATCGGACAGCCCTACCGTGCTGGCAGCGCCGGGGGCTACGTACTGTGCGCTGACGACCTTCAGTCCCGACGGGGCGGTCACCGTTATGTTGACTGCAGTGGTGAAGGTGTTGCTGTTGATACCCAGTGCCAGGTCGTCGCCGGCTTCAGCCTGGAGGGTCGCTTCTGCATCCTGCCCGAAGCGCGGGATGTCGACAGGGACTGAGGGACCTCCGACAGAGACAACTCCCACGGCAACGGGCTTCGACAAAAGCAGCGTTACCGTCCCAGTTCCGAGTCCGTCCGCTTTGGTCGTGACCGTGTAGGTTCCAGGGCTCGGGAGCTGCGGGCTGTCCCACTGCAGACGCGAATTCGCGAAAACCGTGAACTTGCTGCCGATGAGTTCCCCGCCCGGGCCTCGGACCTCCAGCGTGTTGAAGGAGGAGAAGTCGCCCGCGGTGGCGCCAAGCGAGATGCGCTGTCCTGCCTGAGCAGTGAAGGTGGCGGAGCCGCTCTGTCCTGGCCTGCCGATCGGTATCGCGACTTCTGGTCCGGTATCGCTCAGTTCGCCTGCCTGGATGGGGTGGGACCCGGTGATCCGGACCGTTCCGGTTCCGGCCTGATCGGGTTCGACGGACAACAGGTACTGGCCGGATTCGGTCAGTGACGCAATGACCGATGAAGCCTTACCTTTGGCTGCTGTGTAAAGAAGGTCCAGTTGTTTGCCGGACGGTGAATACAGCCGTGTGTTGACGGATGTGGTCATGGCTGCTGCGTCCACGCCCACGTTCAGCGACTGGCCGAACTGAGCGTCGATGGTGAGCAGCGCCTTCTGCCCAGCCCTGGTCAGGCTCACGTCGGTGGTGGGGCCTATCGGGTCGAGCACGCCGGTCCTGGTCTTCGAGACCGTCACGGTCACCGCACCGATGTTGTTCGGACCGGGGGTCAGCATCAGGGTGTAGCGCCCCACCACCGGCAGGTCTCTGACCTGCCAGTCTCCTACAGGCTTGGAGAACGACCCAGTGCCACCGACTTTTTCGCCGGTCGGGGCGATGAGTTGCACCGAAGGAGAAACATTGAATGTCGACCCGGTGAATCCGAAGCTGATGTTGTCGCCTTGATCGGCGTCGAACAACACCTCTGCGCGATTACCCGGTGTCGTCACCGACACCGTCGGGGGTGTTTCGTCTGTGACCGACGTTATCTCTGACGACTCGACCTCGGAACCGCTCGGCAGGATCTGGTAGCTCGTAGGGCTGGCGACGGTGCCAGAGGGAGTGGTGAGCTCGATCGGCCCAGTAGCAGCTCCTGCAGGAACGACCACGGTCAGTGCGCTGTCCGTACGGGACTTGACCTCGGCAAGCACTCCCCCGCCGAATCGAACTACGTTGTCCGTCACTGCCGGGGCAAAACCTGATCCGGTGAGGACGACTTCGGAACCCACCATTCCAGACGTCGGCGCCAGTTTGACGACTGAGGGTGCCGGCGCGGCTGGGCTGAATGACTCTGCGGACTGAACAGTCTTACCACCGGTCGTGACTGAGACACGTCCGTCAGACGCTCCTGCAGGCACCTTGACCGTCAGGCGGGTCGTAGTCGCGGATAAGACCTCGGCTGCCGCGGACCCGAAAGTGACTGCGTTTGATGTGGGCGCCGTAGCGAAACCCGTACCGGAAATTGTCACGGTCGCACCAGTTGCCGCACTGACCGGTACCAGGGAGAGCACTGACAGGTCACTAGAAGGGAACCGGTCGATTCCCAGCCGGTTGCCTGCTGCGTCATACCGGTACCGGGCCGTCTCACCTCCTGGGTCGCTCACCCCGACCAGCCGCCCGGCCGCGTCATAGGCGTACACCGCGTCGTTGGTCGTCGGTGCGGTAGCCGTCGCGGCTGTAGCTTTGGGCTTGGTCTCCTTGGGCTGCAGAGATCCGGAGGGCAGCACTGAGGAGGACGGGCTCGCGCTGGGCGGCGTTCCCGGGAGACCTGAGGGCCCCTCATGGGCAGAAGCGGTCGCAGACGGGGCCGGGGACTGGGATGGGTCTGGTGACGCCTGCGCGGAGACCGTACTCGCAGCCAGCGCGAGCACCAGAGCACCAACGGTCAGCGACCGCCAGCGCGCAGAAAGTCGTACCCCGAACTGTTCGCCGCGCATGCGCACCGCGCCCTCCCCAGGACAGCACATGGGCCACAACAAGCCCACGAAGCCCACACTCCCCGTGCAAGCTGTCACAAGATACACACAGTCCGTCATGTGCATGTCGGAAGTAGCTGAAGTATTCACACAATTGAACGAATCAAGCCACGAAAGAGTCGTTCCAGCCAGACGCGGCGAGTGCAGACCTGCATCAACAGACCGGCAACACCCACAGCGAAGCGATTGCCTGGAACAACCTCGGCACCGCCTACCGTGGTCTCGAGCGCTTCGAGGAGGCCGTCGCGGCCGGGCAGCAGGCTGCTGAGATGCTGGCCGCGGCAGAGGACTGGTTCCGTACCGGCCAGGCATGGGGCGAGCTGGCCACCACCCTCACCGCAGCCCACGTCGATCCCCAACAGGTGACGGACGCCTGGAACCACTCCGCCACCGCGTACACCCAAGCCGGCGCAGAAGAGGAAGCCACCACCTCCCGCACCAACGCAACAGACACCGACACCGACAACCCAGAACCGTAACGACCTCCCACCACTCCCCTCGCCAGCAATGCCGACCGGCCGAAGGGGCAGGACAGCCCCACCAACAGCGACCGAGAGCGTCAGCCAGCCACCCCAGGCGCGCGCAAACCCGGAAATCACGCCACGACCGGCTCACGGACGAGCATCTGCAGGGCGACCCTCGACAGCGGTGTGGTGGCGGCGCGAATGGCGCTCAAGCACGCACACGAAACTGCCGCGGACGAGGCGGCGTAACCGTGTCCGACCCCGGGTCGATATCCCGCCTCGACAAGCTCCGGGCTCTTCAGGAGTGGCTGGACTGGCAGCTGCGCCAGACCCGAGGTCGGATCCGGGAGCTCGAAGCCCAAGAACGGCAGGGCCAGCAGCGGCGGGCGCCGGAGCGGCAGCGCGGCAGGGAGCAGCACTGGCAGGGGGAGCCGCCGGTCGAGAATCGGGAGAGCGGGAAGCGGCGCCCGCGCGCCTTCCCGGACTGGGGTATCACCGACATCGGTATCGGCACTCTGCGGTCCGAGGTCCACCGCGGGGACTGTTTCGCTGCCGGAAAGCAGCTGCGGGCCATCAGTCGGGAGCAGGCCCTCGCTGCCCTGGCTCTGTACACGAGAAGGGACAGCACTTGTCCACCGGTTCGGGAGGCGCTTGGTGCCGTGAAAAATTCGAACTGCGCCGGTGATGCGCCGCCCGGTGCTACAGGCCGAAGGCGCCGCCCTCGATGAGGATGAGCAGGCCGATGGCGATCAGGACCAGGGGCAGCAGGATGTGGCCCCAGCGGGCGAGGGCCTTGGCGATGACCGGTCGGGTGGCGAAGAACTTGCCCGCGAAGCACCACACGGCCACCAGCACGAGGAACACCACGGCGTACACGCTCATCCCGCCGACGCCGGCGGTGGCGAAGACGGGCACGTAGACGCCGATGTTGTCGCCGCCGTTGGCGAAGGTGACCGCGGCGACCTCCAGCGAGCTCGGCCCGCCCTCCTTGGTCTGCTCCTCCTCGTCCCCGTCCCCGTCGCGGTGGTCCTTCCATGCCTGCCAGGCGGCTTTGAGGCCCAGGGCGAGCGGCAGCAGGCCGAGGTAGGGGATGGCGGACTCGGGCAGGAAGGTGGCGCCGAAGGCGGCGGCCACCGCCACGGCGAGGATCGCGGCGAAGCCCAAGTACTGGCCCAGCACGATGCGGCGGGTGGAGCCAGGGTGGCCAGCGCCCTGGGCGAAGAACAGCGCCAGGATCAGGATGTCGTCGATGTTCGTGACGGCGAACAGTCCGGCTGCCTGCCCGATGATGCCCAGGTCCACGAGTAGGTGCTCTCCTTCGATGCGGGTGTCCCGGTGACGCTACCGGGAGCCCGTACCGCAGCGATCGGGGGCCAAGGCTCGGCGCTGTCCATTCTCGTGAACATCGAACACGACACCGCCGGGGTGCCTCCCGAACTGCTGAACAACTGCCGTCGAAACTCGTGAACAAAGCCACTGCCCTCGCCGACGGAATTCAGGCCTGCGAGGTGTTCCGGCCGGACACTGTACTCGGCGCGCTGTGATCGGTGCGTGGTCGCAGCATGAAAGCGTGGAACTCCCGATCGACGTGGCGCTGGCCCGTGCCGTTGCGGTGCTGCCGCAGGGGGCGGGCTGGTGGTACGAGCCCAAATTATGGACAGGGTTTGAGGTTGTCTGTTGTCCGCGGAAAAGGGCCTCTTCGATCCGGGTACTGGACGCGTCTGCAGGCGTCATCATGAAGAACCTGCTTCACGGTGTGGCCAGGAGGCACAAATGGACAGAGAGCTCATCCACGCGGAACTGCGCCAGGCCAGCCACACGTTCCACCAGCTTCTGGAGTCGGCCACGGCCGAGGACTTGCGCCGCCAGAGCGAAGGAACTCGTTGGACCAACGAGCAGTTGCTGTACCACATGGTGTTCGGCTACATGGTCGTGCGGGCCCTGCTTCCGATGGTGCGCTTGTTCGGCCGTCTGCCGCCGGGGGCAAGTCGCGCGTGGGCACGTGTGTTGAACGCTGCCACCCGCCCCTTCAACGTGATCAACTACCTCGGTGCCGTCGGTGGCGCCCGGGTGTACGGCCATCGGCGTATGGGAGCGAAGCTCGACCGGACGCTCGCAGCCCTTCATCGCCATCTGGACGCCGAGCCGGACGAGCGGTTGGCCCGGACGATGGGCTTTCCCACGCGGTGGGATCCGTTCTTCAAGGACGTGATGACCCTCGAAGAGGTGTACCGCTATCCGACCCAGCACTTCGACTTCCACCGCGCCCAGCTCACTGTGGGGGCCCAGGGGTGACGTGCACGCCGTGTCCCGGTTCGGCGCGGCTGTGAGCGACGACTTTGCGCAGGTGGGCGTTCGTTAGTCGGGCACGGCGGCGGTCCAGGTGATCGCTGTGGGCACGACCCGTGCACATAGGGGGTTTCTGCGTGCGTCGGTCAGGCCGAGACGTCCGACGAGCAGACCGGAGTGCGCGGCCGAGGTGAGGGTCTCGGCGGGGACGGCATCAAGCATGAGCTTTGCACGGCGGAACATCGTGAAGGTGCACGCCTCGTCGACGGTGCCCCACGACAGGCGGAACGTCGGAGCGGTGAAGCAGGAACGGCAGACAGCCAGGAAAGCGAACAAGGACGGCGGTATCGTGCCCACTGGAAGCATCGGCGGATCACTCTCAACAGGGTGAACCAGACACTGCCGATGCTTCTGTCTGTCCGTCACACCCCATGAGAGGTACGGCCTCTCACCACCCGATCGAGCGCATCATCACACACCAGTTCACCGACCCAGTGATCCAAAAAGTGCGAAACACGAGGGTGATCCCGCGGGCCAGGAGCAGCTCCTCAACTTCGCGGAAGGAGAGCGGGAAGCGGTGGTACAGCCACACCGCGTGGGAGATGACCTCCGCCGGGAACCGGAACCCCTTGTACGACGGCCCGTCCCCGGCGCCCTCCACCACCAGCTCCCCCCGAACGATCAACAAACCCGGCCACCATCCCAGCCCGGAGACCACTCACTCAACTTGACAGTGCCCCACCACGGCCTGAACACAGGCCCGGACCCGGGGCCCACCATGCCCCGACGCCCCGTCAGGCACGTACACACCCAACAACGTGACAGCGCCAGCCTTAAAAATCTTCCCCATGCAGCTTGACTCGATAGAGCGGTCTCGGGGGGCGGGACGGAGCTTGGTCAGCCCAGCGTCACCGCGCCGGTGCCTGCGTGGTACGCGTGCAGCGTGTCCGCGGTCGCCCGGCGGGACGGCGGGTGGAAGCTGGCCGCCTGCACCGCCGCCAACAGATAGGCGATCTCTGGCGACTTGATGAAGGCGATGCCGCCCAGCGCGTCCACCGCCGTCGACACGGCACGCTTAATTCCGTGCCGGATCCCCTCCCGCACGAACAGTACCCGCGCGCTGAGCCCGTCGGACCGGTCACCCTCGTCGAAGGCGCGGGCGATGGCCTCGAGCGCCGCCATCGACGTCTCGATCTCGCACGCGGCGTCGGCGTAGAGCATCGGGCTGGTCTTCGGATTCGCCAGCATCCGCTCGAGCAGCAGCGACGCGGCACCCAGGTAGGTGGCCGAGATCAGCAGGCCGAACCAGACATAGCCGGTCTTCTCATGCTGGCCGGTCGGATCGTCGACGTCATTCCAGAACAGCATGTCCAAGGGAACGAACACGTCCTTGAGCACGACGGTGTCGCTCTGCGAGGCCGCCAGGACGTGGGTTTCCCAGAACGGCTCGACCGTGATCCCCTCGGACGCGGCCGGGATAACGGTGACACCGCGACGGCCGGTCGCCTCGTCGGCGACGCTAGCGGTGAGCAGGTCCATCGACGCGGACAGGCTGCACGGCTGCTTCCTGCCGTTGACCTTGAAGCCGCCCTCGACCGCCCGCGCCGTCACGGTTGGCTTGAAAGCACTCGCCGCGCTGGTGCCAGGGTTGCCCTCGGAGAAGCCCGACGAGAGCAACATCCTCGCGAGCACCACGGCCTTGAGGAGTTCCTTCTCATCGTCGGTGCCGGTGCCACTGTGCTCGATGAGCGTGGCGATCGACAGATGGTGCATGGTTGTGGCGGCACCGAGTGACGGCGACAGTGCGCCGATGGCCCGCTGCACGCGGGTCGCCTCCAACGCGGATGCGCCGAGACCACCCCACTCCTCGGGCACCACCAGTGCGGGCGCGTCGGAATCCTTGAACATCTCTATGACCCCGCTGTCGCGGGCCTCGAGGTCGAGTAGGCTGTGCCCGGCCAGTTCCTTACGCAAACCGGGCAGGTAGCGATCAAGGGCTGCGCGCTCCGTCGCCATCATGCGAATCGTCACGATGTCCCCCTCTGTGTTGTTACACGACGAGCTGGCGCTCAACGTCCAGCTCCAGCGTGGTGTGGATAGACTTGGCCGCCTCTTCCAGGTCGGCGAAGGTGTGCTCGGCGGTCACGGCCAGACGCAGCATGGCGCGGTTGAGCGGCACCGCGGGGTAATGCGCGAGGGCGGCGAACACACCGCGCTCGTACAGCTCGTGCCACTTGGCGAACGCTCGCAGAGACTCGCCGACGATCACCGGCACGATCGGCGTCACCGCCTCGGCACCGCCGGGTCCGATCGCCGGCTCGGCCAGCGGAACCCCCAGCGAGGCAAGAGAGTCTCGCAGGAATCGGGCGTTCGCCAGGCACCGCTCGGCCCGTTCCTGACCCTCAGCGGACCGGATGAGCCGGACCGCGGCGAGTGCACCGCCGACGGCGGCGGGCACCCCTGCCGCGGTGAACAGCAACGCTCGCCCGTTCGTCCGGATCGCGTCGATGAGGTCGTGCGAGCCCACCGCGAAGCCACCGGTCGAGGCGATGCTCTTGGAGAATGTGCCGGTACGCAGTGGTGTCTTGCCAGCCTTGCCGTAAAGCTCGGTGACGCCGGTCAGGTTCAGGCCGAGCACGCCGACCGAGTGTGCCTCGTCGACCAGCAGGAGCGCGTTGTGCTCCAGGCATACCTCCGCGATCTGGTCGATCGGCGCCAGGTCGCCCTCCATCGAGTACACGCCGTCCACGGTGACCATGGCCGGCCGGCCGTGCTTGGCCGCTGCGGCCAGTTTCTCGGCGAGGTTGTCGATGTCGTTGTGACGGAACCGGACGGACTGCGCGTCCGTGAACTTGCCCGCGTCGTGGAGCGAAGCGTGTGCGTCGGAGTCGGAGACGATCACGTCGCCGCGGCCGACCAGGGCGCCCACAGTCCCCAGGTTCGCCTGGTGCCCGGTGGTGAACACGATCGCGGCCTCGGTGCCGAACCAGTCAGCTATCTCGGCTTCCAGTTCGAGGTGCAGGTCGATCGTGCCGTTCAGCAGCCGACTGCCAGTGGACCCGGCTCCGAACCGCTCCAGGGCCCGGCGCGCGCCCTCGATGACCAGCGGGTGATCGGCGAGACCAAGGTAGTTGTTCGACCCCAGCATCATGCGGGGGCAGCCGTCCATGTTGATCCGGGGCGAGTTGGCCGTCTGCATGGCACGGAAGTACGGCGACGTGCCTTCCAGCTCCATGGCGCGAAGGATCTTCATGCTCCAGTTCTCCTGGAGGCGCCGTACCATCTGGCTTTTCTGGTTCCTGGACACGATAGAGTCCCCCCGTTTCTGTAGAAAGGTCGTGTGACGCGCTCCTCGCTGCGTCTGGCGGGCCCGGTGCGGACGGAGGTCAGCTCCAGTTCCCCTTGCCGACAGGCGCCTCGTTGAACAGATGCTGCCGCAGCGCCACTCGCCTGACCTTCCAAGTGGCCGTACGTGGGATGTCGCTCCAGCCCAGGTGGATCGGGCTGTCGAGGTCGGGCAGACCGGTCAGCGCCGCGCGCCACCGCTGCGGGTCGATCTCTTTGCCGGAGTAGGTGGAATAGACGACGCTGGGCTTGCCCTGTCGGCGGGCCAGCACGATCACCTCGCTCGCTTCGGGCAGCCGGTCCAGCAGCACGTCCTCGATGGCGATGCCGCTCGTGCCCTCGATCCGGTCGATCTCCCGGTCAACTAGCCGAATCATCCCGCTGCGCGACTTGGTGCCAAGGTCACCGGTGTTCCACCACCAGCCGCTGACCTTGTTGTCGTGGCGGTCCTGCTCACCGACATAGGCCAGGCACCGGCCGGGCTGGTTGATTTCGACCAGGCCCACCTCGCCCTTCGGAAGCTGCTTTCCGGTGGCTGGGTCGGTGATACGGATCTTGGCGATCGTGGGCAGCGGCCAGCCCATGTACTGGGTGGGCGGCGGGAACTGGCCGACTTCGCGCACCACCGACTTGAAGTACGGCCGTAGCACGAGACCGCCGTTCTCCGTCTGGCTCCACGACTGCACCCAGACCGGCAGCCGCGCGTCCGAGGCGTTGAGGAACTTGCGGATCGAGCGGGTGTGCACCGCGTCGAAGGAGCTGATGTAGAAGCGGACCTGCCTGAACAGCCTGCGTGGGTCGTCGAGCAGGTGCTCCTGGCGCAGGTACATGTTCGGGAGCATGTCGACAATCGTCGGGCGGTGCTCGGCGATCAGATCCGCGATGCGGTCGTCGGGCACGTCCGAGACCGCGACGTACTTCGGCCCGACCGTGGCGATGGCGAACAGCGCGGTGAGGGTGTGCTGGTGGAAGAAAGGGTCGAAGAAGGCGAAGGTGTCGCTGTGCCGGAAACCCATCCCGCCCCAACGCTCGGTCTGGACGTGCGCGATGGAGTGCAGCGTCTCGGCGCTGTGCAGCGCCAGCTTCGGGATGCCCGTGGTGCCCGAGGTGTGGGTGGCGACCATCGGCTCGTCGAACTTGCGCAGTTCGACGGGCGCGGCGGGGTTGCCGGCCATACTCTCGAAGGAGATCGCACCGTCGGGCAGCGCATCACCGGCGCCGATGACGATGGTTTTGCGGGTCAGCTTCGCCAGCGCCTCCGCGCCCAGTTCGGCGATCTCCAGACGACCCGGGTCGGTCACCAGGAACGGCTGCTCCATCCGCTGCAGCAGCGTGGTGGCCACCTCGTTGCCGTGGTTCCAGGCCAACTGGAAGGGGATGGCGCCGATGCGGGCCGCGGCCGACCCGATGACCTGGACGTCGGGGTGGTTCGCCTTCATCACCGCGACTCGGTCCCACGGCCGCACTCCGACCGCGTAGAGGCGAGCGGCCACGTCATCGACCAGTGCGGCCCACCGCCGGTAGCTGAAGAGAGTGCCTGCGTCGGGCGCGATGTCCGCAGGCCGCGACAGGATGATCTGCTGGTTCGGAAAGCGCTGAGCCGCGACGTGCCACGCCTCACCGTAACGACCGGTAGCCGGCGTCCGGGAGAACGGCGTAATCCGTTTCATGCCCCTGCTCGGGGTATAAACCTTGAGGAATTCTGGTACGGCAGTCGTCATGGTTGCCCTTGGATGTCGAGTACGGATTCGTATGTGGCCGGGCGTCGGCGGAGCCAACCGGAATGGCTCCCGCGCCAATCGCACTGGGGTCAGAACCCACCCGGAGAGCCATCGACACCCAGCTGTGCCTCTGTAGGTTCCGCGTTCCACGGAGCACTGCGTCCTGGAGCAAGTGGGGATCCGGACTGAATGAGCCGCGATGGCGACGACGAGTGTTGAGCAATTGGGTTTGTCTCCTCAAGAGCGCCGGTAACGTTGAGTGGCCAAGGTGTGCGGCGATCCCAGGATTCGCGCATCGGCAGGGGCCGACACTGCCTCAAGCGAGCCGCCTTACGCCGACAGCGTGGCTCCGGCATCGGCCGCGTGTGCCGGATGGCTGCATAGGTCGCATCCGTAATGGGCGATGGTCGGCTGCTGGCATGTTGCGGTACGGGACTGCAGGGCTGCGGCGGCCGCATACCCGGCGGGCGCAACGAGTGATGTCAGAAGCCAGCCAGCGGGAGCGTCGGAGCTGTGGGCGAAGTCGGGTCCCAGTCCGATGTCCACGGTCTGAAGGTGGCCTGCGCCGAGGCCGGTTCCGTGTCCCTTGAGGTAGGCCTCTTTGCGGACCCAGCATTCGAGCAGCGCGCGGGAGCGGTGCGCCGGTGGCAGTCGGTGAATCGCTTCCTGCTCGTTGAGGTGGAGACGGCTCAGCAGTGCCTCGTCGACGCGGTCGACGGCTTCGACGTCGATGCCCACGGGGGTTCGGGCGAGGGCGATCATGACGGTGGTGCGGGTGTGGGACAGGGAGAAGTGCAGGTTCCTCTGTCGCAGCGTTGGTCTGCCGTGGGGCTTGTGGCAGGAGGGGCAGGGCGCGCGCGAGATGGTGACGGCTCGCAGTGCGGTGCCGAGGCAGCTGGCGAGGATGAGTCTCAGGGCCAGGTGCGCGAGGACGTAGGTGTCGCGTCGGTCGGTGCTGAGGAAGCTGTTCGCGCGCTGGCGTTCTGAGGCGTCGAGCAAGGCTTTGAGGCGTTGAGCGCGTCCGGCGGTGTCCGGGTCGGCGTGCAGGGTCCACACGTCGATGTGGCTGGCGGCCGGGCGATATCCGGTCGGCGGGAGGACGAGTTGGGGCAGGAGGTGGTGCTGTGTCCAGGCTGTCATCCGCTTTCCTCTCGCCTGATGGGGGGTGTGGCGGTGGTCGACCAGTCGGAGAAGGGCGGCGGCAGCAGTGGCGCCGCCCTGTCAGGCGAGGCGGCGGTAGGTGCCGCGGTGGCGCAGCAGCGGCTCGCCGTGCCCGTGGCTGGTGGTGGTGACGGCGCCGATGAGGATGGTGTGGTCTCCGCCGGGGTGGGTGGCGTGGACGCGGCAGGTCAGGGAGGCGACGGCTTCGCCGAGGATCGGCACGGTGTCCCGGTAGTGGTGCGGGACGCCGGCGAACCGCTCCATCAGGGGCTTCTCGGCGAAGACCTGCGAGGTGTGGGCCATGGTCGCGGCGAGGATGTTCACCGCGAATGTTCCGTGTTCGCGGATGAGGGCGAGGGTGCCGGAGTGGTTGGCCAGGCAGGCCAGGACGAGCAGCGGGTCGAGTGAAAGTGAGGTGACGGCGCTGGTCGTCATGCCGATCGGGCCGCTCGGGGACATGGTGGTCAGCACCGTAACCCCGCCGGCCAGTTCGCCCATGACATGGCGGAACTGCTGCTGGCGCGCCTGTTCGTCGGTATCGGGGGCGGCGGGGGCTGTGCGGGGCACGGTGCTGTGCGGCATCTAGGCCAGCCTCCCGGTCAGGTAGTCCTCGCGCAGGCGGCCGCGCTGGCGCTTGCCGCTGGTGGTGCGGGGTATGCCGCCGCGGCGCAACGCGATCACGTCGTGCAGGTTGAAGCCGAACGACTGGCGGACCAGCATCGCGGCTTCGCGCTTGATGCGCGGGTGGTCATCGGCTCGTAGCCGGGTTTCGACGACGGCGACGACGTGTTCGCCGATGTCGTCGGTGTAGGAGAAGACGGCGCTGTTGCCGGCGTCGATGTCGGGGTGGGTCTCGATTGCTTCCTCGACGTCGTAGGGCGGCAGGTTGCGGCCGTTGACGATGAGGAGTTCTTTGACGCGGCCGACGATGTAGAGGTCGCCGTCGCGGGTGAAGCCGAGGTCGCCGGTGGCGTGTGTGCGGTCGGCCGCCGGGGCCGTTGTGCCGCTGGGGCTCAGGTAGCCGGCCATGACGGAGTCGCCCTGGAGGTGGATCTCGCCGATTTCGTTGTCGCTGCAGGCGGTGCGGTCGGGTGTGCGGATGTGGACGGTGAGGCCGCCGAGCGGCTGGCCGCAGGCGATGACGGTGAGCGAGGGCCGGTCTGCGGTGGCGTCGGTGACCTTGTTGTGGTGGTGCAGGTCTTCGCGGTCCAGGCGCAGGGCTTTCACGCGGCCCCAGGACAGGTCGCCGGGCGGGCGCCGGTCGAGAGACATGGTGGCGGCGAGGACGGTCTCGGCCATGCCGTAGCAGGGGATGATCACGTCTTCGCCGAGGTTCTGCTTGGCAAAGGTGTCGCGGAAGTCGGTGAGGACCTGGAGCGGGATCGGCTCGGCGCCGACGTACGCCTGTCGCAGCGTGGACAGGTCGAGGTCGGTGTCGGGTGTGCGGCGGAAGCGGTCGGTGGCGGTGCGGTATCCGAAGGGCGGGGCGGTGGTGATGGTGGCGCCGCGCTGGGAGATGTGCCGCAGCCAGGACAGCGGGTCGCGCAGGAAGCTGATGGACGGCATGAGGTCCAGCGGCACGCCGCGGGTCAGGGTGGACAGGGACAGGATGAAGCCCATGTCGTGGTGGAGTGGCAGCCAGTGGCACACCCGGTCTCGTGCCGCGTCCAGTTCGAGCGCCTGGTGGATGGCGCGGACGTTGGCGTTGACCTGTGCGTAGGTCAGTACCGCGGCTTTGGGGGCGCTGGTGGAGCCGGAGGTGAGCTGGATGTGGTGCGCATCGTCCGGGTGTGGGGCGGGCAGTTGCTCGTCGGGTGCGGGTGGATGCTCGAGGTCCGCCATGGTCAGGTAGAGCGGCCCCTCTTCGGTGGCGAGGGCGGTAGCGGTATCCGAGTCGGTGGTGATGACGGCTGCGGGTTCGGTGACGGTGACGACGGCACGGAACTGGCGGGTGCCGGTCGCGGTGTCGTCGCCTGGGCTGGGCGGGACGACGATCGTGCATGGAACCAGGCCGGCGAGCAGGCAGCCCCACAGGGCAGTCAGGTGGTCGGGGCCGGTGCCGAGCGGAAGCAGGACGCGGTCGCCGCGCGTGAGCCCGCGGGCCAGGAGTGCCCCCGCGGCTCCCCTGGCCTGGTCGGCGAGCTGGTGGTAGGTGACTTCTGCGGTGATGCCGCGCGAGTCGAGGAAGGTGACGCCCGCGTCATGGTCGCTGAGGGTGCGGTAGTCCAGCAGCGGTTGGTGGTCGACCGTGGTGATGGCCATGGCCTGGTCCTTCACTTGTCGGTGCGGGCGGCCTTGGCCGCCACCCGCTCACGGACGAAGTCGGCGAGGTCGCCTACGTGGGTGAAGGCGAACGCCTTCTGTTCGGGGATGAAGACGCGGAACGTGGTCTCGATGCGGCTCATCGCGGCGACCAGGGTGATGGAGTCCAGCGGCAGGCTGAGCAGCGGCGTGCTCCGGTCGATCCCGGGCAGGTCTACGTGGGCGAGATCGGACGGGTCGAGGATGTTGGTGAGGGCTTCGCGCAGCGCCGCCAGGAGCTCGTCGTCGGTCGGGGTGGCAGCAGCGGGTGTGGTGGTCACGGCCGGGTCTCTCCTGTGGGTGCGGTGATGGTGTCGCTGCGCGGGTCGAGGCCGAGGGCTGCTTTGCCGATCATGTCGCGCAGAGCGTCGAGGTTGGCGCCCATGACGGCGCCGGCTCGGGCGTCGCGGTAGTGCCGCTCGAGCGCATTGGCGCGCAGGAAGCCGTGGCCGCCGGTGACTTGCATGGCGGTGTCGGCGACGGCGATGGCGGCCTTGTTGCAGATGTACTTGGTCATGTTCAGCGCCGGGAGCGCTTCGAGCGGGTCGTTCTCGGCCGTCCACGCGCCGTGTAGCAGCGACAGGCGGGCGGTGTGGACGGTGGTGGCCATGTCGGCGACATGCAGCCGCACGCCCTGGAACGCGGCCAGTGGCTGGCCGGTGGGGGCGAGTTTGCGGCGCATAACGTGGTCGTTCGCGAAGTTCTGGGCGGCGCGGGCGATGCCGAGGGAGGCAGCCGCGAGGCCGAGGATGAGGGCGGGCAGGGCGTGGGTGAGGCGTGTCATGCCGCCGCCGGGTCCGCCGATGCAGTTCGCACTGGGGATGCGGCAGTCCAGCAGCAGGGTGTTGGCGCTGTTGGCGCGCATGCCCATCGCGTCCCACGTCTGCTTGACGGTGAGGCCCCCGTGTCCGGCTGGGATGACGGCCATGGTCTGGCTGCGGCGGAACTCGGCTTCGCCGCTGTGGGCGTTGATGAGGTAGTAGTCGGCGTGTCCGGCGCCCGTGCAGAACGCTTTGGTGCCGGCCAAGTGGACTTCGTCGCCGTCCGGGGTGGCGCGCAGCTGAGGGTTGAGGATGTTGCCGCCGGTGCCGGGTTCGGAGAATCCCCAGCTGAGCAGCTTGCCCTCGGAAGTGACTTCCTTCAGGATGCGTTCAGCGACCGGGTTGGTCGCGGCGTCTGCGGCCAGGAGGCGTGCGGCCCCGGAGTGCATGGCGAAGATCAGTGCGGTGGATCCGCAGGCTTCGGCGAGCTCGGCGATGGCCAGTCCCCACGAGGTGAGGTCGGCCCCGGTGCCGCCGTATTGGGTGGGCACGAGCAGGCCAAGGAGTTCGGCGTCGTGGAGGTCGGCGAAGTTCTGCGCCGGGAAGCCGGCGTCACGGTCGTGTTCGGCGGCCCGGGGTGCCAGGCAGCGGCGGGCGACCGCCCGGGCCTGGTCGACGATGTCCTGCTGGTCACTGCTCAATGCAAGGTCAACCATGAAAGCTCCTAGAAAGACGCCGCTGACACGGTGGGCCGCAGCGAGGCCACCCGGGTGGCCAGCTGTTCGGGGGTGTAGAAGCGGGCGTCGACGATGGCATCGCCGCCGGCGGCCTCGGCGGTGGTGGGTGTGGTGGCGTAGACGGCATTGCCGTACACCACCAGCGGCACTTGGGCGGGCCGGTCGGCGACGGGGATGGGTTCGCGGTGTCCGTGGCCGAGCTGCCAGCGATGGGTGGCCACCATGTCGGTGGGCGTATCGCAGGCGCTTACGCAGTGGGGCGGGGCCAGCTGGTGGTGGCGGGCGGTGGGGCACGAGCGTGCCCAGGCGAGCGGGGTGACATCGGCAAGGCGCCGCACCACCAGGCCGTCCCGCTCAGGGACGACGGCTGCCGCCTCGGCCTCCACCATGGCGATGCCGAATGCTTCGAGTTCCTGGAGGTACGCCTCTTCGAACACGGTCGGCTCGAGCGAGCGGCGCGGCGTCTCGGCCGCATCATGCGGCCGGCCGGGCAGCATGGCGAGCCCTGCGACCAGCTCGCAGCCCGCGGTGCCAGCGAGGGTGGCGGCGGTGCCGAGGTCGTTGACGGTCACCGTGAGCGGCCCCTGGCCGACCAAGCTCAGCGCCGTGTCGACGAGTTGGGCGCCGGTGCGCTGCCAGGCGGCTGGCAGGACGACACCGGCCCGCAGTCCTGCTTGGCGGATGCGGTCCACGGCCCGGTGCAGCGTGGCCTCGTCCGGCAGCTTGGCCGCGCAGCCTTCCTGCCCGATGCTCACCGCGTCGACGGGCAGGCCGAGGACTTCGTCCAGCCGGTCGGGGGTGGTCAGGCGGACTTCAATGGTCATGAATCTGTCCCCCTTCTATACGTGGGCGCGGCGGTGGGCGGTGTCGCGGAAGCGGCAGCGCTGCTGCTCGCACATCCGCGGCACCCAGCCCATCTGCCACATCAGCTCGACGCGGTCGATGTCGGCGATGGTCTGCTTGGTGCTCCAGCCCTTCGCGACCCCGTTCAAGGCCCGCCGGTACATCTGGGTGATCTTGGCGTTCTGGCGGACGATGGGGCTTTCCCGGCCGGGGATCTGCAGCGCCGCCACCCCGAGCGCCACCAGGGACGGCACGTCGCACAGGGCGCAGTCCGATGCCCCGTCGAGGAACCCGCCCAGATCGGCAACCGCCTCCTCGGGTGCGGGGGTGCCCTGGTAGCCGGCGCGGCAGCCGAGACCGGAGCCGGCCTGGTCGGGCAGTCGGCAGGCATGGCAGTTTGCGCCGGACCCGGTCTGCACGGGGACCTCGACCTCGAGGCCGTCCACAGCGCAGAACGCGGCGATCTCGTCCAGTGTCGTGGCGTGCGGGACTACGACCCTTCGCACCCCGTACGCCTCTTGCAGACGCTGGGCGTAGGCGACGGTGGTCACCCCGAGGTGGGTGCCGGCGACGAGCGGAACGCCCGGATGCCTTTCGGCGATCCAGCGGGCGGCGGGCAGGGTGCCGACGACCACGGTGTCGGCGCCCGCGTCGATGCCCTGGGCGACATGGGTCAAGAACGCGTCCTTGTCGCCCGTGGCGACCGCGGGGGCGTCCGCGCACAAGTGGACTCTCATGCCGGCCGCATGGGCCTGGGTGATGATCTCCTTGAGCAGGCGCCGGTTGGACACCTGCGTCGGATCGCCGTCCCGCTTGCCCGGCAAAGCGTCGAAACTGCTTCCCGACTCGGCCGGTGGCCGGTGGGCGAGGTAGATCTCGGTGGCGCCACCGGTGATCTGCAGTTCCAGCATCTGCAGGTTCCGAACCGGCGCGTCCAGCCCCACCAATGCCGCCGCCGCGGGATCGGGCACCGCCACGAACGCCGCTTCCCGCTGCGTGTGCGGCGGGGCCAGCTCCCACTGATCGGTCACGTCAATACTCACTGCTCAGTGCCCCCGTACTGCTTGGTGTGTCGTGCTAAGGACCGGACGTGCCGTTCCGCTCAGGCGTGGATCGGCTGCGGCGCATCGGCCGGGCCGAGCGCCCGGAGCTTGCCGACGACGTCGACGGTCCGCGCGGCCGCCAACCGGACGGCCTCCAGCGTGGTGGTGCGGCCGGGGCTGAACCGCACCGCGCTGCGGGCCCGTTCTGCCCCGATGCCCATCGCGGTCAGCACGTGGGAGGGCTCGTCGCTGCCGGCGTGGCAGGCGGAGCCGGCCGAGACGCAGATGCCGTGCACGGCGAGCACGTCGACGAGGGTGTCGCCGCGTACTGCGGTGAAGGACACGTTCAGCGTCTCCGGCAACGTGGGTGCGCCCTCGCCGTTGACCGCGATGTCACCGGCCTCCTCAAGCCCCTTGAGCAGGTGGGTGCGTAGCGCATGGCGGTGTTCCTGGTATGCCGGATCGTCCAGGTGTTTCAGGGCCGCGGTCGCTGCGGCGGCCATGCCGAGCACGCCGGGGACGTTCTCCGTGCCGGCGCGCAGGCCGCGCTCCTGGCTGCCGCCGCGTATCAGGGGCGACAGCCGCACGCCGGGCGCTACTTTGAGTGCGCCGACGCCCTTGGGGCCGTAGAACTTGTGCGCGGAGACGGACACCAGGTCCGCGCCGATGCCGGCAAGAGAGATCTTGCCCGCGGTCTGCACGGCGTCGGTGTGCATGAGCGCACCGGCCTCGTGGGCGATGTGGGCGATGTCGGCGATGGGCTGGAGGACACCGGTCTCGTTGTTGGCGTGCATCACCGACACGAGCACGGTGTGCGGGCGCAGCGCGCGCCGTACGTCCTGCGGGTCGATCCAGCCTCGGGAGTCCGGGACCAGGATGGTGATCTCGGCGCCCAGTTCGCGGGCCATGGCGCAGGACTCGAGGACCGCGGAGTGCTCGATCGCGGTGGTGATCACATGCACCGGGCGCCGGTCGGCGGCGGCCAGGACGGTGCCGCAGATCGCGAGCGCGTCGGCTTCGGAGCCACCGCCGGTGAACACCACATCGTCCGCCGTGCAGTCCAGGAGTGCGGCCATCTGGGTGCGGGACGTGTCGAGGGCTTCCTTGGCCTCGTCGCCGGCGTCGTGCCGGCTGGAGGGATTGCCCGTGATGCTCATGCCGTGCAGAACCGCGTCGGCCGCTTCGGGGCAGACGGGGCTGGTGGCCGCGTGGTCGAGGTAGACGCCCGTTCCGCCCGTGGTGGGCTGGGACGGGCTAGGCACAGATGAGAGGTGCGTCATCGTCCACTCCCTCCCGGTGGTTGGTCACCAGGCGGTGCGCCACCTGTCGGCCGAGCGCGGCAACGTGCCGCTGGTCGGGGGCGAGGCCGCCGAGAAGGGCCTCGACCCGCTCGTCGTCCCACGCCTCGATCTCGGTGAGCTTGGCGCCCAGGGCGGCTTCGGTGATGACGCTGGCCGTGGCCAGGGAGGCGGCGCAGCCGTGGGCGCGGAAGCGGATCTCGGCCACGGCGCCGTCGGTGATGCGGGCGGTGAGCATGATCTGGTCCCCGCACACCGGGTTGCCGATGAACGCGCGCACATCCGGGTTGTCGAGCTCGCCGGCGTTGCGCGGGTTGGTGAAGTGGTCCACCACGGTGGGGCTGTAGCGCGGCATGGTGTCAGCCCTCCACCGGCGTGGTGGCGGCGGGGACCTCGCACTCGGCGACGATCTCCTGGCTGTCGATGAACTTCTCGATGCTCACCGCGCAGCAGCCGAGTTCGGCGCCCTGCAGGCGGCGGCGGAAGGACACCGTCTGGCCAGTGCGGCCGCACGGGCAGGGGGTGTGGTCGACCTCGCCGACGTCCTCGCTGAGGATGAACGCGGGGTAGCCGGTGGACAGCGCGTCCATCAGGGCGATGACGCCGGTCTTACCGGGGGCGAGTTCGACATCGGTGTTCTCGACGTCGCGAATCGAGATGTAGGACCACGGCGGCACGTGCTTGCGGTGGTGCTCGCACTCCATGGCCAGCATGTTCGACTCGATCATGCCGTACATGTCACGGACCCGGTCCGCGGGAATACCGAGGTACTTCTCGATCTTGGCGTTGAACTCCTCGCGGCTGATGGACTCGCCGGTGTAGCGCTTCCACCCGCCCAGGGTGATGATCAGCGACTCGGGGTCGAGCTTGAGGGTGATGTCCTCCAGCTCCAGGAAGCGCAGGAGCCGGCCGACGAGGAACGGCGGGCCGATGATGTGCCGCGTCATCGACTCCTCCCACTTGTCCAGTTGGGCGATCGCCTCCTCGGGGTCGAAGGCGTAGTCGCGCACGATGTACGCGTGGTCATCCAGCAGGCCGTTGAGGACGTTGAAAGCCTTGACCATGCCCATCTCCGGCGTCTCGGCCGTCGACGGGCACAGGAACAGCCCCGCGCCCTTACCGACCTGGAAGAACTCCCGGTACTGGGCGAAGATCGCGGTCATCACGCGGCTGACCGTGGTGATGTCGCGGCGGGCGACGCTGGGCACGCCACCGGTGCCGGTGGAGCGGATCTCCAACTCGACGTCGGTCAGCGGAGCGGTCATCAGCACGTGCGCGTCGGGCTGCTTGAACATGCGAACCGGCAGCAACGGGATCTTCACCAGGTCGGCCAGCGTCTTGATGTCCTCGGCCTTCACTCCGGCGGCCTCGCACTGGGCGCGGTAGAAGGCGTTGTGCTCGGCGTGCTCGGCGAACGAGCCGCGCATCGCGGCAGTCACCGAGGCTTCCCACCCGCTCTCGGACTGACGGAAAGCGACGTCCGGACAGCCGAGCATGGCAGCGAGTTCCATGAATCCCCCTTGGATTTGAGCAGCAAGAACTGCGTGCCGCGGTTGGGTAGTTGGCTTGAGAAGCACTCGACCGCGGCGCGACCTACTATTGCAGTAGTACTACGTGGATAGTCAAGGATCGGCTGATGTCCTATGCTGCTCGCCATGGCGAGACTGGGTGACCTCGAGCGAGCGGTGCTGGACTGCCTGTGGCATGCCGACGAACCGCAGACCGTGCGCGAGGTGCACGAGGCACTGGCGGGACGCCAGTTGGCCTACACCACGGTCATGACCACGTTGCAGCGCCTGGCCAAGAAGGGTCTGGTCACCCAGGATGCGCAGGCCCGGGCGCACCGGTTCGGCGCGGTCGCCACACGGGAGGAACTGTTTGCCGAGCTCATGACCGACGCGCTGGGTATCGCCGGGGACCAGCACGAGGCCATGCTGCGGTTCGTCGACGTCATCAGCCCACAGGCCCGCGCCGCCCTGGCCGAGACCCTCGGCCAGCAGGAGCGCGACACGCCGGCCTGACGTAAGACCCCGCGCGGCCGCCGGCGATGACGCCGGGCGGCAATTGGCTCCAGGGGTGGAAGCCGGCCGCGCGGACGAGAACAAGTGGACCAATGTAACGGGGGGTTACGTGGATGCGCTGTGTGTTGTGCTGTTGTCCGTGTTGTTACTGGCTGGGGTCTCAGCCGTCGTCACTCATGCCAAGTGGCCCTACCGGGCTCCGTGCGCGGCGCTGGCGCTGTGGTTCGCAGGGTGCATCGGGGCGCTGACCGGCCTGCTGTTCGCCACCTATGGACTGATCGTGCACTTCGGCGAAATCTCCCAGCACCAGACGCTGTGGCTGCCCGTCGACTTGACCGCTGTGGTGGTTGCCTGGGCCTTCGTGGCCCGCGTGATCCGCGCTTACACGAGGATCCACCGCCAGGGGTCTGAGCGGCGCAAGCGGCATCTGACCCTGCTCGGGCTGTTCGGTCGGCCGGTGCAGCACCTGCGGGCCGTGATACTGCCCAGCCGTCAGCCCCTTGCCTACAGCGTGCCGGGGCCCGAAGGCGGTCACGCCGTCATCTCCGACGTGGTGCTGGCCAAGTTCAGCCGTGAAGAGGTCGACTCCGTCCTCGCTCACGAGCAGGCCCACCTGCGCCAGCGCCACCACCTGCTGACCCAGTTCAGCGACGCGTGGTGCGCGGCGCTGCCCAAGCGCACGTTCGCGGTCCGCTTCGCCGAACGCTTTCACGGGCTGATCGAGATGCGGGCCGACTGCGCGGCCCGGGTCAAGTGCGGCCGTCACACCATTGCGAGCGCGCTGGCCCGCATGGCGTACGACAAGAGCCCCGAACCCGCTGCTGACTCCGGCTGCCCGGTCGCGGCCCGGCGCCGCCACCTGCTGACCAACGACCGATGTTGCAGTTCCCTGACCGCCTCCGCCGTCTTCTGCGTGGCGTGCGCCGTCGCCGCTGCTCCCGCCGCCCTGCCGGCCGTCGGCGTCCTGGCCGCGGCGTGTACCTGGATCTGCCGATGACCGCCCTCCCGTGAGGGCTTTTTTGTTGAGCCGAGAGCGTCTTCGAGAAGGGTTACCGATGGAAGCGCGAGTCTCCGAGTCCATAGAGATCGCTGTGCCGCCCAGCGTCGTGTACGAAGCGGTGACGGACGTGGCCAACATGGGCCGCTGGAGCCCCGAATGCACTGGTGCCGACGTCAAGGACGACGGCCTGCGTCCGGGGGTGCGGCCGGGTATGAAGTTCACCGGGCACAACCGCTCCGCCAAGCGGCCCTGGTCGACCCAGTGCACCGTGACCGCGGCCGAGCCGGGCGAGCGGTTCGCCTTCCTGGCCCGCGGCGCGGGGCTGCGGGTCGCGATCTGGAGTTACCGGTTCGAGCCGCTCGACTCCGGCCAGGCGACCAAGGTCACCGAGACGTGGATCGACCAGCGCGGCTGGTTCATGCACTTCATCGGCCCCAAGGTCAGCGGCATCCACGACCGGGCCACGCACAACCGCCAAACCATGAAGGTCACCCTTCAGCGTCTGAAGGAGACGCTGGAGAAGGAACACCAGTCCAGCTGACAAGCAGCCCCGGCCGGGCGTGCAGAGTAATGCGGAGGGGGTGTGCTCCCAATGGGTGTACACCCCCTCCGCGTTGCGCGCTGCCCATCGGCAGCGCGCCGGATGGACCAGGCTGCCGGGCCGGACGGGGGCGGCCGTGCCCGGCAGCGGGTGGGCGCGGCACGGCACGGGGGATGAAGCCGCACCGCACCCGGCCTGGCCGCCCGGCACGGGCCGGGCGGCCAGGGGCCTTTACGGTGTCGCGCTCTCGGCCTTGGCCTTCGCCCCGGCCGGCTCGGTCAGCAGCGGTGCCTTGTCGCGGGCCGGAAGCAGCGCGACCACCACCACCGCGGTGACCGCGGCCAGGCCGGCGCAGATCAGCGACACCGTCGACATACCGGCCACGAACGCATCGCGTGCGGAGTCGGCGATGCCGCCCGCCTGGGCGGCCGGGAGCTTCTCTGCGACCTGGATGGCGCCGGCCACGTTGTCCCGGATCGCGTCCCGGGCCTGCTCCGGCAGGGCGGCAGGGATGTCGTCATCGACGTTGTTGCGGTAGGCGGAGTTCAGGGAGCTGCCCAGGACCGCCACACCCACGGAGGCGCCGATCTGGCGCATGCTGTTGGCCAGCGCTGACCCGGCGCCGACCTGGTCAGCCGGCAGGGAGCTGAGGATCGCGTCCAGCGTGGTGGGCATAGTGAAGCCCAGCGCGAGGCCCATGATGGCCAGCGCGGTTCCGGTGACGGTGAAGTCGGTGTCGGGATCCACCGTGGCCACCATGCCGAGACCAGCGACCCACAGCACCATGCCGGTGGCGACGATGGCCTTGGTGCCGATCTTGCCGACCAGCCGGCCGCCGATGCCCGCAGCGATGATCAGCGCGCCGATCATCGGCAGCAGGTGCAGGCCCGTGTCCATGGCGTCCTTGCCCTGCACCTGCTGCAAGAACTGGGGCACCACGAACAGGACACCGAACAGGATGAACATCACCGCGGAGATCGCGACGCTGGACCAGGTGTAGCGGGCATTGCGGAAGAACCCGAGGTCCACCAGAGGGTTCGCAGAACGGCGCAGCCATACGAGCAGCAGGCCCAGCAGAACAAGGCCGCCGACCATGGTCAGCAGGACGATCGGGTCGTCCCAGCCGGCGTTCGGGACCTCGATGACGCCGTAGACGAACGCCGAAACACCCAGCAGCGACAGGGCGGCACCGATGAGGTCGAGCCGCTTGGCGTTCGAGTCGCGGGTCTCCGGCACGAACAGGAGCATGCCAATGACGGCGACGATGACGACGGGGATGTTGATGAGGAAGATCGAGCCCCACCAGAAGTTGTTCAGCAACCATCCGCCGGCCAGCGGGCCGAGTGGGAGTCCGAGGGCGAACCCGGCGGTGGCGATGGCCATGGCCTTGGAACGCTCCTCCGGCGGGAACATCAGCGGCACGATCGACAGCGCCAAGGGTGTGATCGCAGCAGCGCCGGCGCCCATGACGATGCGGGCGACGATCAAACCGTCAGGGCTGTCGACTCCCAGGACCATCAAGGACCCGATGCCGAACAGCAGCAGTCCGCCGATCAGGACGAGTCGGCGGCCGATGCGGTCGCCGAGCACGCCGAGCGGCAGCAGCAGGCCGGCGAAGGGAAGGGTGTAACCGTCGGTGAACCACTGCAACTCGGTGGTGGTCGCCTCGAGTTCCGTGGCCAGAGTCGGCAGGGCGACAGTCAGGATCGTCGCGTCCAGACCGACGATCATCAGGCCGAAGACGGGTGCGGCCAGAGCCAGCCAGCGTTTGCGTGCCAGCCCGCTGTTGCCGGGCGATGGCTGATCAGTTGCGGTGGTGCCGGGCATTGCCATGGATGCTCCTCAGCAGGGCGCAAAAGAAGAAGACGATTGAGTGCCGGGCCGTCTGCCCGGCCGGATAAGAGCCACCGATCGGCACGATCTGACGTGGCCCGAGGCGCGTACGGGCGCGCTGGGAAGCCCCCTGAGCTGTTCCGTGTCGCTCAGGGGGCCGATGAACCATCCCCCTTGTCAAGTTGCTTGGGCCCAAGGCCCTGGCTGCCTGCGAGCGGCAGCACTGTCAGGTCAGTTGCAGCAGGCACACCCCGAGGCGCAGCCGCAGGCGTCCTGGTCGACGGCCGGGTCGGTACCGGCCTTCATCGTGCTCAGACCGGTCGGTGCGCAGCAGCCGTCGCCCCGCCATGCTTCCCGGCCCTCCTTGACCGCGATCGCCGCTATCACCAGCGCTGCGATCGGGTCCGCCCACGACCAGCCGAGGGTGGCATTGGCGAGCAGGCCCACCAGCAGCACGGCCGAAAGGTACGTGCACAGCAGCGTCTGCTTGGAGTCCGCGACCGCCGAGGCCGACCCCAGCTCCCGCCCCGCGCGCCGCTGCGCTGCGGACAGGAACGGCATGACGGCCAGCGACAGGGCTGCCAGCACGATGCCGGGTATCGACGACTCCGCCTCGCCGCTGCCCACCAGAGCGCGGATCGCATCCACGCTCACGAAGGCGGCGAGCGCGAAGAACGACACCGCGATGATCCGCAGCGCCTTCTTCTCCCGCGCTTCGCGCACGGCGTGCTCGCGGGCCGAGAACTGCCAGGCGACCGCGGCTGCCGACGAGACCTCGATGATCGAGTCGAGACCGAAACCCACCAGGGCGGAGGACGACGCGATCGTTCCCGCGGTGAGGGAGACCATCGCCTCGATCACGTTGTAGGCGATGGTGGCCGCAACCAGCAGTCGTATACGACGGGCCAGGACCTCCCGGCGTGCGGGGGCCGGGTCGAGCGATACCTCTGCGGCCATCAGCAGCAGCCCTTCTCCTCGGTGTCCGGGCAGGTGCTGTCCTCGGCAACCGCGACGACGGCCTGGCGGAGATCGTCCAGCGCGTGTCCCAGGCGGGGGTCGGCCAGCTCGTAGCGGGTACGGCGGCCCTCGGGCACCGCCACGACCAGCCCGCAGTCGCGCAGACACGCCAGATGGTTCGACAGACGCGTGCGGGAAATGCCGATGGCGTCGGCCAGGTCGGACGGGTAAGCGGGAGCCGCACGCAGGGCGAGCAGCAGCCGGCAGCGGATCGGGTCGGCGAGGGCACGGCCGAACCGTGCCAGCACCTCGATGTCTTGCGCGAGATTCAGCACACCAAAGACGATACACAGAAACCTGAATTCAGGGAAACGTGGATAGTGCCGGATGTGGGCGCACCGGGCCTCGACGGGCGGGCGGCGCCGTACAGGCGCGTGGACCGGGACAGCGCTCGTGCGGTTCGCCGCGGCGGGCCGGCCCGTGCGGGCCCTCGCAATGCGGTGCTGGGTCCAAGCCGCCTCCGGACGCGGCGACTTGGAGGAGCCTCTCCGGCTGGTGGCCCACCTGGAGCGCCATGTAGGTGATGCCGTAGTCGCAACCAATCGCCAGGCGGTCGATACGCCGCCCGGCGACGCTTCCCTGATGACGTCAGCGGCGACTGTGCTGCTGGGACTCGTCGTAGAGGCGGATGATCCTCTTGAGGAGTTCAGGGTGATCGGTCAAGTCTACGTGGCGGGGGTTGGCGGCGTAGCTGAGGAGTCCGAGCATGCGATGCAGGATGTCGGTTTCCTGTTGCTCAAGCTGCCATTTCTCGTCTCCAAGACCATGTCGTTCAGGGTTGAGGTGTTCTTGCGGCGCGGCGCAGAGGCGTAGGTTTTCGGCGAGGCATTCCTTCAGGGCGCCAGGCCAGGCCATGTGCGCGATGAACCGATGGTCGGGCGGGTTGGAAGGGGTTCGGCGTGGGGTTGAAGGCGACGAGGGAGCAGGAAGCGGCGCGGGACGCATTCGCTTCTGGAGCGGACCTGGCGTTGGTTGCCGGGGCCGGTACGGGAAAGACGTCGACGCTGGTGATGATGGGATCGGCGACCCGTCGGCGTGGCCTGTATGTCGCATTCAACAAGCCGATCGCTCAGGAGGCGAAGAGCCGGTTCGAGTGGAACGTGCGGTGCAGCACGTCCCACTCGCTTGCCCATCGAGCGGTCGGCCGACAGTTTCAGGGCCGGCTGAACGCCTCTCGCCACATGCCGCTGAAGCGCACGGCGCAGTTGCTGGGGCTTGATCGGGATCTGGCGGTGGGCAAGAGGCGGATCAGGGCGACGACTCAAGCGCGGCTGGTGATGGAGATGGTCCAGCGGTTCTGCTGGAGCACGGATGAGCAGGTAGCGGCTCGGCATCTGGGGCCCGTGAACGGGCTGGATGACAATGGGGTGCAGTATCTGGCGCAGGTTCTGCTGCGCCGGGCCCGCTGGGCGTGGGACGACATCTGCTCACCTCAGGGGACGTTGCCGTTCAAGCACGATCACTACCTGAAGATGTGGGCGTTGACCCGGCCCGTGTTGCCGGCGGATTTCGTGCTGCTGGATGAGGCCCAGGACACGAATCCGGTACTGGAGGAAATCTTCCTTGCTCAGGACGCTCAGCGGGTGTGTGTCGGGGATCCCGCTCAGCAGATCTACGAGTGGCGGCAGGCCAAGGACATCATGAGTTCGTTTCCGGGGCAGCGCCTGGAGTTGACGCAATCGTTCCGGTTCGGTCCTGCTATCGCGAATGTGGCGAACCGGTGGTTACGTGCGGCGGAGTCGACGATGCAGCTGACGGGGCACGCCTCGGGGGCCTCCGGGCTGGGGCGGGTGGAGGTGCCGGATGCGGTGTTGTGCCGGGGTAACGCGGACGCGCTCGCCGAGGTATTGCGTTTTCTGGATCAGAGGGTGCCGGTGGCGCTGGCCGGCGGCGGCGGGCCGCTACTGAAGATCGCCCAGGCGGCGATCGATCTGAAGGCGGGCCGGCGGACATCGCACCACGAGCTGTGTTTGTTCTCGTCGTGGGGCGAGGTGCAGGAGTATGCCGAGCAGGATTCCGCGGCCGCCGAGCTGAAAGCGATCGTGGAGCTGGTCGATACGTACGGGCCCCAGCAGATTGTCGCGGCCGTTAACGGGATGGTCGACGAGGGCCAGGCCCGCGTCGTGGTGTCCACGGTGCACAAGTCCAAGGGCAGGGAGTGGAACCGCGTGCGGATCGGCGACGGCTTCACGCCGGTGGACGAGCAGGCCTCGGCCCGTGGCGTGCATCCTGCTGAGGCACGGTTGATCTACGTAGCTGTGACACGGGCCCGCGCACAGCTGGACACCGCCGGCATCGCATGGGCCGAGGCGCAGCTCCGGCGCCCCTCGGCCGCGACGGCGGACAGCACACCGCAGGGAGTTCCCTTGGCGGCGCTGCCGCTCACCGGGCAGCTGGAGTACCCGCGATCTCCAATGTCAGTGTTCATGGCGCGGCATCTCCCCCGCCCAGAACAGGTGGTCGGCTCCTATTTGCAGCGGCTGCGAGAGCTGCCGCACCCGGTACAGCCCATGGACGAGCGGCGGCCCGACTGGTCGGCACTCGGGCACACCATCGACTACCGCCTGCGCCTCAGTCTCGGCAGCGACCCTGGACTCGCCGTCGTCCAGGGCGTCCGCCTCATCGGGAGCCCTGTCCCGCTCGATGGGGCCCCGGGTGCCGGTGTTCGCGCGGCCCTACACACGGCCGGAACCCGGCTGCTCGCCCTCTTGCAGTCCCACCTCGACGGCAGATCGCTGTTGAACGAGGAAGACCTGACGCGGTTGTGTCACGTGGCGGGCTACTTCGAGGCGGTCTACCGCAGCGGCGTCTTCCCGCGACGTCGTAACCTGCTTGCCCAGGCCGACGAACACACCACCCTCGAAGAGCTGACCACGGCCGTGCCGGTGTATGTGCTGGAGGACATTGCTGAGCAGATGCAGCTCGCCGAGCAGCCCTTCGCCCCGCTGCGCCGACTGCCTGCTGGGCGCAGGGCGTGCGGGCCGGTCTTCGCCGGAAGCAGCGATCTCGGCGGGGCGGATGCCGACTTCATCGTGGGTGGGCTTCTGATCGACTGCAAGGCCACAACCCGCCCCCACAAGATCGGCCGCGCCGAGGTGCAGCAGCTCGCCGGATACCTGCTGCTCGACTACGACGACACGTACCGGATCGACCGAGTTGGGTTCTACCTCTCCCGCCAAGGCGCCCTCATCGCCTGGACCGTGCCCGAATTCCTCACCGCTCTCGGCTCACGGGAACCGCTGCCTCAACTGCGCGGAGAACTGAGCGACCACTGGCGCCAGACCCGCGTCACGAGAGTTGCTGGAGCGAGTAGCTCAGCGCACTCTCGGCGGTGATGCCGCCGCCGTAGCTGAGGCGGCGTACGAAGTGGCCGACTGCGGCGTTCCGGTGGCGTCGTCCCCAGCGGGACAGACGGCGCCGGTGAATATCGTGCCGCGCCGACCCTGCCGAAGTCCGCTCATCAAACCGTGCGGAGACCCTCGCTGCGGCATGGGAAGATTGCATCTCGGAAGTGCCTTGCTGATCGTCCGTGCTGGAAGCGTGAAGAACTCCCATCATCGCAGGTCACAAGGCACTTCCTCGTTTTCGGAGAAGCTATCCAAAGGCATCAAGCCGGTGGATCCGGGCTGAGGCGGCCTCCTGCCTGATGTGCTGCCGGCCCTCCATGCTCTGGATGCTCGCTTCTGAAGGGGGTGTGAATGCGGAGCGTCACGCGCCCCCACAACGCTCCTGTTGCCACCGATGGTTTGAGATTGTATGTCTGGTGTGGTGGTGAGCGGGGGATAAGCCGGGTGAACTCATTCGGTGGGCCGCCCATGGGTCCCCTCCCGGGAGGTTCCGGCCTTGGCCGACGCTGCTCAGCGTTGCCGACTGCAGGCCACACGACTCCCGCCCGAACCCTTCAAGGGGTCTCCGCCATGAACGCCATCGCACAACTGTTCTCGCAGCTCGGACTGCCGACGCCGACCGCCCTCGCGGCGGTCGCGAGCACGCCGCAGCCCGCAGCCGCGGCATCGCTGGCAACCCAGACGACCATCCCCGTCGGGACCGCCCCGTTCTGGGTGGCGGTCGCACCCAACGGACACGCCTACGTCACCAACCAGAACTCGAACAATGTGACGGTCATCGACACCGCCACCGACACCGTCATCGCCACCGTCCCCGCCGGAAGCCTCCCGCATGGGGTGGCGGTGGCACCCAACGGACGCGCCTATGTCACCAACCTTGGCTCGGACGACGTGACGGTCATCGACACCGCCACCGACACCGTCATCGCCACCGTCCCCGTCGGGACCGACCCGCTCGGGGTGGCAGTGGCGCCCAACGGACGCGCCTACGTCGCCAACACCACCTCGAACAATGTGACGGTCATCGACACCGCCACCGACACCGTCATCGCCACCGTCCCCGTCGGGACCGCCCCGCTCGGGGTGGCGGTGGCACCCAACGGACGCGCCTATGTCACCAACGTCAGCTCGATCAACGTGACGGTCATCGACACCGCCACCGACACCGTCACCGGAACCGTCCCCGTCGGGACCGCCCCGTTCGGGGTGGCGGTGGCACCCAACGGACGCGCCTATGTCACCAACGTCGGCTCGGACGACGTGACGGTCATCGACACCGCCACCGACACCGTCATCGCCACCGTCCCCGTCGGGACCGACCCGTGGGGGGTGGCGGTGGCGCCCAACGGACGCGCCTACGTCGCCAACACCACCTCGAACAATGTGACGGTCATCGACACCGCCACCGACACCGTCTTCGGCTCGCCCATCCCCGTCGGAGACAGGCCGCTCGGGGTGGCGGTCGTACCCGACGGACGCATCTACGTCGCCAACCAGGGCTCGAACGACGTGACCGTGCTCGTCCCGCCCACGCTGGCCATCAGCCCGACGCAGGGAAGCGCCGCCGGCGGCACGCAGGTCACCCTGACCGGTACCAACCTGTTCGGTGCCACCGCCACCATCGGCGGCCAGCCGGCCACCAACCTGTTCTACAACCTCGCCGGCACCGCGCTCATCGCCACCACCCCACCCGGCACCCCAGGCCCCGCCGACGTCACCGTCACCAACCAGGACGGCAGCGTGAGCCTGCCCGGCGGATTCACCTACGTCTCCGCCGCCACCACACTGACCGCCACCCCGGCCGTCATCCGCCTGAACCTGACCACCAGGCAGCGCTACATCCCCACCCTCAGCGCCACCCTGACCGACCAGGTCGCCGGCACCCCCATCCCCAACCAGACCATCACCTTCACCGCCAACCCCGCCACCGGCCCCGTCACCCTCGGCAGCGCCACCACCGATGTGGGCGGCACCGTCGCCCTCACCAACACCATCGTGTCCTCCACCCTCCACACCACCAACCACTACACCGCCACCTTCGCCGGCTCCCCCGGCCACCCAGCCGCCACCGACACCGCCCCCCTCACCTTCAGCGGGCCTGTGTGATGTCGTGATCAATCTTGACGAAGGACATAGAGCCCCCCGTCACGGGGCGCCGCAGCACGTCCTGGTCGACGTGGGGCCGGGGTGGCCTCGCAGGTTGTCAGTCCGCCGTCGGCTCCGCCCCGATCAGGGAAAACGCGAGGATCGAGGCGCGCGTGATCAATCCCGCAAGCAGGATCGTGCCGAAGCCCTCGACCTCCAGCTCGGCGAACTTCCCGCCCAGCCAGGAAAGCAGCCACCAGATGAGCGAGTCCTGTACGAATCCGGCCAGGCCGAAGGCCAGCAGGGCCGGGGCCGGGACACGGGCGGACGGTCCGACGTAGACGAGCTGGGTGAGGAGCATGACCACGAGGGCCGCGACCATGAGTGAGAGCGGCACGTCCACGTCTTCCGCACCCAGGGTGATGCCGGGCAGCAGGGCCCCAGCGATGCATACGCCAGCGAGGGCACCGAGCTTGCGTCGTCTGCCTATGTCAGTCATGGGCGGACTCTCGCACGCGGAAGGTGAGCCTGTGAAGATTCCGCAGGGTCCGTGACCGGATCGAACCGACGTCACCCGACTTGCAAGCGGCTCCCTGAACAACTTGGGCACACGGCCGTGTTGTGCACGAGTACGACCGTAGGGCGGGCAAGCGGGAACGCGTCGTGCTGTACAGCAGCGAAGTACAACAACCACGGCAACTGTCCCCGGCCCACACCGACCCCCAGCGGCCGACTGACCAGCCAGCAGAGGGTCTGTACGGTCAACGGATCTTCGAACAGGAAGTGACAGGTGGGGCAGGCGCCGGTCCCCGCGGTAGACGGCAGTTTGCCGCGCCAGTCAGGGGAGTTCGCGGTATTCGGTGATGAGGTAGTCGGCCTCGTCATCGATGGCATTGTCCAGCCAGTCGATGTGAATCTCAGTGGGGTGTCCATCTGCGGCAAATACCGTCTCCGCGACTTCAGCCTGGCCTGCACGGGCCTTCTGGACATCGGTGAGGAGACCGCCAAGCGTCGGGACATTCTGCGGATTCTCCTCGACCGTGCGCCGGGCCGGCTCGTCGAGGCCGATCGCTTTGACGACCTTCCCGTTTCCCACGGTGATCCGGTACTCCCCAAGGCCGCTCCGCTCTCCGGACTCGGAGAGAAGCCGGAAGGAATACCGATGCGGTTCGGACCATCGGGCTGCCTTTGCCTGGCCACCGCGTCCGGCGGTGGCCGGTGTGGACCCTGCGTCGCAGCCGACCACGGCGAGGGCAAGCGCAGCGGATGCGACGAGCAGGTACATGCCGGATTTCGTCACGGTTAGGCCTTTCAGCAGCTCAATTGCCCCTTCGACGGCATCGCGATTGATTCGGTTCCGCGCGCGAGGATGCCGGACAGAACACCGTCGGCCCGCTGGCTTTATCGAGCAGTAGTGACGCCACTTATCGATGAGTTTGGGAGGTACCTCGATCCACGGTCGGGTGATGTGGATGAGTTTGGGAGGCATGGGGGCTCTTGCCGGGGCAGCATCGGGATGCTCTTGGTGAAAGGTGCTGGTCATGCCTGTCGAAGGTCGAGCTGTACGCGGCAATCCAGCGTCGGGCGCCTGTCTGGCTGTCCGTGAGGTGTCGACGGCAGACATCGGGAAAGCTTCCAACGGCTGTTACCGACGGATACTATCGGACATGACGGATGATCAGACGGGGGAGGCGGAGGGCATGCCGGAGGGTCAGGTGCGGGCGGCCGTGGCGTCAGACACGCTGCCCGGCCGCGTGGCGGTGGCGAACGGCCGGAGGATCGCCCGGTGAAGCACTCGGTTATGAGGTTCGTCGTGTGGGCCCTGAAGCGGGAGACAGCAGCGGAGGCCCCGGAGGCCATCCACGTATTTCAGTGCACGACGTGCGGAGCAGAAGGGGACACCCACGAGGACGTCGTCCTGGCCCAGAACTGGGCATTCTCCCACGTAGGAGAGCATCCATCCCATACGGGATATCGGGAGACCATCACGCGGATCTGGCGGATGTCGAAGACCCCCTCCCCCGCTCAGTAACGCCCACCCTCCTGCCCGGACGCTTCCCCCATGGCATCCCGGACGGGGGCCTGTCTGTTATGCCAGACTCCGGCCCTGTGCCTGCCGAAAACCTCATCCGTCCAGTTCAGGCGGCATGCTGGTACTCGTGGAGGGTGTGGCCGAGGCGGTCGCGTTGCCGTATGTCGAGGCGGGCGATCTGGTCCGGAACGGTGATCGGCGTCGGCAAGGGACGCAGTGGGCGGGCGTTGGCGATGCCCTGGTGGGGTCGGTGGGAGTTGTAGAACTGCCCGCGCTCTTGGGCGCCGGGCGGCGCTGGTGCCGTCGCTCTGGCAGCGGGCGCGACCCGAGCTGGCGTGGAAGATCCAGCCGAAGCGGTCCGGTGAGACAGCGATACTGCGCCGCGGCGGATACGGGCTCTACAAAAGCGGGCTCGGGTACATCAACCGGGATGAGGCGATCATCGCCACGCGGACACCGTGGATGCCCTGGTGGTCGGGTTCACGGGACCGCGGCGTCGACCGCACCATCTGACCTTGGCGGTCGGGGACGAGGGCGGACCGGTCCGGGAATCGACCACCACCCACCGGGTTATGCCCGTTGCCGGACAAACAGCCCGCTCCCCCACGTAGATCCGTTCCACGTGCCGAACGTAACCACCACTCCCCCACCCTCACCCCGAGATTGCCTCGCAATCATTCCCGCAGGTGACAGCCCAAACAAACATCCCTCACACCCGAACCACCCCTAGATAAAAGGACTTCGGGCACATGATGAACGTGCCATCGAGATGCTCGCAATTCCTCAAGAAGGCCAGAAGCGGATTGTAGATCCGTCGGAGAACATCGGCCCCGAACCAGGGGAAGGTGAAGAGGAGTCGCGGCTGCTTCTCAGGTTCGCGGCACCCAGGGATCCGGTGATGGTCGCCAAGTGGGTCAAGTTCCAGATCCTTGACACCGAACGCCAGGACTGGGCCCGCGGCTACGACACCGCTCGGCGCTACCAGGAGCGGGAGGGGCACCTGGACGTGCCGTACGAGCACACCGAGGGCGCCTACCCGCTGGGCCGGTGGCTGTCCGACCAGAGGCGGTCCTACCGGGCCGGAACCGTGTCCAGCACCCGCGCAGATGAGCTGGAAGAGCTCGGCATGATCTGGGACACCGCCGACACGGCGTTCGCCGAAAACCTCGCCGCCGCCCGCGCCTACTACGCGGACGCCGGCACCCTCGCTGCCCCGCGGCACGCGACCGCCCTCGACAAACCCGTCGGGCAATGGCTCACCAACCTCCGACGGCCGGGCGGCCTCGGCAAGGACCCCGAGCGCGCGGCCCGGCGAGCCGAGCAGCTGGTCGCGATCGACCCGGACTGGAATCCGGGGGCCTTGGGGTGGACCGTCGACTGGCAACGCCACTACACCGGCCTGAAGGTGCTCCTCGCGGGCGGTGCCGGCCTCCAGGAGATCGTGCCCGGGGTAACGCACCGCGGCGACGACATCGGACGCTGGCTCACCCGGCAGGAACGCGACTGGGCCCGCCTGAACCCGGAACAGCAACACCGCCTGGGCGAGGCAGGCGTCAAACCAGCTGCACGGCCCTCTCGCGGCCCTACAGTGCGCCCGGCAGGAACTGGCGCGGCACGCGGTAGCGAAGCGTTCCAGCGAGGCGTAGCAGCCCTCGCTCAGTACATCCAGCGGGAGGGGAAGACCGTGGTCGGAAGACAGCACGTGGAAGAGCTCCCCGACGGCACATCGGTGCGGCTGGGTGTGTTTCTGAGCAACCAGAAGAACCGGCGGGACCGGCTCAGCGAGCAACAACTCGCCGCCCTCGCCGAACTCGGATACGACTGGGCGCAGTGACAGGCGGGGCGGTGAAACCGGACACGTCATACCGACCAGCAACCAACTGACCTGCACCATCACCAAAAGCATCAGCCCCAGACCGGTATACGTGTCACCACTCGAATCACCAACCACAACAAACTGAACAGAACAGACCCCCGCCTAACCCACTGACATCACACTGCCGAACCACCACCGACAAAACCCCACAGATCATCAGTCGGGCGAGTGGAAGCAGATCGAAAAGCACCTCAATCGCAAGTAAGGAAGCTGGAGTGACCCGAAAGAAACTGCCGCGAGGATATGCGTGGCCTGTGACGCACAGTGAAATGCGGGATGCGATCGAACCTGCGTCGGCCAAAATCGTGAACCTCACGTTCGGTTCGTCGACCACTGGAGACACATCCGTGATCATGGTTGCCCTATGGACTGCGGCCCAGTCAAGGACTTACGGAGGCGGCGTGCATCCGGAATCCGTGGGGTTCTGGGTCTCGGTGAATCCCGTTCGCATCGAACGCAAGCAGGCGGCGAGGAGAGCGCTCCTCGAAGAAGGGGTACCCGGCATGTTGGCATGGATGAAGGGGCCCCTAGTTGCCAAGGAAGGATGGCAGGCAACACATCACACAAGAGTATGGACCTTCAGGGACGGGAAACTGAAGGCCACTGACATTAAGTGATCTCCTTCTACCCATGGCACAGGGGGCACTGCCCTCGATCAGCCACCGGCCTACGCCGACGGACCGAGGTCAGCGCAGGAACGGAGGAGCACCGTCGAGAGAAGCCACATCGAAGAACTCCCCGACGGCACCTCCGTACGCCTGGGTGTGTTTCTGAGCAACCAGTGTCCCGCGTCGGTAGTTGATCGTTAGTTGTTGTGTGACTTCTGCAGCTGGTACATCCATTCCTCGTCGTGGTCCGAAGCTGGAACCGTTACTGCTGTCCGCCGAAGAGCAGATGGCGCTGGAGCGGTGGACACGTCGGGCTACGACGGCTCAGGCGTTGGCCCTGCGGGCCCGGATCGTGCTCGCGTGTGCCGGGCCCGAGGTCCCCCCGATCGTCGTGGTCGCCCGCGAATTGTGGCGGGCGAACCACTTCATCGCCCGCCACAGCACCATCCGGCACGAGGAGGCTGGAAGGTCCCATGGCTAAGTTCCGAAGCCCACTGCTGTGGTGGAAGGCCGCCTCACTTCTCTTCTGCGCAGTTGTTCTCTCGCTCGCGGTCCGCTGGGACTACCCCGAGGTCGCCGTCGCAAGTGTCGCTGTTGTGCTGCTCTTCAACGTTGTTGCTCTCGCCAGGCACTTGGTCAAGGCCAGGCAGAACAGCGACGCGCCCACGAGCAGATCTGAGCTCATCACCTTTGACTGGCCACTCGCTATCGCCATGTGCGTACTCATCCTCCCGATGGCCGCACTCTTGGTTGCCTACCAGGACGATCCTCAGTGGAGTGCCATGCTGATCGGCACCACCGTCGGAACCGCATCTCTCGTGACCATGCGCTACACCCAACGCCGCTGAGCGGCGGCCGCCTGATCACGCAGCAGTGCCGTACGCTTCCACCGACAGTCAGAGCGCACCCAGTTCGGCGATACCGTCTACCACGACAGAGCCGTCAGACTGTCCGTGCAGACGAAGGCTGGGGAGGTGCAGGGCTTCTGGGGAAGATCTCAGCTCGCCAGTCAGGAGGTGACGCGCCCTTTGTTTTCGGCGCGGGAGCCTTCACGTACATGGCCGGACTCGAAGGCGCCAAGGACTCATGCTAGCGATACGCGCCCTGTTCCTGGGAGCTGGCCTGTTGCTTCTGACAGCAGCGACAGACGCGACGTTCAACGCGGACGTCAGTCGGTCCCTGCCCGTTGCCATGGCTGTGGGAGGCTCTGTCAGGTTGCCGAAGGGGCGTGGGAGGCTCTTGATGGTGATCGTTGCGGGAGGGGCCGGTCGTGGAGTCCGAGGTGTCGCCGTCGTACAAGGGGTATCGGTTCCCGGCCGAGGTGATCGGTCACGCGGTGTGGCTGTATCACCGTTTCCCACTCTCGTATCGGGAGGTCGAGGAGCTCCTGTTCGAGCGGGGCATCACGGTCTCGTACGAGACGGTCCGTGCCTGGTGCGCGACGTTCGGCCCCGCCTACGCCCGGAACCTGCGTCGCCGCCGGCCCCGCCCGGGCGACAAGTGGCACATGGACGAGGTGTTCATCAAAGTCAGCGGGAAGAGGCGGTATCTCTGGCGGGCCGTCGACCAGGACGGCAACGTCCTGGACATTCTGGTGCAGAGCAAGCGTGATGGCCGGGCTGCGAAACGCTTCTTCCGCAAGCTGCTGAAGGATCTTGAGTACGTACCCCGTGTACTCGTCACGGACAAGCTCCGCAGCTACGGCGTCGCCCACCGCGAGGTCATGCCCTCGGTGGAGCACCGCAGCTCGAAGTACTTGAACAACCGTGCAGAGAACAGCCATCAGCCCACGAGGCAGCGCGAGAGGGCTATGAAGAACTTCCGCTCAACGGGTGCGGCGCCAAGATTCCTCGCCGCGTTCTCAAGGATCTCGACACTCTTCCGGCCCCGCCGGCATCTGATCACAGCGAGTGACTACCGTGCCGAGATGACCGAACGATTCCGCCTCTGGAAGACCGTCACCGGCGCGGCCGCGCACGCCTGAGCACCGCGCACGGCACGGCACCCGAGCGCCATCATTACGCCACAACTCACCTTCCACACACGCAACTTGACAAGGCCCTCCGGCATCTACCCAGGCGTGTCGGGACGGTGACCAGAACGGGTGGTGGGCGGTGGCCACAATCTCTCCGTCGGCTCCGCCTGTATCGACGGTGAGCTCAACGAAGTCCTTGTCGTCCTCGGTGATGATGGTGGCCAGGACGGTGCGGCCTTCTGTTTTCCCTGTCTCGGGGTCCGTTGCAAGGATCCTGTCGCCAGTTTTGACGTCCTTGATGTCCTTAACGGTTCCGTCGGCCATGCGGACTTCCGCGTCCGGCAGGAAGCTATTGCACGGGCTAGCCCTGAGGGCCCTGCCTAGGTCCGTATTGGCGTGCACAACGTCTTGAATCGTGCGGCCGGCCGCGTCTTCGTAGAGGCCAACTTGCCCCATGCGCCCGAGTTCGACGTCCTGGAAGTAGTTCCTGAGCCCCTTGGGGCATGCGAGTTCTTCGTGTTTCCAGCAGACGTTTACTGCGGTGGCGAGGACAGTGTTTGCGTCGACCGCCGCGGCACCTCTGGTCTTGTATATTTTCTGTATGTCCTGGTTGTAGGCGTTTATCCAAGCATCCTCGCCAGCGTTGGACAGAGCCTGGCGAACTGCAGTCTGAACTGCTTGCTGAGCGCCACGTGCTTTGTCGCGCTCTCTCGCTATGTCTCCCTCATCGTTACCCTTCGACTTCGGCTTCGGCTTCCGCGCCGGGGCACAGTGCCCCGTCCCGTCGTCTTCGCAGAGCCCTGTGGGGTCGCTGTAGTTGATGGGGTCGTTGTGGGTGTAGCTGTAGGCGGAGAGGTTTTGCGGGTCGTAGAGCCGCTGTGCTGATCTGAGCCCTCAGCCCGAACCGGCGACCAGTGCCTCGCCGAGCGGGGTGCGCCGGTAGAGCACCGACCGTCCGGACCGAGCGCGGACGAGCAGCCCCGCGCCTCGCAGGATGGCGAGGTGGTCTCCAACCGCGCCGGGTGCCATGGCGAGGCTTCGGGCCAGGTGGCTGGTGCTGGCCGGGGCGTCCAGCACCACCAGCAGCCGGGCTCGGGCCCGGCCGACCAGAGCGGTCAGCGCGTCCGGTTGGGGGACGGTCTCCTGTTCGCCCCACAGGGCGGCGGTGCCGCGGGCAGGATAGACCAAGGTCCTGGGCCAGGGGTCTTCCAGGTGGGCGGCGATATGCCCGACGAAGACCGAAGGGATCAGCAGGAGCCCGTCGCCGGCGAGGCGGACTGTTCCGCCTCGGAAGAAGCCGATCTCGATACCGCCGGCGCGCCAGGCGATGCCCGGGTGCAGGCTCTCGATGGTCGTGGACCATCCGTGTTCGCCGATCACACCCACCCGATGCACGACATCGCGCTCACAGATCGCGCGCAGTTGCGGCCAGTCCGTGGCGAGCAGCTCGTGCCATGCCTGGTCCATCGCCTCGGCGATCCTGGAGACGGCGTCCGTCGAGTCCAGCACCGCGCGCACGCGGGTATCGCGGGCGGACGGGCCGGTCGCGGTGGCGGCGAATTCGAGGCGGGCCGCTTCCAGCGGCGTGGCCCTGATCACGGCCAGGTCGTCCGCCCAGGTCTGGTTGAGGCCGCGCGGAGGCGGGGCGACGAAGTTCGGCCCGCCGTGCGGGGCCTGCAGAGCGAGGGCAGCGTCCAGTTCGGTCTCGCGGCGCAGCCGTTCAAAGGCCGGCAGGAGCCGGGCGGCCCAAGCTCGCGGCAGCGGCTGCCCCTGGCCGATGAGCGAGCGCAGCAGCAAGCAGAGGTCCAGCGCGGGCGACAGCGCGAAGCGGCTGCGCAGCAGATCCTCGACGGAGACTTCGAAGCGGAGCACCCCGGGATGCTACCGCGGGAAGACTATTCAGATTCGTCCAGCGACGAATCATTGGTGATGGGCGTGGCCGCACGGCGAGGCTGGGCGGCATGACCCCAACCGCCGAACCCGCGCAGGCCAGCCCCCGTGCCACCTACCGGGAGGTGCTGGCCGAGCCCCGATTCCGGCTGCTCTTCGCAACCCGCACCATCGCGATTACTGCGGACGCGCTACGGATCACCACGTTCTCGGTTCTGGTCTTCGCAGCCACCGGCTCCGCGCTGCTGAGCGCACTGGCCTTCGGCATCGGCTTCATCCCGCAGCTGTTCGGCTCGCTGCTGCTGGGCTCACTGGCCGACCAACTGCCGCCCCGCGCGCTCATCACCGGCGGCTACGCCCTGGAGTGCGCCGCCGCCCTGCTGATCGCCCTGGTGCGGATGCCGGTCGCGGCAAGCCTCGGTGTCGTGGCGCTGGTCGCCCTCGCCACACCGGTGTTCAGCGGCGCGTCGAGTCGGCTGGTCGCGCAGTCGCTGGAGGGCGATGCCTATGTACTGGGCCGTTCACTGAACAACATCGCTGCCTCCGGCGCGCAACTGCTCGGTCTGGCGCTGGGAGGAGCGACCGTGGCGGTACTCGGCCCGCACCGGGCGCTCGCGGTGAGCGCCGCCCTCTACCTCGGCTGCGCGCTCGCCATCCGCATCCGGCTACCCCGACTACTGCCGGGAGAGCTCGACGGCACACCCGATAGCGCCCGGAGCGATGGCGGGGCCGTCCGGGCAAGCCTGCACGGCGCCGGCCTGCTGCTGCGCGGACACACGGTACGACGACTGATGCTGGCCCAATGGCTGCCGCCCGCGTTCGTGGCGGGCGCGGAAGGCCTGATCGTCGCCTATGCGGGAGGACGCCACTTCGCGCCCGGCTGGTACGCGGTGCTGATGGGCTGTCTGCCGGTCGGCATGCTCGTCGGTGACCTGCTGGTGGGCCGTCTGCTGCGGCCGCCCACCCGGGAGCGACTGGTAGTCCCGCTGATTGCGCTGATGGGACTGCCGCTGGTCGCCTTCGCTGCCGAGCCCGGTGTGGGCGTCTCATCCTGTCTTCTCCTGCTCTGCGGCTTCGGATTCGCCTACGGTCTCGGCCTGCAACGGCCGTTCCTGGACGCCCTGCCGCAGGACGGCCAGGGCCAGGCCTTCGGTCTGCTCGGCTCCGGCGGCATGACACTGCAGGGCGTCGGGCCGGCCTGTTTCGGCGCGGCGGCCGCAGTCATCGGAACAGGCGGCGCAATCGCCCTGGCAGGCGGCGCGGCGGCGCTTACCGCCGGCTGGATTCTCACCTGGCACCCGCCCACCACCCCGGTCCCCGTCCCGAACTACTCAACGGGATCAGAGAACGGCACCGACCGGCATGCGTGTGGTTCTCCTGCGCAGTAACCGTCGCAGGTCGGGCCGGCCACGAGCCGTCACGCACCCCGCCCCCACCACCGCGTCTCTCTGACAGAGAATCACTCCCGGTAGCTCATTAGGAGTCCTACGCCTCGGCTCTGCCGGCCGTTGCGGACCACGTACGGGATCTTGAAAACACGAACAGCCCATGGAAGGTTCATGCCGCATGATCGATGAATTCGCGAAGGACAACCTGCACAGCAGACTGCGGCGGGACCGCAAGGCGCTGCTCTGGAAACTCGACGGCTTGTCCGAATACGACGCCCGCCGACCTCTGACAGCGACCGGAACCAACCTCCTCGGCCTGGTCAAACACGTGGCCACCGTCGAGGCCAGGTACTTCGGCGAGGTCTTCGACCGCCCTTCCCCGGAACCGCTGCCCCGGTGGCAGGACTCCGACGGCAGCGACCAGTGGGCGACCGAGGACGAGACCCGCGACCAGATCATCGAGTTCTACCGGCGCACGTGGGAACACTCGGACGCGACGATCAACGACCTTCCCCTCGACGCCCCCGGCCACGTGCCCTGGTGGCCCGAGCCCTATCCCAACACGAACCTGTTCGCCGTCCTGACCCATGTACTCAGCGAGACCGTCCGGCATGCCGGGCACGCCGACATCCTGCGCGAGGGCCTCGACGGCCGGACCGGGCTGCGCGCCGAACACGAGAAGCAGATCGACGAACAAGCCCGTGCAGCCCACTGCGCGAAGATCGAGCAGGCCGCCAGGTCGGCCGTACCAATCAAGGCTTAGTACAAGCGACCGTACAGATCACGGCAAGGGAGCGCGCGACTCAGATCATGGTGTGGTCCGGCTGCCACACCCTCATCTGTGAAGAGCCCAACTACTTCCGTCATGCCGTGGCGAAGTGGACCTTCAGCAAGCTGGATGCCTTCACCTGGTGGAGACTCGCCCACATGCTGCGGGCCCGCCACGGCGTCGAGAGTGCCTCGGGTCCAGGGGTGACGCGGGAGCCTGTGATCACACCTGTTAATGTTTAAAATTGAATTAGCCGCACGAGGCCCCACACCTCATTCCATGGAAAAAATCAGTACGAGGTAAGGCAAAAACTTCACTAAGGAGCCAGCTCAAATGAAGGCTGCACGCTACTACGACCGGGGCGACATCCGCATCGAGGACATCCCGGAGCCCACGGTCCTGCCGGGCACGGTGGGCATCGACATCGCGTACTGCGGCATCTGCGGCACCGACCTGCACGAGTACCTCGACGGACCGATCTTCGTCCCGCCGGCCGGCCACCCGCACCCGATCACCGGCGAGTCCGCCCCCGTGACACTCGGTCACGAGATGTCCGGCGTCGTGTACGCGGTGGGTGAGGGCGTCGAGGGTCTGAAGGCGGGCGACCATGTCGTCGTCGAGCCCTACATCCTGCACTCCGACGTCGACACCAGCGAGAACAACCCGAGGTATCACCTCTCGCCCGACATGAACTTCATCGGGCTGGGTGGCCGCGGCGGCGGGCTCGCGGAGAAGATCGTCGTCGAGCGCCGGTGGGTGCACCCGGTCGGCGACGTCCCGCTGGACCAGGCGGCCCTCATCGAGCCGCTGTCGGTGGCTTACCACGCGTTCGAGCGCTCGGGCGCGAAGGCGGGCGACTTCGCCCTTGTCGGCGGCGCCGGCCCCATCGGAATCCTCACCTGCGCGGTGCTCAAGGCCATGGGCGTCGAGGTCGCGGTCACCGAGCTCAGCTCCCTGCGTCGGCAGAAGGCGCTGGACACCAAGGTCGCCGACCACGTCATCGACCCCGCCGTCACCGACGTCGCCGAGGAGGTCCGGCGCCTCACCGGCGGCAAGGGCGCGGACGTCGCATTCGAGGCCACGTCCGTCAACGTCGTCCTCGACACGCTGTTCGACGCCGTCAGGCCGGGCGGCGTCATCACCGTCATCTCCATCTGGGGCAAGCCGGCGTCGCTGGACATGCAGAAGCTCGTCCTCAAAGAGGTCGACCTGCGCGGCACGATCGCCTACGTCAACTCCCACCCGCAGACCATCAAGCTGGTGCAGGAGGGCCGCATCGACCTGGCGCCGTTCATCACCAAGACGATCGGCCTGGACGGCCTCGTCAGCGACGGCTTCGACACCCTGATCCACCACAACGAGACAGCCGTCAAGATCCTGGTGGACCCCCGCCTCTGAAGTTCCCCCCGGGGTCAGGACAGCTTGATACTGGGACGTATGGGTCCCGGAGGAAGCAGTCCAGGTAGTGAGTAAGAAGAGCAATACGAGCAAGCGGTACACAGCCGAGTTCAAGAAGGATGCTGTTGAGCTCGTCCGTTCCTCTGGGCGGACGGTGGCCGAGGTCGCCCGGGAACTCGGGGTCAGTACCGAGGGCCTGCGGGGCTGGGTCAAGCAGGCGAAGGTCGACCGGGGCGAGGGGCCGGCGGGCGCTTTGACGACAGCGGAGCGCGAGGAGCTGGTCCGGCTGCGGCGCAAGGTCCGCGAGCAGGAGCAGACGATCGAGGTGCTGGGAAAAGCAACCGCCTTCTTCGCGCAGCAGAAGACGAAGTAGCCGCACGCTACGCGTTCGTCGACGCTGCGCGATCTTGGTGGCTAATCCCAACTGTCATGCCGCGAGGCGGAGTTGGAGTCTGGCGAGGTGGCTGTGGTTGGTGCGGTCGAGGGGGTGGCCGTTCCACCAGGCGTTGAGTCGGATGAGGTTGAGGGCGGTGGCGCTCGTGGTGTGGTCGAGGTGGGTCTTGGCAAGGCCGCGGTAGCGGGCTCGGCGCAGGCCGGTGGTGTGGGTGGCCTGGCGGATGGCGCCCTCGACACCGGCGCGGAGCGCATAGTCGCGCTGCCAGGTTCCGTCCTGTTGCTGGGCGCGGGCGGTGCGGATGGTCTCGGTGAGCTCACGGGGGTGGAGGCTGAGCCGGCGGCCCTTTCGTGAGCTGGTGCACTGCTCCTTGGCCGGGCAGGGGATGCAGTCCAGGGCGGCGAAGGCAACGACGGTCTTGGCCACGCCCTCCTGGACGACGTCGTTCCAGGTGGCGCTGATCTTTCCGGTCGGACAGACGGCTCGCTTGCGATCCCAGTCGATGGTGAAGTCGTCTGCGGCGAAGCCTTGTTGGGCCTTGGCCTGGCGGGAGGTGTCGAGCAGGACCGGGGTGACCAAGGCGATGCCGTAGTCCTTGGCGGACGAGACGATCAGGTCGGCGCTGGGGTAGCCGGAGTCGAGGTAGTGCCGGGCGGGCAGCAGGTGGCGGTGGCGAAAGGCCTGGTGGATCGTGTCCAGGGCTTTGCTGTCCGGCAGGGTGGAACAGGTGGTCGTGACGTTGGTGATCAGGTTCGGGCGAGTCGGCCGGTCGCCGTCGGCCTGCGGGTGGCAGGTCTCCGAGACGTGCAGCTTGTAGCCGTTCCAGAACAGGTCACGCTTGGCGGACCAGCGAGTGTCGGTGTCGTAGGGAGAGGCCAAGCGGGCCGGGGCGGGCGGCAGGCCGTCGCCGCCGCTCCCGGTCCGCTCGCGCTGCCGGATCCGCAGCCTGCCGGCCCGGTCGGCGGTGCGGGTGTAGTTCTGCACCAGCACGCACCGCAGGGTCTGCACCGCGGGCAGCTCGCGCAGCCACCCCGGCGAGGCGAGCGCGTAGAGGGCCTGCAGCAGCGTGTAACCGTCGGCGGCGTAGGCGAGCGCGAGTTCGTGCTGCTTGGTCTTGGAGGCAGGCAGTCGCCAGTTGTCGATCCGGTCTGCGTAGCGGTGGCTCCAGTCCTCCACCACCAGCACCTGGTCGACCCATTCGGGGCATGCGGCGGCCAGCGCGTTCAGGGTGGCGCGGACGCTCTCGCCGACCAACTCGAGTCGATTCAGATCCCGCACCGCGGCAACGATGTGCGTGGAGTCGGTGCGTTGGCTGCCGCCCGCCTGCACCAGATCCAGGGTCTGCAGGCGCTCCAGCAACAGGTCCAGTACACGTTCCTCCAGGCCGTGGGCGACGACACGCGAGCGGAACTCTGACAGCACGCTGTGGTCGAAGCCCGGATCCTCCAGGCCCAGGCCGAGTGCGTATTTCCAGGCGAGGTTCTCGCGAACCTCGTCAGCAGCCTGTCGATCGGTAAGGTTCGCGGACTTCTGCAGCACCGTGACCAGTGCCAGACGCCCCGGTGACCAGCCCGGCTTGCCCACCTGGCCGAACGCGCCAGCAAAGGCCGCGTCCGGGAACAGCTCCCCGAGCCGGTCACGAACCTGCACCGCCAGCGGTGCCTCCCGCCTGCCCCGATACATCGCCCTAATCGCCGCCGCGACCTGCGGATCCGGCTCAGGCCAGGACTGCGGCTGCATCGACACGACACACTCCGATCCCCAAGGAATCACGACGAGATCAACGATCAGCATGATCCTATCCGCTGGAGTCGTCGTTCCTCAGCGATCAACTCCGGCTCACAGCAGGTGAATTCGAATTAGCCACCAAGATCTTGCGCCTGCCGAAAACCTCATCCGCCCAGTTCAGGCGGCATGCTGGTACTCGTTGAGGATGCCGCCAAGTCGTTGGCGTCGTCGTATCTCGAGGCGGGCGATCTGCTCTGGATCGGTGATCGGCGTCGGCAAGGGGTGTAGCGGGCGGGCGTTGGCGATGCCTTGGTGGGGCCGGTGGGCGTTGTAGAAGTCTTCGAAATCGCGTAGCGCGTGGAGCAGATGTCGCTGGTTCCAGATCAGGGTGCGGTCCAGGAGCTCGCGTCGGCAGCTCTGCACCCAGCGCTCCATGATCGAGTTCATGCGCGGCATCCGTACTCCGCTGAGCACTACCTCGATCCCGGCATCGTTGAGGACGGCGTCGAACAAGGAGGGAAACTTCCCGTCCCGGTCCCGAATCAGGAACCTGGCCCGGCAGCCGGCGTCTTCGAGGTCCATGACGACGTTCTTCGCAGCTTGTGCCACCCACGCTGCGGTGGGGTGCGCGGTGGCGCCAAGGACCCGGATCCGGCGGCTGGCATGCTCGATCACCGCGAGTACATACATCCGTGCCCCGGACAAGGTGACCGTTTCCAGGAAGTCGCAGGCCAGCAGGGCGTCGGCTTGGGAGCGCAGGAAGTGAGCCCACGTGCTCGTAGCGCGCTCGGGTGCGGGGTCAATCCCGGCTTCCCGGAGGATCTCCCAGACAGTGGAGGCAGCCACAGTGACGCCCAGAACGAGGAGTTCGCCGTGGATACGGCGATACCCCCAGTGGGAGTTCTCGCGGGCGAGCCGCAGCACCAACAGCCGGATGGAGCGCACAGTCCGGGGCCTTCCCGGGCGCCCGGGCCGGGAGCGCGCGGCGTGGCGCCGTGCGATCAGATCGCGGTGCCAGCGCAGCACCGTGTCCGGACGCACCACCAGCCGTATCCTGCGCAGCACCCGTGAGGGAAAGCAGTGCAGCAACGCCGCCAGGAACGCGCGATCACTCGGTGAGAACCGAACCCTCTCGCCACCGAGTTGACGCTCCAAGACCGTGATCTGGTGGCGCAGGGCGAGGATCTCCGCGTCTTTGTCCCGGTCGCTCATGGGCAGGAGGCGTAGCACGGCGAAAGCGTTCGTCACGGTCAGGTAAGCCAGTCGCAGCAGCACGATGGGCCATCATGCCGGGTGATTTTCAGCCGTGCGAGGAGTACCGATGCGAGCGTCCGTGCTTGAGAACCCGCGCACCGTGCACACCGGCTCCCACCTGGACGGATGAGGTTTTCGGCAGGCGCAGGATCCTGGTGGTTAATTGGCGCAGCGTCACAGCAGCGGGTCGTGGCGTCCCGAATCCTGTCTGGTTTGTCGGCAATGCGGGTGCGCTCGCTTCGACGCCTTCGGTGCCTGGATACGCTGAGTAATTAACCACCAGGGTCGCGCAGGGTTCCGACAACCTCTTGGCCGGGCGGACATCATGGCGGCGAACGAGATCCTGTGACGGCCGCGGGCCTGCAAGCGTGCCTGGTGGAATCGCGCCCGCCGGCCGTCGGAACGGACGGTCCGCTGCCACCGATCTCAGGGCGTCCGACTTGACACACAAGACGACCGTTCATATTCTTCAACGTGAGAGAAAGGGAGTTCGAATGCCCAGGCCCAGCGTTCGTGAGCAGTTGGTCGAGGCCGCCATGGAGTGTTTCCACGAGCGCGGCTTCAACGGCACAGGGATCCAGGACATCGCCCGCACGGCCGGTGTTCCCAAGGGGTCGGTGTACAACCACTTCGAGAACAAGGAAGCCCTTGCCAGCGAGGTCATGGACCGCTACGCCGCCTCCCGCAGGTTGGAGATGCTGGGGGACGAGAACCTGCCGCCCGTGTCACGGCTGCGCGCCCATTTTGATTACCTCGCCGCGGATCTGGAGCGCTTCTCCTACGGGCGTGGGTGCATGTTCGGGAACTTCGGGGGGGAGCTAGCGAACCAGAGCGACACCATGCGCGGCAACGTCGACTCCCGTCTGAATCTCTGGACCTCCGCTGTCACACAGGTCCTCGAGGAAGCCCGTGCGGCGGGCGCGCTCACGGTCTCCCTCACCCCTGGCCAGCTGGGGCAGTTCCTCGTCAATGCGTGGGAAGGCGCGGTACTGCGGGCCAAGGTGACCCGAAGCCGGGCCCCGCTGGACGACTTCTTCAACGTCTTCGACTCCTTCGTCGCCTGAAGCCCTGCCCAGAGGTCGGTGCTCTTGATGAAACCTTTGCCGAGCAGGACCGCGCCGGAAACAGGCAGTGCTGGCAGCGAAGTTCGAGACGACCCTGCCGCATCTCGATGAGCGTCAGCGTCGCCTGCTGCTGGGAGAGGGAGGCGCGGTCGATCAGGTACGGCGGCATCAGGCTGGTCGCGCGGGCTGTTGACGGTACGGGAGGCGTGACGGCACTCGACACACCATCAACTACGCTGGCCACAGCCGCATGAGTCGTGTCCAAGGTCAAGGGTCAAGCCCTCCTCCAGGGCACACTTGCGCGGAACTTGAACACGATACTCTCAAGGACCTGGCGGTGATCACGCCACCTGCCCCGGGCGCGGCCCATCGGCGGCAGTAGCGGCTCGATCACCGCCCACTCGGCGTCAGGTATCTCCCCATCCCTCACGACCAGTCCAGCGATCGGATGATCGGAAAGATACTCCCTACTTGGGCCAGGAACGTGCGGGAGTCAGGTCCTGGCCGCCTCGCTGTTGCGTCATGACCGATTGTGGATCACGCCGCCCAGGACGGAATGTCCTGCTCCGCCCAAATGCATTTGCCATCGTGGAGGTAGCGGGCGCCCCAGCGCAAGGAGACAGCCGAGATCAGTTGCAGGCCGCGACCACCTTCGTCGGTGTATGTGGCCTTGCGGATACGAGGGGTGGTCAGGCTTCCGTCGTAGACCTCGCAGATAAGGGAGCGGCTGTACATCAGGCGCAGACGAATGGGGCCCTTCGCATGCCGTATCACATTGCCGACCATCTCGCTCACCAGTAGCTCGGTGGTCATGACGAGGTCATCAAGACCCCATCCGTCCAGCTGCTCACGAACATATGCACGAGCCTGTCCGGCCGCCTGGGGACTGTCGGGCAGGTTGCAGACGGCAATGTGATCGGCACAGGTGCCTCGCGTGTGGGCGATCAAAAGAGCTGCGTCGTCGGTCGTCCGCTCATGGTCGGGGACCAGCGCCGAGATGACCGTGTCGCACAGAGCCTCCAACCGCCGGGGCTCATCGCGTACGTCTCCAGGCCTGGCGTAGGGAAACTGGGCCGCCACGCTGGCCAATGTCTGCCGCAACTGGGCCACTCCCTGGCCGAAGTCGCGAGAAGCGGATTCGACCAAGCCGTCGGTGTACAAAACCAGCAAGCTCTCTTCCGGCAAGCAGAGTTCATGCAATGCGAACGGCGGAGCTGCAGCACCCAGAGGCGGGTCTGGGACCGTTTGGGCGGTGTGGACCTCCCCATCGGGTCGGACGACCAGTGGCGGGGGGTGACCGGCCAGGGAGAACGAGCATGTCCGGGTGACCGGGTCGAAGATGGCATACAAACAGGTGGCGTAGAAGTCCTCGCCCAGGTCACTGACTAGGTCGTTGAGATGTCCCAGCAGCTCGTCGGCCGGCATGTCCAGGTCGGCGAGTGTACGGACCGCAGTACGGAGTCGGCCCATGGTGGCCGCTTCCGTGATCCCGTGCCCCATGACATCGCCGATCACCAGGGCGACCCGGTCCGCAGACAAGGGAATCACGTCGTACCAGTCTCCGCCGACCTCCTCACCCCTGCCTGCAGGCAGGTAGCGGGCTGCGGCACATACCGCAGGGAGGCTGGGCAGTTCCCGAGGCAGCAAACCGCGCTGAAGTTCCTGCGCGCGGGCGTGTTCCACATCGTACAGACGAGCGCGTTCCAGTGCCTGGCCGATCAGACCGCTCAGCGCCGTCAGCAAGGCACGTTCCTGCTCATCGCGGAATGACCTCGGTCGGCGGAAGGCAACCACGCATACACCGATGGAGCGCCCAGAGGCGATCAGCGGAAGGAACACCCACGCCTCCATCGGGGACAGACGCGACCCACGCCACGTCGGCCAGAGCCGGCGGCACTCCGCACGCGTTTCGACGAACAAGGGGGTACCGGCGCGTAGCACGTCAGGGACCGGGGCATGTTCGGTGAGCGGCAACCCGTGCAGCACCATATCGAGGTACTCCTGCGGGTATCCGGTAGACCCGACCACGTACACTCGGCCGCCTTCGAGCGAATAGACGATCAGACCGTCAGCGCCGAAGGGAGGCATCACGTAATCCGCGACAGCCTCAACGACGTCGTGCGAGGTGAGCGCCTCGGCTAGCGCCGCGGTCAGCTCACCCATGCGGACGGTCCGCTCCGCGCTGGCCTCATCGATGCCTGGTGGCGTGCCGCGCACACCCTCCAAGTGCGCGGCGATCCAAGCGGCCACCGAGCCCAGAATCGAGCGCTGCAGTTCATCCGGCTCGCCAGACGCCGCGGTGAGCACGCACAGCACACCCATCGGCCCGTCGGCACCGAGTATGGGCACCGCCGCCGCGCCGCTCGCCCCAATTCCGAGACTGTCGTCACCCACCCAGGTGAAGCGCCCGCTCCGTAGGGCCCGGGCGGGCACCACATCCTGTTCATCGTGCAGTTCCGCCCATGCCTCGGTTGTGCCTGGGGCAAGCCCTTCCACCGTCATGAGATATAGGCGGGCAGAACCCGGGTCCCATCGGTACACCAAGCCCCCCAAGCCCCCAAGAAACGCCGTCACGTGCCGGACGGCCAACGCGAGCGTCTCCGTTTCAGCCGCCCACCGACCAACATCCCAGGTTGCCGCAGCGCCGAACGACGCCAGCTCCGCCCGCTCGGCCTGGTGCGCAAGACTGTTACGCACAGGCGAAACCTCCTGCCTGAGGGCCCTGGCACGCACCCTTGGGCCGAGGCAGCGGCCACGGCCAGCACAAAATGCCTTCTACCCCCATTAACAGTAACTCTGCTGCCATTCACACACCATGGTTGCTCAACCACACACACCCTGGTTGCTCGACCACACACCATGGTTACTCGACCCGGTTTGTCGGCAACAGGCACTGCGGACGGCCGATTAACGTAGGGCCGCGCTGCAATCGCATGCGCTTTCTGGAGCTGCACGTCGGTGATCTGGTCTTCGTTGACCCCCGCACTTGTAGGGGGTGGGCGGTGATCCTCTAGGCAACCGTCTGATGGACGCCCTGCCCATCAACGCCTTCATCCACCCTGCTGCCCTGCCCATCAACAAGATCGCAGTGTTGCGCCGATCACTTGAAGGCGGTCTGTAAAGCGGTGGCATCGGGCTCGTTCAGCTCGCGCCATGGGCACCGGTGCAAATCCCCACACGTACGCCCCGGGCCGGCACTATGCCCGTCGCCGGTGCGGGTTCAGCCCGCCAATCGCGCCGCGAAACCCGGGGTCGGGCGCGTGCGAGGCCAGCCGGATGACCGATGTAGGGCTCCGTCGTGAACCGGAAGCTCAGCAGGGGCGACCGACCCGGTCGTCGCAGCCCAGCGGGTCTCGATGAGGGCGTTCTCTTGCGTTTGGGCCGATCCACTCCTAGCATTTAATACGACCGGTCATATTGGACTGGCTGGAACTAGGAGGACCCCCTCATGTCTGACCTTCTCGACACCGTCATCGCCGCCCACGGCGGCCTCGACCGCTGGCGCTCCGCTACTCGAATCACGGCCGAGGTGCAGGCTGGCGGCGCACTGTGGGGCCTCAAGGGCCAGCCCGGGGTGCTCGACCGGTACAGCATCTCCCTCGACCCGCACCGGCAGTCGGCCACCCTCGCGCCCTTTGCGGGGCCCGAGTTGCGCGCGGCGTACACCCCTGACCGGGTCGCGATCGAGTCCCTCGACGGCCAGGTTACGGAGGAGCGTATCCGGCCGCGGGAGTCCTTCGCCGGGCACACGCTCGAGACGCCGTGGGATCGTCTGCACGCGGCGTATTTCGCCGGGTATGCCATGTGGACCTATCTGACGGAGCCCTTCGTCTTCGCCGAGCCGGACTTCACCGCCACGGAGATCGAGCCGTGGGAGGAGAACGGCGAGACCTGGCGGCGCCTGCAGGTGACCTTCCCCGACCGCATCGCCACCCACAGCCGGGTGCAGACCTATTACATCGACGCCAAGGGCCTCATCCGGCGCCATGACTACCGGCCCGACGTGTTCGGTGCCGCCGACCGCGACTCGGCGCACTACACGTGGGAGCACCGGACGTTCGGCGGGCTCGTCTTCCCGACCAGGCGCTCGGTGCACCTCACCGACGAGCACAACCAGAAGGTTGCCGAACCGGTGATCATCTCCATCGATCTCACCGACATCACGGTCTCGTGAAGCGATGGACGTCTACCCGACAAGGCCCGGACGAGGACAAGAGGATGTCATGAGCGGCTATCGCGCCATCGAGGCGACCGCTGGCGGTGATTTCACCCTTGTCGAGCGAAAGTTCGAGCCGCCGGGGGCAGGACAGGTCCGGATCGCGGTCGAGGCGTGCGGGGTCTGCCACAGCGACGTGGCCGGGATCATGAACATGACCGGCAGTCGGCCGTCCGGTGTACCCGTGGTGCCCGGACACGAGGTCATCGGCAGGATCGACGCGGTCGGTGACGGTGTTTCTGGTTGGCGTGTCGGGCAGCGGGTCGGTGTGGGCTACCTTGGCGGGCACTGCGGCGAGTGCGCGATGTGCCGTCGCGGGGAATTCGTGTACTGCACCGACCAACCGGTGCTGGGAGACAGTCAGCAGGGTGGGTACGCCGAGTACCTCACGGCCCGGACGTCGGGTCTCGTCGCGGTGCCGGACGACATACCGGCGGCCGAGTTGGCCCCGCTGATGTGTGCGGGCCTGACGGTGCATCACGCACTGATGTCCTCGACCGCGCGCACGGGTGACCTCGTCGCCGTCCAGGGCATCGGCGGCCTGGGACACCTCGGGATCCAGTACGCGCGCGCCTTGGGGTTCCAGGTGGCGGCGATCGCGCGTGGTCGAGGCAAGAAGGAGCTCGCGCTTCGGCTCGGGGCGCATCACTACATCGATTCCGCCGAGGGCGACCCGGGGCAGGCACTGCAGGAACTGGGTGGGGCCAGGGTCGTTCTCGCCACCGCCAGCAGTGGCGCCTCGATGTCGCCGCTGGTCGGGGGGCTTGCCGTCCGCGGGCAGCTGGTCGTCGTGGGCGTGGCGCAGGACCCGATCGAGGTGGGCACCGTGCCGCTCATCTTCGGTGCCCGATCGATAGTCGGCTCGTTGACTGGCACACCTCGCGACAACGAGGACAACGTCGGCTTCGCCCACGCCCACGGCATCCGCCCGATGGTCGAGACCGTTCCCTTGGAGCAGGCCGGAGAGGCGTATGCACGGATGATGTCCGGCGACGCGCGCTTTCGGATGGTGCTCGAGGTCGGTCGCTGACGCGGCCGTGTGCGGCGGTCCGGGCGGAAACGCTCTCCCCGCACGGCACGTGACACCCAACTTTTTGTACGGAGATCAAGACGATGGACATAGCTGAGTACGATAAATTCCTCATCGACGGCGCGTGGCAGGCCCCGGCAACCACGGACCGCATCGAGGTGACTTCGGCCAACACCGGCCGACCGATCGGCAGTGTCCCGGCCGCGTCGAAGCGGGACATCGACGCGGCCGTGGCAGCGGCCAGGCGCGCGTTCGACGACCCGAGCGGTTGGGCACACTGGGCGCCGAAGGACCGGGCGGCGGCGATACTGCGACTGGCCGACGCTCTCGCGGCGCGTTCGGACCGCACGGCCGAACTCGTCTCCGCCCAGGTGGGCATGCCGATCAACACCGCGAAGTCGTTCGAGGGCTCCGTGCCCGAGAAGCTCCTGCGGTTCTACGCGTCGATGATCATGCAGACGCCGTCGGACGACCTGCGCGGCGAAACGCTCGTCACCCGCAGGCCCCTCGGCGTGGTCGCCGCGATCACACCGTGGAACTTCCCTGAGGTCCTGGCGTTCTTCAAGCTCGCGCCCGCACTCGCGGCCGGCTGCACCGTGGTCATGAAGCCCTCGTCGGACGCGGTCCTGGACGCCGGGGTCCTCGCCGAAGCTGTCATCGAGGCCGGCCTTCCCCCAGGCATCCTCAACATCGTGCCGGCCGGCCGCGAGATCGGCTCCTACCTGGTCACCCACCCGGGAGTCGACCAGATCTCGTTCACCGGATCCACCCCGGTCGGCCAGGACATTGCCACCAACGCCGGGAAGCTGCTGCGCCGCGTCACCCTCGAACTGGGCGGAAAGTCTGCCGCCGTCATCCTCGATGACGCAGACCTCGAGTCGAACCAGGCGGCCATGTTCGGGGCGAGTCTGCTCAACAACGGACAGACTTGCTTCGCCGGCACCCGCATCCTCGCCCCGTCCAGCAGGTACAACGAAGTCGTCGACTTCTACACCGCACTCACGGAATCGGCCCGCATCGGCAACTCCCTCGACCCCGCGACCCAGATCGGCCCCATGGTCAGCGCCCGGCAGCAGGAGCGAGTCGAGTCCTACATCGCCAAGGGCATCAGCGACGGAGCCCGCCTGACCACCGGTAAAAAGCGGCCCACCGGACTCGACGGCCTTGAGGGCGGCCATTTCGTCGCGCCGGCCATCTTCGCCGACGTGGACAACAGCACCACGATCGCTCAGGAAGAGATCTTCGGTCCCGTGCTGGCGATCGTGCGCTACGAGGATGACGCCGACGCCATCCGGCTGGCCAACCAATCCATCTACGGACTCGGCGGCTCGGTGTGGAGCAGCGACCACGACCGCGCACTCGGCGTCGCACGGCAGATCGACAGCGGCACCATCGGGATCAACGGCTATCAGATCGACGTCAACGCTCCTTACGGCGGCGTCAAGGACAGCGGGATGGGCCGCGAGCTGGGCCCCGAAGCCCTCCTGGAATACACGGAACCGAAAGCCATCTACCTGTCCCCCCGCATGACCGCCGACAACGCGGGATAGCTACCGTCCAGCGTCACCACTACTGCACGGTCCTGATCAGCGCTCTCAGCGGGCAGTGGATCAAAAATGCTCGAGTGCGCCCGCCGTCTGCAGCCGGCCCTGGACACCATCAAGCACTGCGCCCGCGCCGAACAGCCCGAGCGGATGCTCCGGTGGCCGAGTACCGTCCCACCCTCGTCGCCCTCTACCGCGACCACCTATGCCGACGCCGCAACGAGGAGCCCGGCACGCCCGTCAAGCACCTCCTCGAAGAGGTCAGGACCCTCGATCACACCGGCACCCTCAACCTGCTGCACACACACATCAACCAAGGCCGCGTCGAAGTCGACCGCAGCTTCCCACCCCTGAACAAGAGGACGAGGCTCTCCCATGAAGTCACTGGCCAGCGGGACCGCGCCGGTGGACACACACCCGACCACCTCCTCGCCTGACACAGCGGTCGCCCCCGGTGAGGGCGACCGGAGGCGAGGGCGGCGGTCCAAGCGCATCGGACTGCTCTCCGTCTCGCTCGGCACCGCCGGTCTCGGCGGCGCGTGGCAGACCGCAGCGGTGGCCGTGTCCGCTCCCCTCGGGGTCAGCGACGGGCTCTTCGTGGTCAGCGGGCTGGTATGGCTGGTGCTTCTGGCCGAGTACGTACGCCACGGCGGAGCGCGCTGGTCGAACCTCATAAACGATCTGCGACATCCGGGGCAGGGCTTCGCACTCGCTTATGTCCCCATCATTGGCATGCTCTTCACCGCGCACTTCTCCCGGTTCGGAATGGACGTCGCACGCTGGGCGTACGCGGTGTTCGCCGTGGTCACCGCAGTGATCGCGGCCAGATTGCTGGCCCACTGGCTCACCGGAACGCTCAGCTCCTCCCCGCTCCACCCGGGCTATCTGCTGCCGGTGTCGTCGGGACCCTTCATCGCCAGCATCGCCGCGACCACGCTGGGGCTCCCCGAGGTCGCGGAGGGCGCCTTCGCGGTCGGACTGCTGTACTGGCTCGCCTTCGGGACGGTCATACTCAGCAGCCTGGTGGCGAACACCCTGCCGGTGCCGGCCCGGCCGACTCTGGCCGTATTCGGCATCCCGCCGACCGTGGGCGGTCTGGCCTGGATGGCCGCACACCCCGGCCCGGTCGATGCCGTCGGACACGGGTTCGCCGGCCTGGTCGCCTTCACCATCCTCATCATCGTCTTTCTGCTGCCCCACCTGCGGCAGCAGTCGTTCGGCACCGGTTTCTGGATCTACTCCTTCCCCGTCGCCGCGACCGCCAATTTCGTCATCCGCTATGTACACGGCGCCGATGTACCCGCCTCGCGACCAATCGCCTGGGCAATACTCAGTGCAGCAAGTCTGACGTTCGCGGCGCTAGCCGTCGCCACAGCGGTTCACGCCTTGACGAGCAGGCGCCACTCATAGCCGAAACCGAGACCGCCCGGCGATGGCACGGTGGGGTCGGTCGATCTCCGCCCGCCCCGGACCACCGGCAAACCTTTCCGACGCTCAACTCTCCCTGCAATCACAGGCTCTACGCTACGGAAGGACCCTCAGTCGGATCGCCTCTCCCACGCGGACAGGGGGCCATGCAAGCCGTGGAAGTACGGTCAACCGACGTGCACGGGTGCGTCCGAGGGTGTGCCCGCACGCATCGGCTTCTTGATCAGCAAAGTGGCGGCGGCAAGGGCGAGGGCGAAGGAAACCGCACTGGCGATGAAGGCTACGCGGTACCCGTGGACGTATCCGTCCAGGCGCACCGCCTTGGTGATCGTGCCATCCTGGGCAGCGAGGAACCCGGTGAGCGTCGAAACGTACAGTGTGTTGAGGAGTGCTGGCCCCATCGCGCCTCCGATCTGTTGGGTTGTGCTGATCATGGCACTGGCCACACCGGTGTCGGAGGGGTCGATGCCGGCCAGGGCGGTATTGGGCAGGGCGACGAATGCTGCTCCGAGGCCCAGTCCGATCAGGATCATCGCGGGCAGCACGACGAGAAGGTAGCCGCCGGTCTGTTCGATCTGGGGCAGCCACAGAGTGCCGATCAGCGCTACGGCGATACCGCTGACCATCAGCTGCTTGGGGCCGACCTTTGGCACCAGCGCGGCACCAAGCGTGGCTGCGGCGATGAGGCTGCAGGAGAAGGGGAGGAAAGCCAGGCCCGCGTGGAGGGGTTGATAGCCGAGATTGGCCTGGAGGTAGTAGGTCAGGAACAGCATGAGTGCGAAAAGACCGGCGCCGGTGAGCAGGGAGATCAGAAACGCGCCGCCCCGGTCACGGTCCAGGACTACGCGCAGGGGCAGCACGGGGTAAGCCGTGCGCCGCTCGACGGCGATGAAGGCGGCGATCAGCGCAGCACCGGCGATCAGCAAGGCCCAGGACAGCGCACTGGACCAGCCCTTCTCTGCGGCGTGGGTGAAGCCCCAGACCAGTGAGACCAGGCCAGTGGTGACGAGCAGGGCGCCGGAAATGTCGTAGCGGCGTCTGCCTTCCACCCGGCTTTCACGCACCGTTGGCAGGGCTGCGAGGGCGGCAGCCAGGGCGATGGGGGTATTGACGAACATGCACCAACGCCAGGTGGTGTACTCGGTCAGCACCCCGCCGATGATGAGACCAACGGCGCCGCCGGAGCCCTGCAACGCACCGTAGACGCCGAATGCCTTGGCTCGCTCACGAGTCTCGGTGAAGGTGACCGCGATCAGGGACAGTGCCGCCGGAGCGAGGAGGGCGGCGAATACGCCCTGCAGGGCCCGTCCGGCAAACAGAACCGCGCCAGTGGTGGCGATACCGGAGATCATGGAGGCGGCCGCGAACCCCACCAGGCCGATGAGGAAGACGCGTTTGCGGCCCACGAAGTCGACGATGCGGCCACCGAGCAGCAGCAGGCCGCCGAAAGCCAGCGAATAGGCGGTGACCGCCCACTGCCGGTTCGCGTCGCTGATGCCCAGATCCGACTGTGCCTGCGGGAGAGCGATGTTGATGATGGAGGCGTCCAGCACCACCATCAGCGTGGCCACTGAGATCACTGTCAGCGCAAACCAGCGCCGCGGATCCAGTCCAGGGAGGTCCTCGGCCGAGGAGGAAAGAGGCATTGCGGCACCAATCGGGAAGTCGGGGCGGGCGTCGCCTGCGCGGCCGGAAATGGGGGCACTTCGTTCGGCCGCTGCGCGTACGCACGGCCTCGACGTCGGCGCGCTCGCCCCGGGCGAGGGCTGAGGAACGTCCTGGCGGGCCGGCTGTCGCCCGAGCGACCAGGGCGGCGAGATCGCCGGGCCTGCTCGCTCGGGCGACGCCGGTGTGCCCGGCGGTTCAGCCCTGGATGGTGGCGAGCCAGGCGGTCAGCAGGCGGTTGACCTCCTCGGGACGCTCCTGTTGAATCCAGTGCCCGCAGCCCTCCAGGAGGTGGGAGGCGGACAGGGCGGGAAGAGTGGCGGGATAGGCGTCGATAGCGTCGGACATCCAGGTGGTGGAGGCGTCCAGGGTGCCGCCAATGAACAGGGACGGCTGCCTGATCGGGGCGCCGCGGTGGAGGGCGAGGTCCTCCCAGTCGCGGTCCATGTTGCGGTAGCGGTTGAGGGCGCCGGTCAGGCCGGTGCGCTCGAACTCCCCGACGTAGACGTCGAGGTCGTCCTCGGTCAGCCAGGCAGGGAGCTTCCCCAAGGGGAAGCGGTCGCGCAGCCGGGCGCTACCACTCCGGGTCACGAAGTGAGGATCGGGATCGCCCTGAGCGGGCATGGTGTCGGCGGACAAGGCCGCGTAGAAGCCCGCGAGCCAACTGCGGACGTCGGGCTCGATCTCCGCCTCGGCGCGGCCGGGCTCCTGGAAGTAGGAGACGTAGAACTCCTGCTCGGGGCCGCCGATCTGGCCGAAGATGTCGGTAGGACGGGGGCCGCCGGGCGGCGCGTAAGGAACGCTCAGCAGGCCGACGGCGCTAAAGACCTCAGGGTGGAGCAGGGCGGAGGCGGCGGCGATGTTGGAACCCCAGTCGTGGCCGACGATCACCGCGCTCTCCACGCCGAGGGCGCGCACGACGGCGACGTTGTCCTCTACCAGGTCGAGCATCCGGTAGGCCTCGGCCGCGACGGGCTTGGAGGAGCGGCCATAGCCGCGCACGTCGATGGCCACAGCCCGGTATCCGGCCGCCGCGAGAGCCGGGAGCTGCAGTCGCCAGGAGTACCAGGACTCGGGGAAGCCGTGCACGAGCAGGATCAGCGGGCCGGTGCCCTGCTCGACCAGGTGCAGTCGGCCGGCGGGGGCCTCGATGGTCCGGTGGCGGAGTTCTGCGTACGGCTCGGGTTGCATGGGTTTCTCCTCGGTTCACGGGGGGCGGGGTGCACATCGATCATGCGGTGCGACGGTCCCCGATGCGATTAGCGTTGCCATTCGGGCAAACTTGCAGGACAGAGCCAAGCAGCACGGCCGGTGAGAAGGGAGCAGGAGTGACCGACGACGGCACAGTCGAGACTCTGGCGGCAATGGGCTCACGGTTGCGGGCCGCGCGCGAGCGGCATGGCGCCACGCTCACTGGCGTCAGCTGTGCGACCGGCATCTCACCAAGCACGCTGTCACGGATCGAGACCGGCCGGCGCAAGCCCACCCTGGAGGTGGTGCTGCAGCTGTCGAAGGAGTACGGCGTCTCCCTGGACGAGCTGGCCGGCACCGCGCCCACCCCCGCGGCCGAGCCGCGCGCTGCGGCGCCGCTGAGTTTCGGGGATGACAAAGCGGTGCTGCCGTTGACCCGGTACGTCGGCGGCCTGCACGCCCACAAGCACGTCCTGCCCGCCGTCGAGAGCCCGCCCGCACGCCCCGGGCAGGTCTCCCACGACGGCTACGAGTGGCTGTGTGTGCTGTACGGACGACTGTGGCTCGCACTCGGTGACCAGGACCTCGTCCTGAGTGCCGGGGACATCGCCGAGTTCGATACCCGCAATCCCCACGGGGTCGCGAATGCCGGCCCCGGCGGCCCGGTCGAGTACCTGATCCTGTTCGGGCCGCAGGGAGAGCGCTTGCGACCGCGCACCCTGCCCACCCCCGGCCACAGGGCCCGGTAGCAAGCAGCGAACAAACGGCGTGACGTCCCAGATACACCCCTGGACGTCAGGCCTATTCCGCTTCGTCTCAGCAGCGTCGGAGTTACGGAAGGGGCGCAGGCTCTGGCCGGGATCGCGGGCCTTGATGTTGAATAGGTAGCGGCCCAGGGAGTTGATGTGCCGGCCCTTCAGCGGGGAGAGGCGGACGACGTCCTCGTCCTTGATGTCGTGGCCTTCGGCGCGGGGCCGGGCCACGGCGGCGTCCAGGTAGCGGGGTTCCACAGCGCCACCGCGTTGAGATCCAGGCCCAGGGTGGCGAGCTGGGTGGTGCCGACGTTCCCCCAGCCGTTGTCGTGGGCCAGATCGTAGGTGCCGAAGGCTATCGCCGCGTCGACGGGCCGATGAAGTAGAAGCTGTGGTTTTCCCCCGCACCGGATCGTCGGCGGGGCGCCAGTGCCGCCCGGGGTTCGGCAGCTGCCCCGGCTGTTCCTTCTTCTTGGCATCGATGCTGATCACCGGCTGACCGCCGGACTGGTGCACGCTGGGAGTACGAGGGGACAGCCGCAGGAAACACGGAACGAGGGGACGGGACGACGCCGATGGCCGACCAGGACCGATCGCAGGACGCACCGGGGTACGGGCCCTACAGCGCGGGCATGGTCCACGACGGTTACATGCGGGACAGACCGGGGCACGAACGCTTTGCCACCCTCTGGCTCTAGGTGAGCCGGACGGTTTCGCTCATGCTATGTCGGGCGGGTTCAGGCCATGAGAGCGATCACCGAGAAGACCAGGAGAACGGCTGCGTCGACGCCCAGGATCGTCAGGAGCAGCCGGTGGAGTTCGGAGTGTCCGGGCTTGGATCCCGCCGCACTGCTTCCGGCGGAGGTGAGTTCCAAGGCAAACACGACGCGTGGCACCGATGCCATCGTCAGCAGCGAGCCGGCCACGTTATGCAGGGCGACCAGGGTGCGCACGGAGTAGCCCAGTGAATGCGCGGCCCCTGCCTGGCTGGCGGCGAACATGGCGTTCGCGCCGGTGGTCGATCCTGTCAGGAAGCCACCCATTGCGCCGGTCCACGGCGCGAGCGCAACGTATGGACGCCCCAGCCCCGCGGCGGTGCGGGCCAGTTCCGCACTCATGCCGGACGCCGCCAACGTGGCCCCGACCAGGAGGAACAGGGCAGTGGCCAGTGCAACCGGCCACCACTGGCGTACCGCGGCCACCACCGGCTCACTCCCGCGAGCCTTTTCACCCAGCAGCCACGGGGCCGCAGCGCAGGTCATCGGCAGCCAGAACGCCGGGCTGCTCACCACCGTCGGGACCGGCCCCTGGGAGCCGAACACGGCCAGAAGCAGCCGCGAGCCCAACAGGCCGGCCAGCAGCAGGCCGTAAGGGGACAGGACGACTCCGATCGCGCGGCTGGGCCGGGGCCCAGAGCCGTCCCGGAACCAGATCAGCGCGACAGCCGCGGCGGTACCGGCCAACGATCCGAGCGCCCCCGCCAGTGATGTGCCCGCGACTGCTTGGGCCACCAGGACCCCCGCCCACAAAAGGCCCGCCACGACCAGCAGTTCAGGCAGTCTGCGCAGCGCCATACGCCGACCGCAGCCGATCAGCAACGCTGCCAGCCCCGTCAGCAACAAGACCGGCAGCGTCAGCAGGGCCGAATCCATGCCCAGCTGGTCGAACCCCACTCCCGTCAGCTCGGATGCCACCAGAGTGCCGGGGGCCAGGGCGCCCCATGGCACGAGCACAAGCCCCAGCAGTCCCAGCGCAGCCGCCTGGAACCGGGTGAAGCCGAGCCCCAGCAGCAGGGGAATCGCCACGACGATACCGATACCGAATCCCGTCACCGACTCCGCGAACGGCGTGATTCCGAGACAAATGAGTAGAACCGACCGCGACCGGTCGGCACTGAATCGCTGAATCCAGTCCGCGACAAGCTCGTAGGCTCCGACGGCCGTCAACTGTTTGTTCAGCAGCGTCCCACCGAAGAGGATGAGGACCACTTCCAGCAGAGTGGGAGAAATATCCACATATCCGCCTGCGAAGTCAGAAAGTCTCGCGCCGAAAGCCGTGACCGCTACGACGATCGACAGAACGAGGATGGCCGCCGCCACACCTTCCGGGCGAAAGCGCCGGGACAGAATGAGGACCAGGGCCAGGACGGGCGGGGTCGCAGCCAGGACAGCATGCACTCTATGCACTCTTCTCGTGGTGGTTTCATCTCGCTGCCGAGATGCGCAGAGCCCACCGACCGAAATGCAGAACGATGGAAACACATGGCTGAGGGCGACGAACTGTGTCCGCCCGCGCTTCACTCATGGGCGGAGCGCGGGGCAGAGGCTTCAACGATCAGCACTCGTAGTCTTCGTCACCCGCGACAAGGCGCAAGGGGAACCGGACGACATCCATCTCCGGGCGGACGGCGGTGCGCAGCTGACCGCGGTCTACGCGGGGCTGGACGACGTCGAGGCAGCCACACATCTGCAGGCACGCATTCCCGCGAGTGAGGAGCGGACCTGCCATGGAGTCGGGCTCCCGCACCACCGACAGTGCAAGAGCCCGACTGTATCCGTCAGTTCGCAGACAAACAGAGGCGAACTGACGGAGATCGTTGCGAGCCGATTTCCGATACCACAGCCCAGGGCGGTGATCAGGGGATTTGTATGTGTACTGGCACCAGGTGTAGGGCCGATGTCCTCGAGGCCCATGCTCGCGACGTTCACCCGGGTACTTGCCTCCGCCACAGACCTGCCAGGGCGACTGCAAGAGCAATCCCTGCGGCAATCAGAAGGTGTGCTCCTGCGGAAGGGGTGACGACCGCAGCCATTGCGAACGACAGTCCCGGCAGCAGGCGCTGTTTACCACGGAGCAGGCACATGCCAGCTGCGCTCACGACAAGGTAAGTCGTCAGGACAAGAGTTGCCGGCACAGCGACAAGATCGGCGGTACCCCATTGCGCAACGACACACAAGAGCAGGCCGAGGACCCCGATTCCAGCCACCGTGGCAACCGCGGTCGATGGGGCGCCCCGCCTGTTGCGCCGGGTCAGCGCCTTGGGAGCCCAGCCGTCACGGCCGAGTGCTGTGCCGAGGCTGGCAATGGATGAGAGGAAGGCTGTTGTCGTGGCCAGGCAGATCACCGCAGCAGCAAGACCGACGGCCAGACCGGTGGACACCCCCAGCTTGCGGCTGACGACCACAGCCAAGGAGACGCGATCCAGCTCCGCAGTGCCATAGCTGTGCGTGCCCACGACCGCCAGCGCCGCGCCGAGGTAGAGGACTGCGACGGTGACGAGGGTGATAGCCGTCGCACGGGGAAGGTTGCGTCCTACATCGCGGAAGTCGCCCGCCATGTGTACGACAGCCTCCCAGCCGGAGAATGCGTAGAAGAGCACGACGACGGCGCTGCCGATTGCGGCGGTGCCTGCCGGTGCGAACGGAGTCATCCGGCTCCACTGGATCTCAGGAAGTGCTGCCACGATCGCGATCACAAGGATGATGCAGACTCCTGCTGCCAAGACCATCTGGACCCAGCCACCGAATCGGAGGCCCGAGAGGGTTACGCAGACCGAGGCCGCGAGTATCGCCAGGCCGAAGAAGGGAGCAAGGCCCTGCGACAGACCGAAGGCATCGACAAGGTGGTAGCCGGCGGTCAGGGGAACGATCGTCTGGCCGACCGACCCAGCGATGAAGTACCACCATCCCGCGATGCCACCAGCCACGTCACCGAAAGCCCTGGCTGCAAAGACCGCCACTCCACCGCTGTCAGGGAACGTGGTCCCGAGCTGAGCGAAGGTGAAAGCCAGCGGGATCGACAGGCAGATCACGAAGATCCAGGCCACCAGTGACGCAGGTCCGGCCAAGGATGCGACCTGCCCGGGAAGGGTGAGCACGCCAGCGCCGAGAATCGCGCAGACGTAGAGCGAGACGCCGTGCATGAGGCCGATCCCGCCCGGGAGAGGGTGCTGGGGGTGGCTCACGGTAGGCGCCGTGACGTGGTTGGTGGAGGTGAGGTCGGGGGGCACGAATTCAGTGAACGCGAGGAGCACTACACCCGGAAGTGGCAGTATTGACGGCGTGCGCAAAAAACACGCCCCCCATCGCGTCGCTGTTGTGACCACCCCGAACGCCCCCTTGTTCGAGATCGCCGTACCCTGCGAGATCTTCGGAATGCCCCGCCCCGAGCTGATTGACCCGCCCTATGAAGTCACGCTGTGTGCCACGGTTCCCGGCGAAAGAGTCGGCAGTGGGTTCACCCCGGATGCCACGACGTTGGACGCGCTGGAGGAAGCTGACACTGTCGTCGTCCCCGCCTGTGCGGACGTGGACGATGAGGCCGACGAGGATCTCGTCAGGGCGCTCAAGGCGGTAGCTGAGCGCGGCGCCCGCGTCGTGGGACTGTGCTCGGGGGCCTTCGCCCTTGCCGCAGCGGGGCTCCTCGACGGAAGACGGGCCACGACGCACTGGATGTACGCAGACAAACTCGCGCGACGTTTTCCTCTGGTCAAGGTCGACGCGGCCGTGCTCTACACGGCCGAGGGGAACATCTTCACGTCAGCGGGGACAGCAGCGGCCATCGACCTGTGCCTCGAACTCGTGCGCCGTGACCACGGCGCCGCGGTCGTCAACGAACTCGCCCGACGTCTGGTGGTCGCTCCTCACCGAGGGGCCGATCAAGCACAGTTTGTCGCGGCGCCGGTGCCGACCGAGACGGACTCCAGCCTGGGGCCCATTCTCGAATGGGCAAGGGAGAACCTCCACCGGCCGCTCAGGCTGGCGGACCTGGCCGCCCAGGCGCACATCAGTCAGCGAACCCTCATCCGCCGCTTTCAGCGCGAACATGGGCTCCAACCCAGCCACTGGCTGAGGGAGCAACGCTTGCGCCGGGCTCAATCCCTGCTCGAATCCACACAGTTGTCGATCGAGGAGGTGGCCGCACAAAGCGGCTTCGGTACACCCGCCTCCATGCGACACAACTTCGCCCGATTCCTGCACACATCGCCGATCGCGTACCGCAATTCCTTTGCCAAGTAGGCGACCTCGATACCGGTGCCATCGGGGCCAGTGCCGTACGAGATGCTCAGCACAACTCGGAGTATGTGGTCTGACCGCGGCGTAGGAACTCGCGGACTACCAGCGGCGTCCACCGACCACCCAGCGCGGCGAGGGTGATGTCAACAGGGCACCGCGGTTCGTGGCCAGGCGGAACGAGGGCGCTGTCCGGGCAGGCCAGCGGGCCGTCCTGATCACCCGTCGGTGCGTGTCCAACGGTTTGGTGCGTCACGAAAACCGTGAGCCGTCGGTCGGCCGATGGGCGGGGCGGATCAGTTGCGCGTGCCGGCCGGTGGGCCGACGACGGTGGTGAGCTGGAGTTTGGTCTCGTCCTCACTGCCCGGCGCGGCGGTCATGATGACAATCTTGAGCTCCGTGTCGCCGTCGGTCAGGACATCGCAGTCCACCGTGACCGGGCCCACCGACGGGTGATCGACCCTCTTGTGGACCTCGCGGTTCGCGGTCACCTCTCCCGTCGCCCACAGCTCGGCGAACCTCTCGTTGCCTGCGTTCAGGTCGCGGACCAGCGCGGCCAGGCGGCTGTCCCGGGGGAAGCGGCCGGTGGCGCGGCGCAGATCGGAGACGAGGGCGGCGTCGGCGGTGTCGGGGTCCGTCTCGGTGACCGGCCACAGCGCGAGGGGGGTGTGATCGACGTCCACCGGGAACCTGTCGCGGGCGAAGTTGCGCATCCGCGGCGGCGAGACCAAGGGGTCTCCCAGCAGGGCGGCCCACCCGTGGTTCCACCACACCAGCTGCCAGTCCGCCGCGAACACGGCCACCGGTACGTCTCCGAGGCGGACGACTACCCGTTGCATACCGGGCGGGAGATGGTCGCAGATCGTGCCGTCCGCCGGCGGCATGATCTGGGCCAGCCGGTAGAGGTGGTCCCGCTCGGCGGTGGACAGTTGGAGAGCGCGTGCCAGGGACGCCACCACCGACGCCGAGGGTGTCGTGGCCCGCCCCTGCTCCAGGCGCACGACGTAGTCGACCGACACTCCGGCCAGGTCGGCCAGTTCCTCGCGCCGCAGCCCGACAGCCCGGCGCTTGCTGACGACCGGCAGCCCGGCGGCCGACGGGGGCAGCCGGTTCCGCCACGTGCGGATCATCGCGCCCAGTCCAGCTCCGGGGGGTGTCGTCGTCATGCTCTCCATCCTCCCGCGTCCCCGATCACATGCGGGGGCGCGAGGGTGGTACTGGTCTTCCCACCGTCGAAGCGTCCCTGGTCCGGCTCCCTCGTCAAGGCAACTATCGAAGGCATGACGATCACTTTCATCACCGGAGCCAACAAGGGCATCGGCCGCGAGACCGCCCGCCGCCTCATCGCGTGCGGTCACACCGTTCTCCTGGGAGCCCGCGACCGTGAGCGGGGTGAGGAGGCAGCCGCCGCGCTGGGCGCACGCTTCGTCCCTGTCGACGTGACCGACGACGCGTCCGTGGCCGCCGCCGCCGCGGACGTCGCCGAGCACGAGGGCAGGATCGATGTCCTGATCAACAACGCGGGGGTCCAGGGTCCCTTCGGTGATCCCGGCGACCTCACCGCCGCCGACGCCCGCGCCGTCCTCGACGTCAACGTCATCGGCGTGGTCCGCACCACCACCGCGTTCCTGCCGCTGCTGCGCCGTTCGGACGACCCCGTGATCATCAACGTCAGCAGCGGCATGGGCTCCCTCGCCTTCACCCACGACCCCGGCCGGTCCGAGTCGCACGTCGTCGTGCCGCTGTACGCCTCCTCGAAGGCGGCGCTGACGATGTTGACCACGCAGTACGCCAAAGGGCTCAAGGGCATTCGCGTCAACGCCGCCGACCCCGGCTACACCGCGACCGACATAAACGGTCACAGCGGCTCCCAGACCCTCACCGAGGGCACGGACGCGATCGTCGCCCTCGCCACCGAGGAGCCCGGCGCCAGCACCGGACGCTTCATCGACCGCCATGGCGAGATCGCCTGGTCCTGAGACCGGCGGTGCCGGGTCACCGGCCCTGAAGAACAGAACGGGCAGAACTCGGAGTACGAGGCGTTGTCGGTCGCGACCATCTCCGGCTTCACCCCGCCGTCGAGGTTCAGCAGGGTGTCGAGGGTGTAGAGGCTGTCGCGCGATCCACATTCGGTACTTCGGCGTCCGCTTAGCGGTCGCGTCCGGGAGTCGCGGCGCGGGCCGACATGGCGGGCGGTCCGAACCGAACTCGGATGTCCCCTCGGCGCTGCCCCTGCCGAGAACGAGGCGCCAACGGGAATCCGCTCCCGCACTGCACGGAGCGAGTGCCCAGGCGGTGCTGCCGGAAGAGGCAAGGCGCCAACGGGAATCCGCTCCCGCACTGCACGGAGCGAGTGCCCAGGCGGTGCTGCCGGAAGAGGCAAGGCGCCGACGGGAAAACGCTCCCGCCGTCCACGAGGACGGCGGCGTGTTCCGGTGATTTCCCGGGATGGTGCTCCTGCGGGGCCCGCCCCCACCACGCGAGGGAGGCGGGGGCGGGCCCTGTAAAGGGGCGTCCGACGGACCTGAGTCGCTCAGGCCAGGTCGGGTCGCTCCGCCACTCGTACAGCGTTCACCAGCGTCTTGCCGTCACCCGCGACGAAGCGCAGGTTGAGCTGCCCGTCGGTCACGGTCACGGTGTAGGTCTTGACGAGGGCTGTCTTCTGGCCCGCCTCCAGGGCGATGTCCAGGTTGGGCTCGACGAGCTTGCCCTCGGCCATCACGTCGAAGACCCGCTTGGTGGGTGCCCTGCCACCGATCTCGGCGAAGTCGAGGTCCACGCGGTAGACACCGTCCGGCACGTTGTCGAAGCGGTACTCCAGCATGCCCTCACGGGCCGTGGTGAAGCGTGCGTCGTCCTCGATACCGGCGATGGGGCTCTTCGTGGACGTGGTGACGGACCTGCCGATCCAGCCGTATCCGCCCGCCCTGTACTCCTGGTCCGCGGCCCAGGAGTCACCGTTGACGTCCGCGGCGGTGGGGTCGTCGGCGCCGATGTCCAGCGCCTTGAGGTAGGCCGGGACCACCATGCGGACCGGAATGACGATCTCGGGCGAGCGACCCGACTCCGAGTGCACGACCAGGTCGGTGCTGTACACCTGGCCGGGCGTGAGGCCCTTCGTGTCGAAGGAGAGCTCGATCTTGGCCTCGGCGCCCTTGGCGACGGTGCCCTCCGTCGCGTCCAGGGTCAGCCAGTCCTCGTCCTCGGTCGCCGTCCAGTCGGCCTCGGAGCCGCCGTTGGTGAGGGTGACGGTCCGCTTGCGGGAGTCGTCACCGGGCACCACCGCGGTGATCCCGTCGGTGCTCTTCGTGGTGACGACGCCGGTCGCGAGCGAGGCGCCCACCTCGGTGAGCTCACCCCCCCGGACGTCGGCCGACTTCTCCACGTCCTGGTAAGCGGGCGCCGAGATCTTGACGTTCTGCTGTCCGACCGGGGCCTGGAGGAGGTACAAACCCTCGGCATCGGTGACCGTCGAGGCCGTACCGGCCGTCACCGTGGCGCCATCGACGGGCAGGCCGTCGTTGGCGTCCGTCACCTTGCCCCAGAGCACGCCGGTGGTTGTGGAGTGGAAGGAGATGCTGGTGCCGTCGTCGATGACGGCCTCGTCGTTCGAGTACTGCAGGGCGTCGGTGCCGTTGGCGTTCTCGACACCGATGGTGGCGCTGTTCCCCTGGAACCGGCCATCGCTCGGGACGTCCTTGTACCGGTAGGTTACAGCGCCGGTCTCACTGATCTCCGCGGAGAAGGAGAAGGACTGCGTGATGCCGAACGGGTGGATCTTGCGCCACTCGATCACGAACTTGCGGTGGGGCGCCGTTCCGTAGGCCTTGGTGTAGACGCCGCCGGCCTTGGCGTCGACAGCCAGGTCGTCCCAGAACGGGTACAGCGCGGCGTTCGGGGCCGCCGCCGTCGGGATGGCAGTGTTGTAGAAGAAGGTGCTGGCGCCGCCGAAGGAGATCAAACCGTTGGTGTTGATCCAGGCGGTGCTGTAGGACCTGCCGTAGAACGGGAAGGCGAACGGCAGGGCCGTTGAGGTGACCACGTCGTCACCGACGAGGTTGAGCTTGGTGTCGCCCTCGACCCAGGCCGCGGTCCCGGTGCGGCAGGCGGTGCGGAACGTGTCCAGCCGCAGCGTCAGCGAGAAGTCCGCTGTGGTGTCCCCGCTGACGCTGATCTCCCGGCTCGCCGGGCTCACGCAGCGCGAGGGGCTCGTTGCCTTGAGGGTGTAGTCACCGTTGGGGATCACAGCCGAGTAGTGCCCCTGGGCGTCGGTGGTGGCCGAGACCGGGGTGTTCGCGAAGCTGACGACCGCGCCGGCGGCCGGTCCGTCCTCACTGGACACAGTGCCGGAGACGGTGCTGGTCGGCGTCTGGACCAGGTCGAAGTTGGCGGAGGCGGTCTGGGCCTCGGCGATGGTGACCGATTCGTGGGCCGTCCTGTAGCCGAACTTGCTCGCCGTCAGCTGGTAGTCACCAACGATGAGGGTGGGCAGCGAGTAGGTGCCGTCCGCTCGCGTGGTGACGGAACGGTGGATCGGGCCCTCGGCGGTGATGGTGGCGCCGGCCAGCGGCTCACCGCCGACGAGCACCGTGCCGCCGAGCGAACCGAGGGAACCACGCGGGGCGTTGTCCACCGCGGTCTTGACGTCGAGCTTGCCCTCACCGAAGACATTGTTGTTCTCCGCGGTGCCACCGCACTGCAGGTTCTCGGTGTCGCGGGCCGACTGGTTCAGCGCCTCTTCGGTGGCTTCGACCTCTCCCCGCAGCGCCGGCGAGGCGGACCAGAGCAGAGCCACGGCGCCCGCGGTGTGCGGGGAGGCCATCGACGTGCCGCTGTTGAGCTGGTAGCCGCCACCGGGGACGGAGGAGCGCACGTTCACACCGGGGGAGGCGATGTTGGGCTTGATCGCGCCGTTCTCACCGGTGCCGCGGGACGAGAAGGAGGCGATTTTGCCGTTCACGTCGTAGGCGCCGGAGGCGTAGCTGGCCACGTAGTTGCCCGGAGAGCTGGCCGTGTTGCAGCCCGAGCCGGAGTTGCCGGCCGAGAAGGCGGGGAAGATGCCCGCGGCCCGCCAGGCCTCGACGATCTCCTGGTACCAGGGGTCGACGCCGGGGGCACTGGAGCCCCAGGAGTTGTTGACGACGTCCGGGGCCATGTCCGGGCGGGGGTTGTTGCCCTGACGGTCGGTCGGGGCGACGATCCACTGGCCCGAGGCCAGCAGGGCCGCCTCCGGGCAGCCGCCCGACTCGCAGCCCTTGGCGGCGATCCACCGGGCGCCCGGTGCGACGCCGATGTGGTTGGCGCCGCCGTCGTCGCCGACCATGGTGCCCATGGTGTGGGTTCCGTGGCCGTTGTTGTCGCAGGGGGCTCCGCCGGTGCAGACGCCCGACGGGTCGAACCAGTTGTAGTCGTGACTGAAGGACCCGTCGGCGTTCAGGCCGCGGTACGTGCCGGCCACGGCGGGGTGGGTCTGGTCCACGCCGGTGTCCACGTTGGCGACGACGATGCCCTCACCGCGGACGCCGTAGTCGTTCCAGACGTCCGGGGCCTTGATGTCGTCGATGTTCCACTCGACGCCGTTGACCGAGGCCTGGTCCTTGCCCTTGATCGGCTCGTCCAGCTTGATGGTCCTCGGCGCTCGGACGGCCGTCACCTCGGGAAGCGCGGCAATCTTCTCGGCCACCGCCTCGGTGGCGGTGACCTGGACCTGGTTGGCGATCCAGAACGACTTCGCCTCGGCATTACCAGCCTTGGCGATCTCGAGGACGTTCGCCTGGGACTCCTTGGCGGTGGCCTTCTTGGCCCGCATCAGCTCGGCGCCCCGATCGGCCTTCTTGGTGAGCTGGTTGGCCTTGGTGAGGTCGGCCTCGCCCTTGAGGTCGACCATGAAGGTGGCCTTGCCCTTGTCGTCGAGCTGCTCCAGGACCTTCTGCTCGGCCTTCACGCTCAGGGGATCGGCGTCGGCGGAGGCCGACGCGGTCGCCGCGACGGCGGTGAGGGAGCCTAAGGGCAGCAGAGCCATGGCGGTCACCGCCACGGCGACGGCTCTTAACGGTTTGAGGGTCCTCGACGGTCCGGAGGATTTGGTCCGAATCGGTCTCACTGAGTCTCCATCACTGTTCACGCGGGGATCACCCGCTACCGAACGACGGCACGTGCACGGATGGTGCGGATGTGGGTGCGCTGAATCCGGGCCCGTGACCTACAAACCCGCGAATCTTTGCTCAGCCCTGCAGAGCGGCACAAGAACGCATGCGTGGCTACGGCATGAATGGCGTGAAGGCGCCACTTCCGACACTGCGCATAACAACGCCGCCGGCTGGGTACCGACGCCTCCCCGGACAGACCCAGCCGGGAGCGAGAGCACGCCGGACGGCTTTGTCAGGTTGAGCGAGTGCTCGAGGGTGTGAGCCGGTTCGACGCGTTTCGGCTTCGGTGGTGACAGCGGCTCAGGCTGCGGCGGGCAGGCTGGCGACGCCGGTGATCTGGTCCCAGATCGCGAAGCGGATGATCATCTCGGCGCGGTAGTTCGGGGCGGTGAGGAGGTGACGGCGGGTCGGAAGTGGGGTGAGATGCCGCTGAACGCGGCCGGGAACCGTTGTGCGGCACCCACCGATCGGAAGCCTTTCATCGCGCGCTCGCGTTGCCTCGTCGGCTGGTGGGAGTTCTCGGCCCGGTTGTTCAGGCCCTTGCGCGAGCGGTGTTCGACCGACGGCATCTCGTGGCGGTGGGCGGCGCCGTAGGAGCGGAGCTTGTCGGTGACGATCACCCGGGGCACCGACCGGGTCTTCTTCATCAGCTTCCGGAAGAAACGCCTGGCCGCGGCCTCGTCCCGCCGGTTCTGCAGCAGGATGTCGAGCACGTTCCCGTGCTGGTCCACGGCCCGCCACAGGTAACGCTGCACGCCGTTGATCATGACGAACACCTCGTCCAAGTGCCACGTGTCACCAGGCCCCGGACGGCGCCGACGCAGAGCAGCGGCATAAGCCGGGCCGAACCGGCGCCTCCACTGGTGGACCGTCTCGTGGCTGACCTCGATGCCGCGCTCGAGCATCAACTCCTCGATGTCGCGCAGGCTCAGGTTGAAGCGGTGGTACAGCCACACGCAGTGGGAGATGACCTCCGGAGGGAAGCGGCAACCCCGGTACGACGGCGTCACCACGGACAGCCCCTCCAGCGATTCGACCAGACGAATGATCACGCCGCCTGAGAAGGCCACCACTCAACCTGACAACGCCTGTTGAACGCCTCGCGCGGATCTAGGCCGGCGTCGATGAGCAGCAGGTCACGTCCATGCCGGACAGGTCGGTGTCGGTGACCACGCCGACCGGCCGGTGCTCGTCGTCGACGACGACGCCCGCGTTGTGGGCGCGCTTCGGCAGCAGGGCCAGCGCGTCGGCGACGGTCTGGTGCGGTGCCAGCACGATGGGGGTGTCCAGGACGTGGTGGCGGCCCTTCACCCAGGAGACGACCTCGGTGACGACCTCGATGGGGATGTCCTGCGGGATGACCACGAGTCCGCCGCGTCGGGCCACGGTCTCGGCCATGCGGCGCCCGGTGATGGCGGTCATGATGGCGACAACGAGCGGGATGGCGGTGCCCGTGCCATCCGGGGAGCTGAGGTCCACGTCCTGCCGCGAGCCGACGGCGGAGCGGCTCGGCACCATGAAGACGTCGTCATACGTCAGGTCGTAGGACGGCCGGACATCGTTGAGAAATCGCACGTGCACATCCCGGAAAGCATCAGATTCGGCCCCGCGACGCGACAGCCGAGGGGAAAGGGCACGTGCTTCATGTTCCCGCGCCGCGGGGCCGACGCGCCAGAGGACGATCGTCCGGTCCGGTGGATCAGGGTTCCGTACGATCCTCCAAGCGCGGGCGGGCCGGGCCCCACGGCCGGCACAGCCAGAGGTGGTCACGGGCATGCCAGCCCAGCTGGATACGGGAGGTGACACCGGCCAGGTCCATCATGTGGCGGATGCGCCGCTGCACGGTCCGCCGGCCGATTCCGAGCCGCCAGGCCACGGCGGTGTCGGTGTGCCCGGACAGCAGCATCCGCAGGATCCGGCCGTCCAGCTCCAGGAGCTCCGGGAGCTCGGGTTCCTCCAGTTCCTCGGGTTCCTCGGGTTCCTCCGGTTCCTCGGGTTCCTCCGGTTCCTCCGAGCCCTCCGGTTCCTCCGAGCCCTTCGGCAGCGGAGCCGACGCAGAGGCGCGGGTCGGGTCCGTCACGGGTCTGACGGATGTGTGCGATCGCATGCGCATTTCTCCTTCGTGGCTCCCACAGGGCGTGAAGGGGAGGAAGTCGCCATTCCGTTCGCGGCGATCAGTGCGGCGTGGGCGCAGGATCGGACCCTCAGGGGCGAGCTGACGGCGTACGAGTCAAGGTCCGAGGCGTATGTGCTGCACAGAGTCGACCAGGCGCCAGCGGCGCGGCTGCGACGACGGTCAACTCCTGGCTGCCGAAACGCCACTTGCGTGCCCACAACGGCTCCACGCTGGTCACCGTCGTCCAGGTGCCGGACGATCCCTCCGACGAAGATCCTGCGCCGAGCGGTACGAGCTTCTGAGCCGGCGTCGCACGCAGCCCGACCGCCCGCCGGTCCGCGCGGCGGGCTCATGCCCTGCCGCGCGGACCTCTCCGTCACATGGTGCGTTGGACGCCGATCACATAGTGCGGTGGACGCCGATCACGTGGTGCCGGTAGGTGTCGCTCACCTGGTGCGGTAAGCGTCGATGATCGTCTGGGTGAAGGCGTTGTCCTGCCGGTCCCGGACCTCGGCCCGGAAGGACACCGAGCCTCCGGCGGCCGGATTGTGCACGGTCGCCTTGCCGTTTCGCACCGCGAGCGGCTGCCAGGACTTTCCGCCGTCGTAGGAGACGAACACCTTCAGCGTCGCCAGGTCCTGGTCCGTGGCCGAGCCCTGGACCGTGACCGGTACCGACTGACTCTTCCCCGCGGTGGCCGTGGAGTCGAGGGCGAGCTTGGGCGTGTACCGGACCACGCTCGCCGGAACGGCCGTGGCCCCGGTTGTGTGGCCGGAGGTGAACTCGGCCTCCCAGGTGACCGTGGAACTCGTCGCGGAGACACCGGCCTTGGCACGGCTGACCGTGGTGACGAGCCGGTACCTGGCCTTGTCCGGCGGCAGCTGGAAGGTGGCCGAGTCCAGGACGTCGTCGAAGGTCGCGTACTTCTCGCCGTCGCGGTAGAGCGTGGTGGACGCCGACTCGGCGTCGTACAGGCTGCTCCCGCTGTGCCCGGCGCCGTCGGCGAAGGGCGTGATCCTGCCGGTGAGGGTGTCACCGTCACGGACCAGACCCGGCTTGTCGCCCAGCAGGGGGCCGAAGACGCCGTTGTTGAACGTCTCGGTGTACTTCTGTCCGGCGCGGTACGCCGCGGCGGGGGCACTGTACTCGGCCTGTGCCTTGCCAGTGGTGCCGTTGATCTGCCGGAAACTGCGCTGCCAGCGGTAGCCGCCCTGGAGGTAGACCGTCCGGTCGCTCGGCAGACCGGAGAAGAACCCCACGGCCGCGGCCCCTGGAACGTCCGCGGGGAGCGTCCAGTCGATGCCCTGGGCACCCTTGGCCGAGCCTCCCAGGTCCGTCGTCAGCTGCGCGAGCTCCTTCCACGTCACATGCTGGGTGTGGCCGGTGTAGAAGCCCCCCTTGTGGGTGTCCGCGATATGGAACTCCGTGTTGCCGTCGATCCAGCGCGACACCAGGTACGAGGTCACCTCGTCCGCCGGCGGCGGAGTGCCGATCTGCGCCAGGCCGATACTGCCCGTGGCGTCCGGGAGCAGACCGAGAGCACTGGTGTGAACGGTCCCGTTCTCCTTCACCGCCGTGTAGAGAATCGTCGAGTAGTGCTTGGCGTTCGGGTCGGGCAGCGACAGCTCGAGCGGCTTGGCCTGCCGCGCGTCGAGCTCGATGGTCATGTCCTTGTCGATCTTGAGCTTCGGAGCGGAGAGCAGGTCGAAGCCCTCGGTCGGGGAGCCCCCCACGAAGAACTTGCCGACCAGGTTGTAGTCGCCCTTGGGCACGCGCATCTGCGCCATGCCGTCGGTCCCGGTGACGATCTGGAAGTTGTTGTTGTCCAGGCCCGTGAGCCAGGCGTTCCAGAACAGGGGCTCGGGCTTGTTGCCGTCCCGGTCGGTGGCCTCGAAGGTGATGTCGTAGACCTCCGCCTCGCGTTCCAGACCGCCCAGGCTGCGGACGGTCTGGCCGTCGCCCGACGCGGTGACGGTGACGGTGTACGCGCCTGTGGTGTCACCTCCCAGCCGGGTGTCGGCGGTGACGTCGACCGACGCCGTGCCGCCTGCGGGCACGGTGACCTGATGGGCGCTCAGGGTGAAGAAGCCCTCGGGTGCGGCACCCTGCGGTCCGGTGGTGTCGGTGGACAGGTCGAGGGTCACCGGCTGCGTGCCGCTGTTGCGGTAGGTGATCGTCTTGGTGAGCGGTTCGTCGTCCGTGTGCGGAAAGCGCACCCGGCCGAAGTTGATCGAGCCCGGCTCGGAGATCACGGTCTGGCGGACCGCTCGTGCCACGTCGACACGTCCGCTGCCCTGCTCGTACGCGGTGTAGTCGCCCGGCTCGGCCGAGCCCATGAGCGCCGCCTTCAGCTGCGCACCGCTCCAGTCGTGGTGCTGCTGGGCGAGCAGCGCCGCCGCACCCGCGACGTGCGGGGTGGCCATGGACGTGCCGTCGAGCGTGACGTAGCCGGGGGCCGGGTGCGGCTTGTCGGCCAGGGTACCCGCGGCGTTCGCCGCGGTGATGCCCACCCCGGGCGCCGTCACATCGGGCTTGATCCCGCTGTCCTCCAGCCGCGGACCGCGGGAGGAGAAGGAGGCGAGGACGTCCTGCTTGTCGACCGCGCCGACGGTCAGCGCCCTCTGGGCGGTGCCGGGCGTGCCGACAGTCTTGCTGCTCGGGCCCGAGTTGCCCGCGGCAATCACGAACAGCGCCTGGTCGGAAAGCCTGTTGACGGCGTCCTCGAGCGGGTTCGGGCCGATGATGTCCGGTGAACCGAGCGACATGCTCACGATGTCGGCGCCCTGCTCGACCGCCCACTCCATGCCCTCGATGATCCCCGACTCCAGGCCGGAGCCGCTGTCGCCCAGCACCTTGCCGTTGAGCAGCTCGGCACCCGGCGCCACGCCCTTGTAGCGGCCGTCCGACGCCGCGCCGGTTCCGGCGGCGGTGGAGGCGACGTGCGTACCGTGGCCCTGATGGTCCTTCGCGTCCACCGAGGGCGTGAAGTTCTTCTCGGCGACGACCTTGGATTCCAGGTCCGGGTGGCTGGTGTCGATACCCGTGTCGAGTACGGCTATTCGCACCCCCGTACCGTCATATCCCGCCTGCCAGGCCTCCGGGGCGCCGATCTGCGGAACGCTGGTGTCCAGCTGGGCGCTCATCACCCGGTCCAGGCTGATGCTCGCCACGCCGGCGGCGGCCTGCAGCCCCGGGGCGGCGGCCTCGGACCCTGCGGCCCCCGTAGCTCCTGCGGCGGAGGAGCGGAGCTGCGCGGTGGCGGAGCGGGTGAGCGACGCCCATACCGCCGAGGCGTCCTCGGCCGGCACGGTCATGGCCTCCCCATGGACCGCGTCGAGCCGGTGGACGGGCGCGTCGGTCGCCGCGAGCAGCGACTGCGGCGCGGCCGAGCGGGCCTTGGTGTTGGCCTTCGCGTAGTGGTCCTTGCCGTAGGTGACGATGATCGGCACGCCACCGCCCGTCAGTTCCCGGTACTCGGGCCTGCTCAGTTCGGTGACGTCGAACAGGCTCATGTCCAGGGTGTGCGCTGCGAGCATCGCGTCGGCGTCCGCCGGGAGCACGTAGGTGTGGCCGCCGATCTCGCTGATCTGCATGGGTACGGAGGTCCGGCCCTTGGCGGGCAGCACGCCGGCCGCCTTGCCGTGGGCGTCCACCATCACCCGGTCACCGGTGATCAGGGTGACCTCGTCCTTCGGCTGGGTCGACGGCAACGGCGAGGCGCCGGACGGGTCCGGCGTCGGCGCCGGTGTCGCGCTCGCGGTGTCCAGGCCTGCGGTCATGCCCACCATCAGGGCCAGGGCCGTCGCCGCAACGGCGGCGACGGGTCTGCTCCGGGTGGAGCGGGTTATTCGCACAGTGGCTTCCCTTTGTACTTGACTGCCCCCGGCCGCGGAAGAATGCGCCGGAGGCAAATGCCATCGTCAAGATGTCGACTAGGACTTGCAAAGAAATCTGAATGTCAGTTAACTCGTACGTTCACCAGCTCGTTGAGGATCGTCGGGCACCTGCGTGGGCGCTGTCACGTTGTTGGGTAGGTGGTCGTCTGACGGCGCGTCAGCATGTGGCGGGGCCCGTGTGACGGCCTGTGCTCAGGCCGCGGTGGGTCGGCTGGTGACTCCGGTTGTGCGTGCGAGCTCAGTGAACGCGAGGAGCGTCACAGCCGGAAGTGGCAGTATTGACAACGTGCGCAAAAAACACGCCACCCATCGCGTCGCTGTTGTGACCACCCCGAACGCCCCCTTGTTCGAGATCGCCGTACCCTGCGAGATCTTCGGAATGCCCCGCCCCGAACTGATTGACCCGCCCTATGAAGTCACGCTGTGTGCCACGGTTCCCGGCGAGAGAGTCGGCAGTGGGTTCACCCCGGATGCCACGACGTTGGACGCGCTGGAGGAAGCCGACACTGTCGTCGTCCCCGCCTGTGCGGACGTGGACGATGAGGCCGACGAGGATCTCGTCAGGGCGCTCAAGGCGGTAGCTGAGCGCGGCGCCCGCGTCGTGGGACTGTGCTCGGGGGCCTTCGCCGCGGACCAGGGCGCGTAGCAGTCCGCCGCTGATGCCGTCAGGCGTCGTCATAGGTCCATGGTTACCGGGAGCGCAGAGCACAGCTGCGGCATGCCGGTGATCGTGGAGCGGCCGGCCGCGGCCAGCGCCGCAGGGGCATTCGAATGGCCCTTATTCCCGTCCCGGATGAGAACTGACGGCCGTCGCCCCGCCTGTGTTCAATCGGTCCATCGCATCCGAGCCGAACACTGGAGGAGACGGCCGTGCACGATGACCGCGTGGCAGGGCCTGGGGGACGGACCGTGGTGGTGATCGGCGGCACCAGCGGGATCGGCGCCGCGATCGCAGGCCGCTTCGCCGCCGACGGGGACCACGTCATCGCCGCTGGACTCGACGCCGCGAGAGCCAGGCGCGAGCTGCCCGGCCAGGTGCGGACGGTGGACCTGGACGTCCGGCGGGAAAGCGAACTGCGTGCCTTCCTCGACACGTTCGAGGAACTGCACGTCCTCATCAACGCCGCCGGCGTCATCGCCCGGGGCCGGGAGTTCGACTCCGAGGTGTTCGCCGACGTCGTCGGGGTCAACCTCACCGGAACCATGCGCAGCTGCCTCGCCGCCCGCAAGGCCCTGGCCGACTCGGGCGGCTGCATCGTCAACATCGCTTCCATGCTGAGCTTCTTTGGCGGCGGCCGGGTCCCGGCGTACAGCGCCAGCAAGGGCGGCGTACTGCAGCTGACCAAGTCCCTCGCGGTGGCCTGGGCGGACGACGGGATCCGGGTGAACGCCGTCGCACCGGGCTGGATCCGCACCGGGCTGACCCGCGAACTGCACGAGAGCGCCGAATCGAACCGTCGCATCATCGACCGTACGCCGATGGGCCGCTGGGGCACGCCTGCGGACATCGTCGGCGCTGTGTCGTTTCTCGCTGGCCCCGACGCCGCATTCATCACGGGTGCCGTGCTGGCGGTCGACGGTGGATATCTGGCTGCCTGAGCCGAATCCCGCTCCCTGAATTCCCGGAAAGGACCGATGTCCATGGTCATCATTCCCACCTCCTCCACCGTACCGCCGGAGATCGCCGTGGCCGCCGTACCCGACGACGACCGGGTCTGGGTGCCGCAGGCGCCGAACGTGTGGTTCCGCCCGCTGCTGTTCAATACCGTGACCGGGCAGTGGTGCAATCTGCTCAAGGTGACCGCCGCCGGCATCGTCTCCCGGCATCGGCATCCGGGGGTCGTCCTCGGCTATGTACTCAAGGGCAAGTGGCAGTACCACGAGCACGATTGGGTCGCCGAGGCCGGCCACTTCGTCTATGAACCGCCCGGCGAGATCCACACGCTGGAGGTGCCCGCGGACTGCCCCGAGATGATCACGTTCTTCAACATCAACGGCGCCATGGCGTACGTCGACGAGAACGGCGAGCAGACCGGCTACGAGGACACCTTCACGAAGATCGACATGTGCCGGGCGCACTACGCGAAGAACGGTCTCGGGGTCGACTACGTCGATCAGTTCATCCGCTGATGGCGCCTCAGGAACCTCACGAGAAACAACCTGAACCATTCAACTATCGGTGCGCCGAGGGTAACGTTCTCGCCGATCTCGGTGATCGGAGGACAGCCATGGACCTCAACAGCGTGCACCACTACCGCATCGACTGGATCGCGAGCTTCGTGGCGGTGGCGCGCCACGGCAGCTTCTCCGCCGCCGCCCGGGCCCTCTACCGCTCCCAGCCCCGGGTCAGCAGCCATGTCGCCGCCCTGGAGCGGCTGGTGGGCTGGCGGCTGGTGGACCGCTCTGTGCAGCCGTCCATCCTCACCCCCGAGGGGCGCGGACTGCTGCCGCACGCCGAGGAGATCATCCGCCGACTCGATCTGCTCGCCGAGACGGCGGAGGGGGCGGTGTGCGGGACGGTGCGACTGGGCTGCTATCCGAGCGTCGCGACGTACCTGTACCCGCGGGTGGTACAGGCGCTGCGGGCCACGCATCCGCAGGTGCGCCTGGTACTGCACGAGGGCTCCAGCCTCGAGCTCGGCACGCAGCTCGCGGACGGCGGCGTCGACCTCGCCGTACGCCCGTTGCATCCGCTGGTCAACTCCGACCGGGTGGCGAGCGAGGTGCTGTGGCGCGAGCCGCTCGTCGCCGTGTTCCGCGCCGACCATCCGTTGGCCCGCATAAGGGAGGTGACGCTGGCTCAGGTCGCCCGGCTGCCGGTGATCAGCATCGGGGAGAGCGACGACGGCCACAGCCGCCAGTACGAGACCAACCTCGCCTTCGCGAACCACGGGCTGCACCCCGTGATCAGCGAACGCACCAACCAGCCGCAGACGCTGATCTCCCTGGTCCGCCACGGCCTGGGAGTCGGCATCACGAACGCGCTCGCCATGACCACCGCCAACACCGACGGCGTCTGCCTGGTCCCGCTCGCCGACGCGGGCTGCGAGCGCGTCGTCGCCGCCTGGTGGCGGCTGAACGAGGGTCCGTCGCCCGCCGTGGAGGCGGTACGGGACTGCCTGAGCCGGCTCTCCCCACCACAGTGGCCGTGGCCGGACGAGGCCGAAGGCCGGACCGACACAGCTGAGGGACAGCCGGACACAGGCGAGGACCTGACGGAGACCTCACCGGCGTCCTTTCCCTCGTCCTTGCCTTACACCGGATAGCCGCTGGCATCCGCTTGTCGAATACCCGCATACGAGCTCCAGCCTTAACCGTTCCGACAACCCGCTTCTACGGTTTCCCTGGCCGCGTCACCGGACTGGTCACGCCCTGACGGAAATCAGCCTCCGGAGTGCGGCGCCTGGCGCAGAAATCCCTGCCGAAAGCCTGCAGAGAAACGGAGTCACGACATGACCACGAAGCTTTCCGCCGACACCATTGCCGCATTCCGTTCCATCGCCACCGCCTCAGTGGCCGACGCGGTCGAACTGAGCGGTCGCCGCGGCTATCTGTCCGGTGGGATCCGGCAGATGCTCCCCGGGACGGGCCGGCTCGTCGGCCCGGCGGCCACGGTGCTTGAGGTGCCGTCGCCCGATCCGGCCCCGCCGGCCCACGCGTTGCGTGCCATCGACGAGTCGGAACCGGGCAGCGTCGTCTGCATCGCCGCCGGCGGCGCCGACGTGGCCGTATGGGGCGGACTGATGTCGGCCGGGGCGGTGGCCAACCGGGTTGCCGGAGCGGTGCTCGACGCAGGTGTTCGCGACATCGAGGAAATCAGCCGCGACTACCCGGGCTTCCCCATCTACGCCCGCGGCAGCGTGCCCGCGACCACAGTGGGCCGCTACCGCACGGTGTCCCTCAACGAGCCGGTGGAGATGGGCGGCGTGGCCGTACGCCCCGGTGACCTCATCGTCGCCGACACCGACGGGGTGGTGTGCGTGCCCTCGGACAGCGTCGCCGAGGTGCTTCGGGCGGCGCTGGAGATCGAACGGCGGGAGCGGGAGCAGACCGCGCTGATACTCGAGTCGGGTTCGCTGCGCGGCGGCATCGAGAAGCACGGCCGGATCTGAGCCGTGGACATCCTCGCGGTGGGTGAGCCGCTCCTCGAGTTCAACGCCCGGATCAGCGGTGCCCGGCCGGTCCAGGGCGACGACACGTTCACCCTCGGCTACGGCGGTGACACCTCCAACTTCGCCGTCGCCGCGGCCCGTTCCGGCGCCCGTACCGGCTATGTCACCCGGATCGGCGACGACGACTTCGGTTCGGCGTTGTTGCGGCTGTGGGAGCGGGAGGGGGTGGGCACCGAGCACGTCGTGCGCGAGGCCGGCGGACGGACCGGCATCTACTTCAACTCCCGTGCGGGGTCGGAGAGCAGGTTCACGTATTTCCGCGCCCACTCCCCCGCCAGCCGGCTTGCCCCGCAGGACATCCCGGCCGAAGCCGTCCGCGGGGCCCGCCTCCTCCACCTCACCGGCATCACTCAGGCGATCAGCCCGTCGGCCTGCGACGCGGGCTTTCACGCGATGGAGCTGGCCCGCCGGGCCGGGACGCTGGTCAGCTACGACCCGAACCTCAGGCCCGCCCTCTGGCCGGCCGAGCGCGCCCGTGCCGTGATCATGCGCGGCGTCGAGCTCTGCGACATCGCGCTGCCGAACCTCACCGAGGGCCGGGCCCTCACCGGGGAGGACGATCCCAAGGCGGTGCTCGACGCCTTCGTACGGCGGGGCCCGGCCACCGTGGTGCTGAAGATGGGCGCCGAGGGCGCGCTGCTGGCCCACGAGGGCACGGTCACCCGTATCGCCCCGCACCCCGTGCGGCAGGTCGACCCCACCGGGGCCGGCGACACCTTCGACGGCGCCTTCGCCGCCCGGCTGCTGGACGGCACTTCCGTGCCCGAGGCGGCCCGGTACGCGGCGGTGGCGGCGGCGCTCACCACGACCGGCCCCGGCGCGGTCACCCCGATCCCCCACCGCGACGCCGTCGAGGCTCTGCTCGACGGCGGCCGCCCCCCTGTCCGACCGTCCAGATCGATCAGGAGATGAGTCATGTTGCGCTCGAAACGCCGCCTCGCGGTGACGGCTTGCTCGGGCTTCGTTCTGCTGCTCGCCGGGTGTTCCGGCGGATCCACCGTCGACGACGACGTCGCCGGCGGTGGTGGCGGCAGCGCGAAGGCTCCGACCGAGGTCTCCGCGGGATACGTCTCGGCCATCGACCAGATCGGTCTGCCGGCCGGGGTCGAGGCCGGCTACTTCGACGACCAGGACCTCAATGTGAAGCTCGCCGACCCGTACCCGACCGGAGTGGACGCGCTCAATGCGCTCCAGGCCGGCGAGGTGGACTTCGTCCAGGTCGGCACGCCGGCCATCGCCGCCGCCCAGAAGGGCATCGGCCTGGCCCTGGTGGGCAACTACACCGGTTCTGCCAGCCGGCGCTCCATCGACGACACCATGGCCGTGGTGGCGAGCGGCAAGTCCGGGGTCGACGGGAAGGATCTGACGACCCTGCGGGGCAAGCGCGTCGGCGTCTCCGAGGGCTCCATCAACCACCTCTACCTGCTCGGGCTGCTGGAGAAGGCCGGGCTGAAGGCCGGCGATGTCAAGATCGTGAACACCGAGCCGCCGGACATGGCGGTGGCGCTCAAGACCGGCGGCATCGACGTCGCCATCATCTGGGACCCGTTCCCGATCACCATTACGCAGCAGGTGGACGGCGCGAAGGAGGTGCTGCGCGGCGGCGAGTACATCCCGTTCGTCGGCTACATCGTCACCACGCCCAAGTACGCCGAGGAGCACCCCGACATCGTGGAGCGGTTCCTCACCGCACGGGCGACCACGGACCAGTGGATGCGCCAGAACCCGGACAAGGCCGCCGATGCGGCAACCAGGTGGCTGCCGGGCACGCCGACGGACGTGGCCCTGGAGGCGATGCAGCACAACGTCAAGCAACTCGACCCGCGCTTCTCCGCCTGCAACTACCTCGCCCTGGACAGCCTCGCCCAGCTGCTGGCCGCCCAGGGCAACGTCGAGGCTGGCTTCGACGTCAACAAGTACTTCCGGCCCGGTCCGATCCTGAAGGTGATGACCGACGACGCGAAGCTCTTCGAGGACCTCCCCGAGATGCCGGCGTCCGCAAGGATCGAGAGCGGCTACGCCTTCGACCGCACGGCGGCCGGGAAGGCGTGCCCGTCGTGACGGCTCCGACCGTGAAGCGGCTCCCGCGGCGGCGCGGCCTACAGACCACCGCCGCGGGCGCGATGTGGTTCTTCGGGCCGCTCGCGGGGCTCGTGGCGGTGTGGGCCGTCGCGGTGTCGGCGTCAGGGGTACCGGTGCGGGTCTTCCCGCAGGTCGCGGATGTGCTCGGGGCGCTGGGCGATCTGTGGTCGAGCGGGGACCTGTTCCGCCATCTGGGCGCCAGCCTGCGGCGGATGGGCATCGGGATGGCGCTGGCGCTGGTCACCGCGCTGCCTTTTGGCATCGCGCTGGGGGCCAGCCGCGCGCTGTCCGAGTTCTTCTCGCCGCTGCTGCGGTTCTCGGTGGCGCTCGCCGGGATCGCCTGGATCCCGATCGCGACGCTGTGGTTCGGTTACGGCGACCGGGCCGTGATCTTCATCGTGTGGAACGCGATGTTCTTCGCGCTCACGTACAACGCGATGCTCGGCGTCCGGCAGATCCCCACCCAACTGCTGCGGGCCGCTCGCAGCATGGGCACCAGCCGGCTGCGGATGTTCTGGGAGGTCCTGCTGCCGGGCGCCCTGCCCAGCATCGTCACCGGGCTGCGGGTCGGCCTGGGCTACGGCTGGCGCGGTCTGGTGGCGGCCGAGATCATCGCGAGCGACGCGGGCCTCGGATACGCCCTGTTCCAGGCGCAGAAGTACTTCCGGACCGACGTGATCACCGCGTCGATGGTGATCATCGGCGTGCTCTGGCTGCTGATGGACCGGCTGCTGCTGGCGCCGCTGGAGCGGCGCACGGTCGAGCGCTGGGGGATGACGGGAGCGTGTGACTCATGACTTCGACCGCTGTCCCGACCGACGGCAGGCGCACGGCGCGTGGCTCTGGCCGGCGCGGGCCGGGAGCCGGCCGGGGACTTGCGTGGCGGGTGTGGCACCGGTGCCTGCGCAGCGGCACGTTCCGCACGCTGGGGCCGTTCGTGCCGGTGGTCGCCTTGTGGTGGCTGCTGGACGCGCTGGAGGTGTTCCCCGAGTCGTTCTTCGTCGGCCCGCCCACCGTGGTGGACAAGATGGGCGAGCTGCTTGAGAAAGGCATCCTGCCCGGCTATCTCTCGGACTCGCTCACCCGGCTGTGCTATGGCGTCGGCTTCGGCCTGCTCATCGGGCTCCCGCTGGGCTTCGCGGTGGCGATGATCCGGGTGGTGCGCCGCGCCTTCTGGCCGATCCTGCTGTTCTTCCAGGCCGTCGCGGACATCGCGTGGCTGCCGATCGTCATCGTGTGGTTCGGCTTCAGCCTCACCGCGGTGACGTTCGTCCTCGTCTACACGATCGTGTTCCCGCTGATGCTCAGCGTCGTCGCCGGTGTCGAGCAGGTGCCGCGCGAGCTTGTGCGGGCGGCGCGCAGCCTGGGCGCCGGCCGCTGGCGGGTGTTCCTGGAGGTGATCGTGCCCGGGGCGCTGCCGTCGGTGGCCGGCGGTGTCCGCACCGGTCTCGGCTACGGCTGGCGGGCCCTGGTGGCCGCCGAGATCATCGTCGGCACGAGCGGTGTCGGCTTCATGATGTTCGACGCCCGCCGGGTCGGCGACATCAGCCAGGTGTTCCTGGGCATGGTTGTGCTCGGCGCGCTCTGGTACGCGCTCGACGCCCTGATTCTGGCCCCGTTCGAGCGGGCGACCGTCGAACGCTGGGGGATGGTACGCACATTGGAGGCAGACGGATGACCGCGCTGGAGATCGACCGGCTGCACAAGGCCTACACGGACACCTACAGCGGTGAGGAGGTCACGGCCATCGACGAGGTCTCCTTCGCGGTGAAGGAGGGCGAGTTCGTCTCCGTCCTGGGCCCCAGCGGCTGCGGCAAGACGACCGTGCTGAACATCGTCGCCGGTTTCGTACGGCAGTCCGGCGGCACGGTTGTCGTCGACGGCCGCCCGGTCGACGGGCCGGGGCCGGACCGCGGGGTGGTGTTCCAGAGCCACGCGCTGTTCCCGTGGAAGACGGTGCTGGGCAACGTGGCCTTCGGGCTGCGCATGCGCGGCGTGCCGCGCGCCGAACGCAACGCCAGGGCACGGGAGTTCCTTGAGCTGGTCGGCCTGAACGGCTTCGCGCACCGGTATCCGCACGAGTTGTCCGGCGGTATGCAGCAGCGGCTCGGTGTGGCGCGGGTGCTGGCCAACGAGCCGGCCGTGATGCTCATGGACGAGCCGTTCGCCAGCATCGACGCGCAGACCCGTCGCAAGCTCCAGGAGGACCTGACGGGGATCTTCGAGACCCGCAGGCCGACGGTCTTCTTCGTCACTCATGACGTCGACGAGGCAGTGTTCCTCTCCGACCGCATCGTGGTGCTGTCCCGGCGGCCCAGCAGGGTGCGGGAGATCGTGAACGTGACGCTGCCCCGGCCACGCCGCTGGCAGGACACGGCGGAGCTCCCGGAATTCCGCCACATCGCGAACCGGGTCAACGAACTGCTGGCGGTGGACGAGGACACAGCGACCGGAGGCGTGGCGGGCAAGGACGTGAAGGGTGGGCACGATGCCGCCTAAGAGCTCGCTGCCGCGCCGGGCCGCGAAGAGCCCGACGCTCCGCAAGATCGCCGTATTGATCGCAATCGTGCTCGCCTACCAGATCTGGCTGAGCGTGCAGGCCCAGGGCAAGGTCGGCCCCGGCGTCGGCGCGGCCCGCGACGACCGCGGCCGCTTCCCGGTCGACGTGGAGCTCGGCTTCGCGCCGGAGCGCTATCACATCCTGCGCCTTCAGCTTCACGGCCGCATCGCGGGCACCGACGGCCACGTCGTGCACCTGCGGGGCGTGGCACCGGCGGGCGTGGACGAGCTGGCCCGCTGGTACTGGATCAAGCACATCGAGGCACCGAAGAGCGAGTCCTGACACAAGAAGAGGTTCCGGCATATCCGATATCGCTGATTCCTCTGACGTGAACAACGTTCAACCGCCTGCTCGTTCCCGCCGTACCCAAGCTCTGCCAGTGGATGTCCCGCAATCCCGACGAGGCGACGGCGCGCCGCTGTGGCGGCGGTGGTCCGGCTCGCCGCCCCGTACGCGAACCTTGGCGCCTCGCTGGCCCGCCGGGCCGCCGAGCGCACCCGCGCGGACGCGGGCGACGGCGGCACGACCACGCTCGTCCTGACGCAGGCGCTGGTCGTCGCCGGGATGCTCGATCGGCGCGGGGAGCGGATCCGATGGCGCTCGTACGGGGCGTGCGGGCACGGTTCAGGCCGTCGCCGGGCACCTCGACGACGCGGCCCGGCCGGTGTCCGGCGCGGTGGCCGCGGCCGTGGTGGCAACCGCCGCGGCCGGGGACGGGGAGTACGGCAACCTGGTCGGCAGGGCGTGCGCCAAGGCGGGCGACCATGGCTCGGTCTCCGTGGAGGAGGCCCATGTGGTGGGTGTGGAGCTGGAGTTCGCGGAGGTAATGTGCTTCGGCGCGAAGCTACTCAGCCCGTTCATGGTCACCCACGCGGAGCGCGGCGAGGCCGTACTGGACGATGCGTACCGGGCAGGATCGCCCATCTCGAACACGCCCGGCGCACCGCCGCCGACACTTGGGAGCGCGAGGTGATCGAGCGGCGTCTCGCCCGGCTGGCCGGCGGCGTCTGCGTCCTGCGAGTGGGCCGGGCGACGAACCCGGAGCGCGCCCAGCGGATCACCGGTGCCGTGGCGGCGGCCCGGGCGGCACTGGCCGAAGGCGTCATGCCGGGCGGCGGCACGGCCCTCGCCCGGGCGGCGGATGTGCTCGACAACGGGCTCGGCCTCACCGGGGACGAGCGCACCGGCGCGCTCGCGGTCCGCTGGGCACTGGCGGCACCGCTGCACCGGATCGCGGCCAACTCCGGGGCGGACGACGGGCATGTCGCTGCGACGGTCGCGTGGCTGCGCGAGTGACACGCTGGGACGCGACGGCCCGCGCGTACCGCGAACCTGGTCGCGGCGGGGGTACTGGATCTTGTACGCGTGACACGCACCGCACTGCACAACGCCGGCTCGGTCGCCGCGCTGCTCCTCACCGTCGGCGGCCTGATCACCGACCACCGCCCACCCGACCCGGTCCCGCCACGGGCATGGGCATGGGCACCCACACACCAGGGCGGTGAGCAGGCCAACGGGCGTAAAGCACACGGTTATGCGGCTGGACAGGTATACGGCTATTCGGAATGCGGATCGGCCCCCGTCCGAAACCAGGACCGGGATTGTCCGCCGTTGGGCGTGGCGGTAGACGGGAGGCATGCTCCGCACCGATCTGCGTCTCGAATGGCTCGTCTCGTTCCTCACCGTCGTCGACACCGGAAGTTTCAGCGCCGCAGCAGAGGTCATCCACCGTTCCCAGCCCCGGGTGAGCGTGCATGTCGCCGCCCTGGAGCGGGAGGCGGGCGTGCCGCTGTTCGACCGGGATCGCCGGCCCGTGTCGCTCACCGACGCGGGCGCGGTGCTCGCCGAGCACGCCCGTACGCTCCTGCGGCAGCTGGCAGGCGCGGAGGCCGCCATGGCCGGCTTCCGCGGTGAGGCCCGCGGGGTGGTGACGCTGGGCAGCTATCCCAGCGCCAGTGTGGCGTTCGTACCCCAGTTACTGGAGCGGATGGCGCGGACCCGCCCAGCGATCAAGGTGATCCTGGTGGAGCGCTCCACGCTGGAGCTCGACGGGGCGCTGGCCGCTGGCGAGGTGAACATCTGTCTGCGGCCCATGGCGCCGCCGGCCGGACCGTCGGTCGAGTGCCGCCCGCTGTGGCGGGAGGGCCTGATCGTGGTGCACCGCCCGGACCACCCCCTGGCCCGGCTGCCGGAGCCGCTGTCGGTGGCCGACGTCGCCGAGTACCCGGTCATCACCATCGGCCGGCTCGGTTCGCCGGAGGCGATGGGCTTCGAGACCTATCGCGCCTTCCGCGAGCGCGGTCTGGAGCCGAACGCCGTCCAGGCCACGAACCAGCCGCAGACCCTCATCTCCCTGGTCCGCAGCGGCCTCGGCGTCGGCGTCACCAACCTGTTGGCGGTCGCCACCGCCGACACGAACGGCGTGGTGGCCCGCCTCCTCGACGTCCCCTGCGGCCGTCGCGTCGGGGTGCACTGGAGCACCACCAGCCCGCTGACCCCGCCGGCCCGCACCCTCCTGCGCGAGATCGAGGTGTCGGACATCCCCGTTGGCACTACAAGGCTGCACCGATCGATGCATTAGCCCTGGGTATGCAGCGGAATTGGGATGGCTGACGCCCCGACAGCAGAAAGGTGCCGTTGACCTGCGGTGCACGGTCGCTATACCGCTGGCTGGAAGATCACCGTGGACGACGAGAAGGCCATCGCGAGGCCACCTGGGAAACCTCCCTGCACCAGGACGGCAGCCTGCAGGAGGGCTACTTCGTCGCGGAACTGACCGGGCTGGACACCCGTGGGGGCCGGCCGGAGGGCATGTGGCTGATCGTGCGCCGCGTCAGACCGACCCATCGGCATCTGAAGAAACTGACCGCGTTCGAGAAGCAGACCGGCTGGCGCTACTGCATCACCGCGACCAACATCTGCCACATGTGGGGCATCGCCGTCTCGGCCCACGCCCAGTTCCTGGACATACTGCACCGCTCCCACGCCGGCGTGGAAGACCGGGTACGCACCAACAAGGCCACGGGACTGGGCAACCTGCCCTCACAGTCGTGGGAGGTCAACCGCGGATGAATGCTCGCCGCCAACCCCCCGCCGACCTGGACGCATGGCTACGGCCGCTGACCCTGCACGACATCTACGACCTGGCCGACGCCGATCCGGCCACCATGCGTTTCCACCTCATCACCTGCCCGCCCGCCTCGCCGACCACGCACGCCGCCTCTTCCTACGCATCGAGACCACCTGGCCCTGGCAACCGCGTTCACCACCTGCTGGAACCGGCTGACCGCCCTGCCCGCCGTCACCTGACGACCAATCCATCAGCCCGACGGGACCAAATGGAGCGTACGACCTCCAGGTGCCGTGGAACCCCGGCGCAGCCGCAGCGACACACGAAGGCCCCACCTGCCACCACGCGGGGCAAACAGGGCGAACCGACAGCCCGGTCAGGCAATCACAACCGCTGAAGAATCAAGGTTCGGAAACTTTCCGATTATCGAAACCGAATATCCGGTACGCAATTCTCCCGTTCACTCTCAAACGACCTGGGTTCATCCGGGTTCCGAATACGGCCATACGAGCCACGCGCTTAACGCCCGCCCCAGCCCTCCCTACCGTATGACGCACCAACAAAAACCGAATCCACTGGGGCCCGGATGCAGACTGAAGGAATATCCCGAAGAGCAATACTCGGCGGCGGAGCAGCCACGGCCGGCGCGCTCACCCTGGGCCCGCTGCTCGGCAACACGGCGGTGGCGGCCGACAACACCACACCGGCCGGCGCCGCCGCGGCACAGGCGGCGAAGACCGACTACGCGGCAATCGGCGTACGTCCGCTGATCAACGGACGCGGCACGTTCACCGTCCTGAGCGGCTCGCTGATGCTGCCCGAAGTACGGAACGCGATCGACAAGGCGGCACGGGAGTACGTCCAGCTGGACGAACTCGCCGACGCCATCGGCAAGCGGCTCGGGGAGCTGACCCAGTCCGAGTTCGGGCTGGTCAGCTCCGGCTGCTCCGCCGCGCTGGGACACGCAGCCGCGGCATGCGTGGCAGGCGGCAACCCCGATCTGCACGTACAACTGCCGGATCTGACCGGCTTCCGGAAGACCGAGGCGATCATCCCGAGGCACTCCCGGAACGTGTACGAGGCGGCGATCAGTGCCACCGGGCTCAAGGTCGTCGAGGTGGACACCCGCGAGGAACTGAAGGCGGCGCTCGGACCGCAGACCGCGCTCGTCTACATCATGGCCATGCCCCGCGTCGATAAGAGCGAACTCGACACCAAGACCATCTGCGACATCGCGCACGCCGCGAACGTGCCGGTGCTGGTCGACGCCGCCGCAGAAATCCTCACCATCCCCAACGTCCACCTGGAGCGGGGCGCCGACCTCGTGGCGTACAGCGGCGGCAAGGCGCTGCGCGGGCCGCAGTCAGCCGGGATCCTGCTCGGTCGCAAGGACCTGGTGCGGGCCGCCTGGGTACACAGCGCACCGCACCACGGCTGGGCCCGTGGGTTCAAGGTGGGCAAGGAAGAGGCGATGGGGATGCTCGCCGCCGTGGAGATGTGGGTGCAGCGCGACCACGAGGCCGAGTACGCAACCTGGACCTCGTGGCTGAAGACCATCTCCCGCCGGGTCTCCGTGGTGGACGGCGTCAGCTCGGAGATCCTCCAGCCTGAGGGGCTGTCCAACCGGACCCCGTCCCTGCGGATCCTCTGGAACGCCGCGAAGCTCGGCGTCGCAGGCCAGACCATCGTGGACACGCTGTACAACGGCGCGCCGCGTATCGCCGTCAACGCCGCGAGCAGCGGCGGCCAGACCGGCCTCTCCATCACGCCGTACATGCTGGAGCCCGGCAACGAGAAGACCATCGCCGACGAGGTCGTCAAGCTGCTCAAGAACCCTCCGGCGGCGCCCGAACCACCCAAGCCGCCCACCGTCGACGCGACCGGCACCTGGGCGCTGAAGATCACGTACGCGGCCGGCACGTCCACCGCGCACGAGCTGAAGCTGAGCCAGGACGGCGCGCGGATCACCGGCACGCACAGCGGCGAGTTCGTCAGCCGGCCAGCGACCGGCAGCGTGAGCGGCGCCACGGTGTCCGTGCGCAGCCGCTACGGCGAGGAGCACGGCGACTCGCTCGACTACGCCTTCACCGGCACGGTCGACGGCGACGGCTTCAGCGGCGACCTCAGCCTGGGTGAATACCTCGGGGCGTCCTTCACCGCCACCCGTCAGTCCTGACCGGCGGCACCCACCCCCCGCATGTCGTGCACTGAACATCCCCTCCCCCGTATCAGCACTGGAGGAAGTGTGTCCTCGAACCGACGGGACTTCATCCGCAAGACCCCAGTAGTGGCCGCCGCCGTCGCGGTACCGGCCGTGGCGGGCGCCGCCCCCGCGGCGGCCGCCGACACTCAGAGCAGCCGCCGGCCGCACAAGGAGGTGCACTACCCGAACGGCGGCACCCCGCCGGAGAACCCGCTGTTCAGCCCAATTGTCACGTACGGCGGCATGGTGTTCATCTCGGGCATCGGCGCGCACTTCGAGGGCGACATCCGCGCCCACACCGACCACGTCCTCAACGAGGTCCAGCGCTACCTGGAGTCTGTCGGCTCCTCCATGGAGAAGGTGCTGAAAGTCAACGTCTACCTCAACTCGCTGGACGACTACGACGGCATGAACGAGGTCTTCCGCGGCCGCTGGGGCGCCGCGCCCGGCGTGCGCACCACCATCGCCGCCGCCGGGGGCATCCCCGGCAACTCGCTCGTCGAGATCGACTGCATCGCCGTCATCTGACCACACATCAGCTGAGTTTGGAGTCCGTATGCACGCGAGAGATCAATTCCGCCGGGTGACTCTCCCGGCGGCACTCACTCTGGCGCTGGGCGCCTTGATCGGCACCACGATGACGGGTGGCGCCTCGGCCGCCACCTCCGGCGGCGAGGCCGCCGAGGCGTACGACCTGGTCGTCCGGAACGGCCACGTCATCGACCCGAAGAACCACGTCGACGCCGTCCGCGATGTCGCCATCAAGGACGGGAAAATCGCCAAGGTCGCGGAGCGGATCGATGCCTCGGCCGCGAAAAAGACCGTCGACGCGTCCGGGGAGTACGTCACCCCGGGCCTCATCGACCTGCACGCCCACCTCTTCCCCGGACCGGAAAACGCCTACAAGAACGGCTGGGCCGGTGTGGCGCCCGACGGCTTCACCTTCCGCTCCGGCGTGACCACCGCGGTGGACACCGGCTCGTCGGGTGCGCGCAGCTTCGACCTGTTCAAGAAGAACGTCATCGACCGCTCCAAGACCCGGGTGCTCGCGTTCCTCAACATCGTCGGCGAGGGCATGGCGGGCGGCGACTACGAAAGCGACCTGGGCGACATGGACCCGGACATGGCCGCGGCGAAGGCCAAGGAGAACCCAGACACGATCGTCGGCATCAAGACGGCGCACTTCACTGGACCGGAGTGGACGGCCGTCGAGAACTCCGTCAAGGCGGCCGAAGAGGCGGACATCCCAGTGATGGTCGACTTCGGCAACAACCGCCCCCAACGCCCGCTGGAGCAGTTGCTCACCGAGAAGCTCCGCCCCGGCGACATCTACACGCACGCCTACTCCGGGCTGCGCGGCGAGCTGGGCAAGGACGGCAAGCTCAACCCGGGCATGTGGAAGGGCCGGGAGCGGGGCGTGCTGTTCGACGTAGGCCACGGCGGCGGCAGCTTCGGCTGGGACGTCGCCATCCCGGCGGTGGAGCAGGGCTTCCTGCCCGACACAATCTCCACCGACCTGCACATCGACAGCATGAACTCCGGCATGAAGGACCAGTCCAACGTCATGTCGAAGATGCTGACGCTGCGCATGCCGCTGAAGGACGTCGTCAACGCCTCGACCTGGGCTTCGGCGAAGGCGATCCAGCGGCCCGAACTGGGGAACCTCTCGGTGGGCGCGCCGGCCGACCTCGCGGTCTTCACGCTGGAAAAGGGCAAGTTCGGGTTCGTGGACAGCTTCGGCTGGCGCGTCGACGGCAACCGGAAGCTGTCGGCCGAGGTGACAGTCCGCGCTGGGAAGGTCGTATGGGACCTGAACGGCCAGGCAGCCCAGAAATACACACCGGCGGCGAGCCGGTTCACGGCAAGCACGGACGAGCACTGAGGTACGGACGTGTTCTGACGCCCTGACGCGAACGGACAACGGGGCGGGATGCCTGGCGCAGCGCTCGGCACCCCGCCCCTCTCGCACACTCGGCCGCCACAAACCGCGGGCCTCCTGGTGCCCTTCGCCCCGCTGCGCCGACTGCCTGCTGGACAAAGGGTGTGCGGACCGGTCTTCGCCGGAAGCAGCGACCTCGGCAGGGCGGATGCCGACTTCATCGCGGGTGGGCTTCTGATCGACTGCAAGGCCACAACCCGCCCCCACAAGATCGGCCGCGCCGAGGTGCAGCAGCTCGCCGGATACCTGCTGCTCGACTACGACGACACGTACCGGATCGACCAGGTTGGGTTCTACCTCTCCCGCCAAGGCGCCCTCATCGCCTGGACCGTGCCCGAATTCCTCACCGCTCTCGGCTCACGGGAACCGCTGCCTCAACTGCGCGGAGAACTGAGCGACCACTGGCGCCAGACCCGCGTCACGAGAGTTGCTGGAGCGAGTAGCTCAGCGCACTCTCGGCGGTGATGCCGCCGCCGTAGCTGAGGCGGCGTACGAAGTGGCCGACCGCGGCGTTCCGGTGGCGTCGTCCCCAGCGGAACAGACGGCGCCGGTGAATATCGTCCCGCGCCGACCCGTTCTGCTCACCAGTCGGCCGTATCGACAACGGGCAGCCTGCACCTTGATCGTCTGAATCCAAGGCGGGTACGCTGGCGGCCGTTACTGTGCGTGGTGCAGCAAGGACAGTCGGCTGAAGGCTGGCGACCGGGCTGGCTGCAGGATGCGGGGGGGGGCCAGGTTGGATAGCTCTATAGCCGTGGCAGCTGGTGTTCCGCCCATCCATTTCGGAGTGCACGAGCTCCGCACCGGAAGCGCGGACGGGGCGCGAGCCGACTTCGAGAAGATGCTCGCTCAGCTTGCCGCCGCTACCACTCCGAATGTTCGGATGATCGCGGCCAACCCGGGTGACTGGGGAGTCGACGCCTTCGCTGGCGACCTCGGAGGCGCCATCACCGTCTGGCAGTCCAAGTACTTCATGCCTATCACCACGACCAAACACGCGCAGCAGATCCGCGAGTCACTCGCACACGCGCTTCAGGCAGCGGCGGACAACGATCACACCATCGCGATCTGGATCCTGTGCATCCCCTCCAGCATGGACGGCCCCGCAGCGAATTGGTGGGACCGTTGGAAGAAGAAGCAGGAGGAGGAGCACGACATCGTCATCGAGCTTTGGGACGAGACCGTACTCGTACAGAAGCTCCAGAGCCCCGAGGGCGACCATGTGCGTCGCGCCTACTACGAGCCCTACACACCGGCGCTGGCCCAGGAGCAGCTGCGGCTGGTCCTGGACGTGGAGGACGACAAGGCTGCAGCGCTCGACTCGGCTCTCTTCGTGCGGCAGATGACGGAGGCCGGCCACGTCGAGCTGGACTCCGCCAAGCAGCAGTTCTTCAACGCCGATCTGGTCGCACGCGAGATCGTGCACAAGGCGGTGCCTACAGAGGTGGCTGCGCTCAGGTCCGCTGATGCCACCTTGCATGGTGTGTGGGAAATGCAGTTCAACGAGTGCTCTGCCGAAGATGCCATCAAGGCTCTCCATGGACGGGTCTGGCGCGAGGTGCGTAGCGAGCACGACAAGCTGCCGAAGGTGCTGCGTCTGGAGTTGGTGCACAGCTGGGGGTTGGTCCACCGGCTGGTTGACAACCGTCGGGCCGGCTGGGTCAAGCACTGGCGGCAGATCGCAAGCGGTCATCCCGACGGCTGAGACCTCACGATGACCCTGTCCCGCTAGACAACTGAGGAGGAGCACGCCGTGGAAGCACACCGGCCGGTAGTGATGCCGGAGGATGAGGTACCTTTCCGGCTCGCTCAGTTGCTACTGCTCCTTGACGCGGTTGCCGGGCAGGACGCGAACGGGGCGAGCTTGGAACGCATCGGCTACTACGACTTCCTGTCCGCGAACCCCTTCCTCGTGGTCCCTTCCGAAGGCCGAGAGGCCAGTCTCCTTCGCCTGGCCGGGTTCGACCCGCAGGTTTTGGCATACGCCTCTTCCTCGCAGCGGTTCACCAGCCGTCGGGAGCGCATCCAGCACGACCTCGCGCTCCTGGTCGCCTACGGGTGCTGCCAAGTCCGCAACCACAAGGGCTCCCTCGCCTACTCGATCACAGCGGCTGGGCAGGAGCTCGGTGGACAATTCACAGCCACCTACGCCACCTCGTTCAGTACCGCGGCCGGCATCGTCGTGGGTCGGCTCCGCAAGCTCAGCGACAAGGGTCTGCGGGAGCAGACGGCCCGGTGGCTCCGGCCGGACGGGCACGGTGGCCCTGCGGCTGCCCTCATGAGTGTCCTGGGCCCGGGCCCGCGGGTGTCCGCAACATCTTGGGAGAGATGACCACCATGGAGCCGCAACCCGGCATTCGGATCCGACGCCTACGCCTGGCCGGGATCGACCGGGCCTATGACGTCGACTTCACAGTCGAGCAGCAGGTACGGAACCTGTCTGTGATCGCCGGGGCGTTCAGCTCGGGCAAGACCGCCGTGCTGGAGTTCATCGCGTACGGGCTCGGCGCCAAGAGGCACCCCCGTCACCAAGAGGTATTGCGGAAGGTCCGCTCCTGCCTTTTGGAGGTCGAGCTTTCCGGCGAGCCTCATTTGATCGAACGGTCGGTCGGAGAGCCTTCAAAGGTCGCCTTCGTACGTCGCGGATCACTGGACAGTAAGCCCATGTCCAGACCGGAGAGCAAGCTCATCGAGCCGCCCGGCTCTTCGGAGAGCCTGTCCGCGCTCCTGCTGAGCCACTGCAAGCTCGAAGGCGTCCACCTGCGTGAAGCCCCCACCAGCCGCGAGTCCCGCACGGACCCGCTCAGCTTCCGTGACCTGATGTGGCTGGCCTTCCTTCCCAACGAACGTGTCGCGGACAAGAACTTCCTCTTCGAGAACGACTACATGCGCAAGCACAAGCTGCGGCAGGTGGTCGACGTTGTCTTCGGGGTCCACGACGACCGTGCCGTCGAGCTCGGCCAACGCATACGGGAACTCGGCGGCCGGCTCAACCATGCGAAGGCCGACCTTGCAGCGGCGCGTGCCTTTGTCGAGGAACAAGCTCCCACCACACTTGGCGATGCCATCTCACCTCTTGCCTACGAGCGGGAACTGGCCGACATCACCGCTCAGCTTCAGAACCTGGACCGGGCCGCTCAGGCGGGGACGGCCTTCGCAGCCCGGCTACGCCGTGAACACCAGCAGGCCGCCCAGAGCTCCCGACGGGCGGCAGCGGTCCTGCGGGACTGCGAGACGCAACTCGCTCGCCTGCTCCCGCTGCGCGCGCAGTACGCGGACGACCTCCTCAAGCTCGGCATGCTGGGCGAAGCCCAGAAGCTCTTCGACCCGCTGAGTGTCACCGCCTGCCCAGCCTGCCTGAACCGCCTGCCGGCTCCCCCGACAGCCGCCAGTGGGCGCTGCAGCCTGTGCAGTCACGATCTGAACGACGCTGACGGGACGCTGACCTTGGGCGCTGCCGACGTCGGCAGCGCGGCCGAAGGCAACCGCCTGGACGTTGCGGCCGAGACCCGGTCCACCAAGGCCCGCCTCAAAGAGATCACCGCCTACATCGAAGACCTGGACGTCTCACTGGCCGCGCTTAAGCTCCAGGCCGAAGACGCGGCGATCCTTGAAGAACAGGCTTCCGCCGCGCTGGATGAGGCAACCTCGCCCGCGGTATCACCATTCCTCGCCGCTCGCGACGACCTCCACCGCAGGCGCGAACAGGTACTCCGTCTCGTCGACCAGGCCGAAAGCACCGTGAAGCTTCAGGAAGGGCTCGCCAAGCGAGCCGCCACGGTGGAACGCCACGAGGCCGACATTGCCCGTCTGCGCGATGAACTCGCGCAGCTCGGGGACGTCACACTCGACCGCGATCGGATCATCGGCCAGATCAGCAGCCGCTACGGCGACCTCCTTCGGGAATGGCGCTACCCCAAGGTCAGTCAGCCCTTTATCAAACCTGACCTCACGCCATTTGTACGCGGTGAGCCCTACCAGGGAGCATCCTCGGGCGCCCGCACGCTCCTGACCCTTGCCTGGCAGCTGGCCGTCTTCGAAATCGCCGTCGAAACAGGTGCCGCGCACCCCGGCTTCCTCATGATCGACAGTCCCCAGAAGAACCTCGGCCACGGCGGCACCCTCGATGCGGTGATCGCCGATGCCGTCGCCATCGACGACGTCTACCACCACCTCTCCGTCTGGCTCGCAAACCGAGGTACCGGAGCGCAGCTCATCGTCGTCGACAACAGCCCGCCGCTCCTCGCGGAAGGCAACGTGGTGGCGCGCTACAGCCGAAACGAGGACCAGCCTCCCTACGGGCTGATCGAAGATGAGACCAGCGCAGAAGCGGAGGGGGCTGGACGCTAGAGCTCCACAGCACTTCAGTTGCACCCATCGCTATGGCTGAGCTCCACGGTCGACGGGGCGGCAGAGCCGGCCTGCGGGCGGCGCTGCTCAATGATCACCCGTGAACTCCTCGGCCGCAGAGTGGGGCCTTTTGCCGCATGCGGCTGATCGCATGGTCAGTACGTGGGCTACCGGCCGCGGCGTGTTCGGCAACGCGGCGGGTGGCATGAGCGTCGTTCAGCAGCATCGAGTGCCAGGTGTTGCAGGCTGCGCGGCAGGGCATGGCATTTCGCCTCCGCGTCGTAAGGGCCGCCCAGGCGCCGGCTGCGGTAGATGGCGTGTCGTGCTGACCCCCACGGCTACGGGTCTTATGGCGTCCTCCCAACGGGAGCGTTCAGCCAGGCCTGCACTGGCGCGAGGTCGCCGTGTGGGCGCAGCAGTTCGCGGGCAAGGACGCCAAAGCGAAACCGGAAGAAGACGGACGATGCCGCTGAGGAGAAGCCGGTCCTGAACTTCGAGGCAGGCAGACTCCGGATCAGCCTCCAGCGTGTACCCGTGAAACTCCTTGCAACCGGAGCAGCGGTCACCATCACGCTACTCACCGGCGCCCGCCCCTGGCTGCTCTGACCTCACCTAGGGGTGTGCCCCGCGGAACGCGCAAAGTGACCGCGGGGCACGCTCGATCACCGTCCTGTCACGGTGCCCACGTCCGACCGTAGATCCGTCCCAGCGGCGCCGCATCTCCAAGGCATCCCTCACCGACGTTCGGCTCCCGCCTGCCACAACTGCTCCCACGTGCACTGTCGTACAACGCTCGCCGGCACGGGGAGTTCCCGCACATGCATCACGTTGCCGTCGTACCAGCAGTTCCACCGCACCCGGTCCTCGTCGTCACGGGACGCGATCAAGTCCAGCCAGCTCCGCGCGTGACCTACCGTTTCCTTGTCGAAGCACGGAAAGTGCTCGCTGATCAACTGGTATTGCTTGGTCGTCGCGATTTCGCTGTCGTACCAGGCCTTGCCTCGCCCCTGCTCTCCCGGATCGGCCCCAGCGGAGATTTTCTCCTCGGCAGCCGCCAGATACGCGGCGGCTGTCTGCACCTTCGTTACGTACTTCTCGACCTTTGCCCTGATCGGGACGCACGCGGCCTGCTCACGTCTCTCCGCTTCCGCCGCTCCGACATTCAAGAGAACGAACACGGTGACGATCCCGCCCACGACGGCAAGCGCAGCCGCTGCCAGCAGGAAGAATCTGATCTTTACACCCAGCGTCACTGCGTGTCCCCCGAGGCCGAAACCGGATCTGTCTCTAATCTATCCACTGGCACCGCCGCCACGGAGCGGCGGACCTGCTCCATCTTCAGAGGCTCTGGCTTTGGCCCTTGGCGAACGACGCACTGACGACATCCGGGGCAGTCGTGACGCTGCGATGCCAGCGTCCTCAAGGGTGATCGGCCCGTGCTGAGAGCCGATCGCTTCGGCAGAACGACGCTTACGGTGTCGTGCGCGACTGAGGTTGGGGCGTGTTGGCCTGGCGGGTTGGCTGATAGGTGATTACCGCTCTGCGGTGCGGTCGGAGACGAGGCCGGCGATGGCCAGATGGGTCTCGGTGTAGTACTCGCGGCGGCCGAGGTACCGCTGGAGGGGCCTCCACTGCTTGTGCTCGGCGTTGGCGTGCTCGACGCAAATCCGCTCCGAGGATTGCTTCTTGCGGGCGCCTCCCAGGCGGTGACCTCCTCGGCCGACGCGTCCTTGGCGGGCTTCTTCGGCGGCGCCTGGACCTGGTCGGGAAACCGTTTGGCCAGGCCCCGGTATCCGGCATCCACCTTGGCCTTGACCTGCGGATATTGCTCGAAGAGGGCCTCGATCCCCTCGGTCTTGACCGCCGTCTGATCATGCATGCGACCTGGCCGGACCGCGCCGGTCCACAGAGTCCGGCCCTGTCCGTCGCTGATGACGGTGGCCTTCTTGGTATTCTGCCGCATCTTGCCGGACACGAACACACGCCGGCCGGGGCGGCCCGCCTTCGGACGCCGGACCCGTACCTCGGTGCCGTCCAGGCGTAGCTCAACACCCTTCGCGGTGGCGTAGGCGAAGACATCGGCCAGCGTGTGCAGACGCAGTCCCGCCTCGCCGGGGACCGCGAAGCCCCGCGCCGCCAGGAGCGGACGGATCTCATGGACAGCCCGCGTGACGGTGGAGCGGTCCACGCCGTAGAAGACGGCGAGGGCGGCGTGCGGAAGCTGGAACCGCAGGATCACCAGGGTCGCGATCACCCGATCGGTGAAGACCAGTTGATGGCTGGGTCCGCCGCCCTCGGCGCGCAGGCGCTCATGGCCTCGGCGTTCGCCCAGCCGGGACTCTTCCCGCGCCATCCACGGGCCGGCCAACTCGGCGATGAGCGCTCCGAGTCGACGCCTCGAGATGCCCGTGCAGATACGATGCGAGAGAGCCGTACGGGCCAAGGATCGCTTCACAACCATCCCAACCCGTACGGCTCTCCTCACGTTCCCGACCAGCCGAAACCACTGTCGTACACAACGCCGTAAGCATCAAGCAGGAGGAACTCGCCGACGTCCTGAACATCGGCCAGCCGAAGGTCAGCAGGGCCGAGGCCGAACTCCGGGCCAAGGGCATCGTGCGCTACCGGAGCAGGGGCCGTATCGAGGTCCACCCACTCTTCGGCGTGTTCGAGAGCCAGGCTGCCATGAAGAGCGCCGCTCTCCAGGCACTCGAAGAGGGCTGGGATCTCCGGTTCCACAAGTCCGCCGACGGCGGCCAGGACGACGGACCCGACGGAGACGGCGGCCAGCCTCTCGCCGTCGTGGTTCCGATGCCCATCCTGCGCAAGGCCAGCTGACCACACCGCTCTCTGCGGCCACCACGCCCGGCATACATGCCCCCGAAGGCATATATGCCGGGCGCAGCATTCTCCACACGCATGCTCCCCGACCTGCTCCTTGGCGTCGCCCACCCACCAGGCATGGGCCAGAAGCAATCGTGAGACGAATACTCTGCCCACTCCGGGCCCGCCCCTTCCGCCCACTCACACGCCCGCAAAGTATGCGTCTCGCGAATACAAGGCGCGCGACCTGATAGGCAACCACGGCGACTTAAGTATTCGTTCAACGAATACTTCAACCGTCCGCACGCGCCCCTAAAGTATTCGCCATACGCATACTTCAACCCGCCGCCGGAGGGTGCCCTACGCCTCGCGTCGGCCGGCCACCTCGCGCTCGCGCCGGGGACGGGCCGTCAAGTCTGCGCCCGAGGCCGCTTGGTGATCCGGACTCAAGCCCCTCGAGGAACCCCCGGCAGCGGAAAGGCACTGCCCAGCGCAAGTGTGCTGGAGGCGTTTCTCAGGGTGTGCGACGTGCCACAACCTCTGGCACGTACCTGGCTGACGGCCCGCCAGCGGGTCGCCGACAACGAAGAGGCGCACGCGCGGGCAGTAGTGCGGCCGCAGCCCATCACGATGCACGAGCAGATCGAGTACGCCGCAGTGCTCCGAGAGCAGGACGAGGAAATCAAGATCAAGGTCGGGCACCCCCGCGAGCCCCCGCCCGACGACTACGAACTCCTCCACTTCCCCGAGCCCGACCATCCGGACCCGTACGACGACGACACTCTCGAGGCCATGGAGGCCGAGGCCAAAGCGGCGATGGGGACACCGGCCGAACAGGAGGCAAGGCCCGCTGCCCTGCGAGCCGAACTCAAGGCAATGCTCGCCCGTACCCAGTCGCCCTGATCTCGGCCGCTCGCCCGCATCCGGCGCTCCGTCCATGTCGGCGCCGGGGTCCTGCTCGTGCTCAACGCCCTTGACCGGAGCGTCGGTGGTGCGGCCGCCGGGAAGCGCTGCGCGGGCGCCTTGGCGCCTCGGAACGGTCAGTGGGTCCGGAGTTCGCCGAGGAGAATCCGGCCGGGACGGTTGTGCGGGCGGGGGCCGGGTTCTGCACGGCGGCGGGCCGGGGCCGCGGGGCGCGGGCGATGACTCTGGCGTGCGGGATCAGTGGGGCGCAGGTCTGGCAGACCTCCTCGACACTCCATACCCGGCCCACCGTGGGGTCGTGACGCAGGATCATCACGACGCTGCCGGTGCAGTACACCCGGTCCTGCGCGTGCGCGGCGCAGGTCTGCGCGCGGCAGTGGCATGCGGCGTTGGGGCGGATCGTGGCCGCCTTGGCGTGGGCGGCAGCGTGGCTGGCTGCGAAGGTGCGCAGTGCCGCGAGATCCTTGGACCGGGCCGGCATCCGGCATGCCGCGGTGCTGCAGGTGATGGTGGCGGAGCGGTCGGCGTGCCCGGTGAGGCGGACCGTCCAGGACCGTCCGGGGATGCGCTCGGTGGTGGATTGGTAGGCGGTCGTCATTGGCCGTCCGTTCGTTGGTGCGCGGTGGGTGTCGGTCCACTATGTGCTATCCAGTCGCTGGTTGGTCAGCTCTTTTCGGGTACGGATGGTGTGGTCCCAGGTGGTGATTCCCCGGGATGCCGTGGTGTCCCATCTGGCGGCCGGGCAGGACTGGTTGGGCGCGCTCCGCGCTGTGTGTGCGCTGCGCGGGGTCCGGAGCTCGCCGTGGGCACCGCGGCGCGGTGTACCATGAGGGCCCAGTCATCGGGGTGGCGTCGGAGCGAGACTTCGCCGGTGTGGCTGAAGCCCGTCAGGAGGTTCTGGCTCTGGGCTCGGTCGGGCACCGGTTGAAGTGTTCCATGAGCCGCTGTTCGCCCTGTTGACGCTGATGCTTCAGATCGGTCCGGCGGGCGTCCGTGGCGGGCCTGATGGCCTCCCCGCCGAAGGGGGCTCCGCAGCACGTCAGGCCACGGCTGGCTCGCACCTCGCGGTCCGGTGACAGAGTGAGCTGTCAGGTTCTGACCGACGCCAGGACGCTCGTGTGGGCCATGCTGGAGACCTCAACCAGGGGAGGCCCATGAACTACAGAGATCACGCCATCAAGTACGCCGAAGAGCGCGGGTGGGAACATGTGACGGCCTCGATGACGCTGGGCTCGACCCGGGCGACGGTCGAGGAGTTCCGCAAGGGCGGGAAGGTCGTCGTCGCGACGTTCATGAACTTCGACGCACTCACGGACTGGTCGGACTACTGGACCTTGGGCCACTACGACTTCGGTGACGGCCGCCATGGTCGCATCGAGGCCGTCCAGTCCCATTCTGATCAGAAGCAACTGAGCCTGGAAAGGGCCCTTGACGAGCCTGCATAGTCCTGCAGAGACCGACGTTCCTGGCGGGCGCCCCTAGGTGCACGGTTGCGGGCGGCCGGTTCAGCCCTGGTGACGTCTCGGGTCGATCTCGGTGAGCGTCATGGACTGCCAGGCGGCTGGGACCCAAGCGCGCCTGCGCAACAGCAGGTTGCCGGTTTGCACAGCAGCGAGGACACCACAGCGCGCGCCGTCCATAGGTCATTTGGTCGGCGGCGCAGTGGCGGCCTCGAAGGACGCCCCGGATCCAGGCGCCGTTGAGCACGCTGCCCAGCGGGAGAACGGTCGCGTACGCGGCCGCGGCCCGGCCATAGCATGCGGGGACTGGTGACGGACCCGGCGGCGCTGCCGTGGCCTGAGTCGGTGGCGGTCTTCGCCGTCCGTGCTCAGCGGGTCGGGGGCCGGTTGATGGGGTGGTTGGTGTCGGGCGGGGGCTGCCGGCGCAGGGGGGATGTGGCCGGGAGGAGGGCTGCGCGGGTGGCTGCGGTCCGTACTCGCATCTGCTCCAGCCGGCGCTCGATGCGGGCGTGGGTGTACAGGTCGATGGCGTCGGTGAGGTGGTCCCACTCCTCGCTGTCGAGACCTTGGGGCCGCGGCCCCAGGATGTCGGGACCGGCCTGGTGGTGGCGGCGACGGTAGTGGCTGATGGCGGTGAGCAGCTTGGTGTAGGTGCGCTGTTCGTCCTTGTCGTCGTCGCCGGGGGCGGTGATCTCCTCCATCCAGGACTCCGGGACGCTCGCGCCGGCGAGCACGGCGGTCAAGGCGCGTCGGGCGAGGCGCGCGTTGAGGGCGGCCGCGTTGAGCGGGGCGATACCGAAGGGGTCGCGCAGTGCCGGGTGATCGGGCAGTGCTGCTGTGGGAGGCGGGCTGTCGAGGTGGTCGAGGGCTGCTTCCAGCACCACCGAGGCGGGTGCGCCGGGGGGCGGGAGATGCACCGGGCGGCGAAGGCCGGTGAGCGCGCGGATGCGGGCGTCGAGGTCGTCCCAGGCGGCGGCGTCGTCCGGGTCGGCCGGTCGGGGGCCCAGGCCGGGCACCGTGGTAATCGCGTGGCGGGTGCGCCAGAGTTCGACCAGGGCGCAGGTCTTGGCCCATGTCTCGCGGCGCAGCGGTGCGGTCGGGGGCGGTGGCGGTCGGAGCGGTCGGGCCCAGGCGGGCGGGGCGGCGGCCAGCTCGTGGCCGCGGTCGGTGAGCGAGCGGGCCAGGATGCGGTGGCGTTCGGTGAGGTGGTGGCGCCAGTGCTCGGGGGTGCCGGGGTGGGTCAGGGCGCTGCGGTCGGCGACCCAGTCGGGGATCTCGCCGCGGTGGTCGGGGCGGTGCGCAAGGTGGTCCGGGAGTCGTTCGCGCAGGCGCAGTTCGGCGGCGATCTTGTCAAAAACGCTGTTGGCGCGAGCGAGTGCGGCCTTGGTGAAGTGCAGTCGCTGTGCGGTGGTGGCGCGGCGGTCGGCGACGGTGCGGCGGCGGGCGGCCAGGGACTGGGTGCGGGTGGCCGGGCGATGTGCGCTGTTTTCGCGCTGGAAGTCTTCGCGTGCCTGGTCGCGCCAGCGCAGGTTGCGGCGGAGCTGTGACTCGTGGGTGAGGGCTGCGATCGTGTGCCGGGCTGCTGCGGACAGTGGGGTGTTGCTGGTCTGGGCGCGGCGGATCTGGGAGCGGATGGTGGCCATCTGGGTGGCGAGCTCGCTGCGGGTCAGTGGTCCCAGCGGGCGGTCGGGCCAGGCGGGATGGGTGTGGCCGGTGCCGGTGGTGACGGGGGCGGGCAGCTGGGTGACGGCGGCGTCGGCTGCCTTGAGTGCTTCGCGCGCGGCGGCTCGGTGGCCGGTGGCGAGGCGGGCCAGGGTGTGGAATTGGTCCCGTGAGAGGTGGGCCAGGGGCCGTTTGCGGTTCTCCTGCCGGGCGTCGGCGGCGTCTTCCAGGCGCTCACGGATGCGCCAGGTGAGGACGGCGGCCATGTCGTCGGCGTCGGCGAAGCCGCGCCGCAGCTCGGTGGCCTGAAGGAGGCGGGGCAGTTTGAACCCGGCCCGCTCGGCGTCGCCCATGGCGCGGATCAGGGCCGGGTGGGCGCCTGCGGCCATGAACGCGGCGGCCCGGTCGAATCCGAGGACGTGCTCGAGGACGCCGGTCAGCCGGGCGGCGGTGGCGCGCTCGGCAACGTCGGCAAACTCGGCCGAGAGTTGCCCGGGTGCGGTCACCTCCTTTTGCAGGGCGGCGATCGACTCGGTCGCCGACAGCTGGGTGCTGCGCCGGGCGGCGATGGAGGCCAGCACGTCATCGAGCCGGTCGCCGTCGTCGATGGCGACGTAGAGCCGGTTGGTACGGGCGCCGCGGGTCAGCTGCACGTAGACGCCTTCGCGGTTGGAGCGCGTCGAGGCCAGTGCGTGGGAGGTGTCGACCGTCATGCCCTGGGCGCGGTGGATCGTGGAGGCGTAGCCGAGCTCGCACTGGGCGGCGACGTAGTCGGCGGGCAGCCGGATCCGGCCGCGGTGCCCGGTGTGCCGGACAACGACGTCACCGCTCTTGGTGATGGTCTGGATGGTCCAGGTGTCGCCGTTCTTCACGAAGTCCCGGCCGCCGCGCAGCGTCATGCGGCGCCGGTTGAGGCGGGTGACGATGATGTCGCCGACGTGGGCCTGCTGGCGGGCACGCAGGGCGACCGTCCGGCGGGTGTCGACGTCACCGGCGGCGATGTGCCAGGCCTGGGCACGCAGGTTGAGGGCGGTGACCGTCGCGGTATCGGCGGCGGTCATCAGCGAGTTGAGGCCCTTGCCGCAGTCTTTGGCCCAGGCGTCGAAGACTGCGTCGCACATCGCGTCGTAGCTGCCGGCGACGATCCGTCCCTTGTCGCGGTACCAGGTGAAGGCGTCCCGATGGTTGTCGCCGTCGCGCAGGAGCAGGGAGGCATCCGCCTCGCCGGGGACCCTGAAGCGGTGCAGTCGGTCGAGCTCGATCGCGCCGCCCGCCCGGGCGATGAGCCGCAGCGCTCCCCCGGCATCGACGGCGGCGAGCTGGTACGGGTCGCCGAGCAGTCGCACCACAGCGCCGACGGATGCCGCGTCGGCGAGGATCCGGTCCAGCAGCAGCGTGCCTGCCATGCCCGCCTCGTCGACCAGGACGACGTCGCCGCGGCGCAGCTGGAAGTCGTTGCCGACGTCCTTGCCTTCGACTGCGCGGTCTCGCTGGTGGAGCCAGGAGTGCAGGGTGTGGGCACGCAGTTTCAGGTCGCCGCCGAGGACTTTCGCGGCGCGCGCGGACGGCGCGAGCGGGATCAGACGGCCACCAGAGGCATCCATGGCCCGGGCCACGAGCCGCATGGCCGTCGTCTTTCCGGCCCCGGCGGGGCCGAGCCCGGCGAGCAGCAGGTGGTCGGACAGCACGAAGGAGCGGGCCAGTTCTCGCTGCCCCGTGTCCATGGGGCCGCGGTGCAGGGCGGCGACCCGGTGGAAGGTGCCGCGTCCCACGGGTGGGATGACGTGGGTGCGGGCGGCGGCCAGCAGCCGGTTCTCGGCGGCCAGCAGCGAGTGGGTGGTGTAGGCGGCCGACCCGATGGGCCGGTAGACACTGCTGCCGTCCGCTCGGACGAGGTCGGGGTGGGAGGGGTTGATCTCGGGTGGGGTGATGTCGAGGCAGTCGCTGTGCGCGAGGGCCTGGTCGGTGATCTGTTCGGCCAGGTCGTGAGGGGCTGTGGCACCTGCGAGGGTGCGCATCAGGTAGCGGCGGGCCTCGGCCAAGACGTGGCGGCGGCGGAAGGTGGTGCGGCGTTCGCTGACCGCGGCAAGCACCTCGGCGCCCGCCATCTCGGGATCAACGTCCGCGTGGGGGTGCTGTTGTGTGGCGGCGGCCTGCGCGGTGGCGAGCAGGTTGTCGACGGTGGCGCGACTGGTGGCGGCGATCGCCCGGGTGCGCCAGGTGGCCAGCAGATCGTCCAGGCAGCGGGCCTGGCCTTTGGCCGGGCGGGTCAGCAGGGTCGCCCGGCCCTGCAGGCGCGGTCGCGTGGACGGGCCCGGCTCGCGTCCGTAGCGGCGCCGGTAGTCGTCGAACAGGGCCTGCGCCATGGTCCGCACCGCGGTGGCCCGCTGCGAGAACTCCGACCTGATCCGGGAGTCGATGCCCACGATTCTCATCACGGGACGCTGTCCGGGAGTGACCTCGACCTCCTTGGCCGTAAGGCCCAGGCGGGCGCAGACCAGCTCGAGGGCGCGTTGGTTGAACAGCTCGCTGGCCGCGACCACTTCCCGGAACAGCAGCCGGGAGTCGAGGTTGCGCCACCGGTCGTCCGGCCCTTTGACGCGGGGGCTGATGACCACGTGCTCGTGGAGCATCGGGTCTCCGGCGCGCGATTCGTAGTGGAGGTAGACCGTCGCCAGCAGGCCAGGCGCGGCCCGCTGCTGGGCGATCCCGCCCGGCCCGGTGCGTACCGCAAGGGCGTTCTCCTCCAGCCAGGCCACCGTCTCGCCGCGGGCCTGGGCCAGGACTTCCAGGACGATCCGCCGCACCTCGGGGCTGCCCAGGGCGAACAGGAGGGACAGCTCCTCGGAGGCAAACGTCAGGTCGAAGCCGGTCCGGGCGTGGCGCTGCGGGCCGGTACGAGCGGCGAGGAAGCGGCCGAGTTCGGCGCCGTCGGCCGGCGGGCGGTGGTACTCGGCCTCGAACGCGCGCGCCGCGGTCCGCATCCGCAGGTGCTGCGTCTCGGCCTTCGTCAGCGGCCGGCACAGCTCCTCGGCGGCGTGCTGCAGAACCTGCTCGATCTCCTCGTCCAGGGCGGAATGCTCGGACAGTTGCGGTACTGCCGGGCCGAGCTTGGCCGCCTTGAGGGCCTGCTTGGACGTGCCGCCGTCGCCCAGCTTCCGGGTCACGATCTTCTCGGCATCGGGGTGCATTCCGAGGCCGAACAGAGCGCGCATCTGCGGCTCGCTCACCACTCCCGTCAGCCCAAGCGCCCGGGCGGCCTGGCCGTGCCACACCCCCGGAGGGACACCGGGCTCGTCCGAGGACACGGTCGGCCCGCTTCCTCGAGCGCCGTCACCCGCCGCGATGTTGCGCCGGTAGTAGAGGTAGTTCTTGGCCGTGAGCCCCTTCGCCGTCATCCCCACGACGCCAGTCGAGCACCCCCGCCGCGTCCATGCGGGCTGCGCCGGCGTCCAGGACTGGAATCTCCCAAGGCCCTGGAAATGATCTGCGAACCCGTCCCGTCGCCCGGGAAATCAGGCGTTCCGGGAGAGCAGCGTCAAAAGTGCCAGAGGTGTGTTCCGCAACAGGCCTCACACCCCCGGGGACCACCCAGCCCCCACCACAGGCGTCCGGAATCCGGCTCACGCACCACGCTCACCACCCGGCTCACACACACGCTCACCCTCCGGCTCATACCCGGCAGGCACTACTCGGTGCCCCGCCGTACTCCCCCGCCCAGAGCGCTGGTGTCCCGTGGGCCTGGTCCTCGACGAAGCCCACCTGCTCAACTACGAACAGCTCGAAGCCATCCGCATGCTGACCAACACGGCCATGGACCAGGACTCGCCGCTGTCCTGCCTTCTGGTCGGTCAGCCGACGCTGCGGCGGACCATGAAACTCGCTGTCTCCTGGCCGCCCTCGAACAGCGGACCGCCCTGCGCTACACGATGCCCGGCATGACCTCCACCGAGACCGCCAGCTACATCAAGCACCACCTCGGACTCGCCGGCCGCAGCGACCAACTGTTCACCGACGACGCGGTCACCCTCATTCACACCACCTCGCGCGGCTGTCCCCGCGCGGTCAACAACCTCTGCCTGCAATCCCTCGTCGCCACGTTCGCCGCGGGCAAGTCCCTCGTCGACGAGAAAGCCGCCCAGTCCGCCGTCATCGAAGTCCTCGACTGACATTCCACACCCTCAAAACTCGATGTCGGTGGCGCCGGATAACTTGCATCAGACGATCCACACCACTGGAGGGGACATGCCGTCTCAAGGAACTGTTCTCGCCGCACTCACGGCGGTAATGCCGCCACATGACGGGGCCGATGAGCAGGTGGACTGGGATGCGATCCGGCGGGCTTGGGGAGTCGGCTTCCCCTCCGACTACATCGCCTTCATGAGCACGTACGGAGCCGGCGGCATCGACAAAGCGCTGGGCATCGTGACCCCCGAAGCGAGCACGCAGCCGGCCGACAGCCCTGACCTCGAGGGCATGGCGGCAGAGACAGCCAACATGCGGCACATGTGGGAGTCCGAAGGAGGACCGGACGAGGTCGATGCCGGACCTGATTCTGTCGTCGCTTGGGGCGTCAGCTGCGGAGCCGACATCCTCGGCTGGCTCACCGTTGACCACGACCCCAACAAGTGGCCCGTTATCGTGTGGGAACGGCACGGCTGGCCCCACTGGAAAATCTACGACTGCGGAATGGCGGAGTTCCTTCGGCGCCTGTTCACCAAGGGCTTCGACGAGTGCCCACTCAGCGACGCCTCCCTCTGGGGAGAGCCCTCTCCACACTTCGTCCACTGGCGCGAGGAACGACGACGGTGGGAGTCCGGCGTCGACCCCTACACAGGCGAACCCGACCCATACTTCGGCATGAAGTTCGACTGATTGCGCCTCGGCACCTTGCCGACGACCGCGACACCTCGCCGACAAACGCCCCGCTGGGACCACCCCAGTGGGGCGATCTTGTTCTCGGTGATCGGCACCTTCAGTGCCGGACCCGTCGGCATTCTCAGCGTCGGCCAACAGGGGGTGGCGCTCGTGGCGCGTCGCGTGGCTGCTTTCGGTCTCGCGCTCGCGGGCGGTCAGGGCGGCTACGCGGCGCCGGGCGGCGGTGTCAGTAGTGGGGCAAGCAGGACTGGCCCCTCGTGCCAGAGGCGCGAGGGGCCAGGCGGTCGCGGGTCAGGGAGTGGCGGTGCCGGGGGCTGCAGGGCCGCCCTCGTAAGGGGAGGGGCGGGGGCGGCCCTGCTGCCGGGGGCTCAACCGCGTCGGGGGGGGTGTGCGGGAGCGTCGTTCCGGCAGCACCGACACTGCCCCGGGTGGGGCCAAGCCCCGCAACTCCCCGGCAGGGGCGGAGCGGGGCGGGCCCGGCATGGTCGGCCTGGGCCGCAACGGCCGCAACCCGCCGGCCGGGTTGGCCCTGGGCCGGGCGGGCGCAGCACACGCCCGTGGCTGTGGGGTGGAGACCTATCCGACGCGGGCCATGCGGTCGGCGGCGTCCTCGTTCGGGTCGGAGCGGAATCCGTACCGTGTGTACCAGGCGGCCAGTGCCTCGGTCGTCAGACCGGCGACCCCTCTGGGCCACTCCCCCAGGTCCTCCACGGTGAAGGCGGAGCAGGAGAGCGCGATGTCCGCGCCGGGGTTCTCGTGGATCACAGCGTTCAGCAGGAGGGAGGCCAACCCACGGCTGCGGTAGTCGGGATGCACGGCGATGTCCGTAATCCACAACTCGTGACCGCAGTCGATGATGTCCACGAATGCGGTCAACAGGTCTCCGTCGTGCAGCAGGAACCAGGTCTCGTTGGCCTCGTCGTCGGTTTTGCGGGTGAGGACGCACGCATTCGCGGTGGCTGACTCGGTGTTTCGGGGCATGGCGAGGTTCCCCTCGGTGTGAGGCGGCTAGTGGGCGAAGGGCCGGGGTAGGGCGGCAGCGGATACGGAGGCGCCGGTGGGTGTCCGTCTCAGCGGGCGCGCGGACGGCGGCCCAGTGGGCGGGGCAGGTAGGTACTCATCGCTCGCCCGCTTCGGAACTCGGCGCCGGCCCTGACCGACACGTGGGGCAACCGCCGTAGTCTGCGGCCGGAGGCCGGCAGAACGCCGCCCGAGGCGTAGCGGTGCGACGGGGCGGCTGCGCGGCCACCGCTCCCCCGGGGCCGGTCTTTCCAGCGCTGGAACAGGGGCCGGGGCGCGGCCGGACGGCCGGGGGGCGTCGGTCAGGCGCACACGGCCGGGGTGGCGGCCGGGGCCGGGTGGAAGAACACGTCACCGACCAGCCGGGAGTGGAGGGTGACGATGCCGGTGGGCAGCTCCAGGTGGACGCTCACCGTGCGGGTGCGGGCGGCCTGCCAGGCCAGTTGGCGCAGCCACGGGCCGGAGACCGGCTCGGTGTACGTGAACGCGCCGTCACGCAGGCTCAGAAGGCGGCTGCGGCTGGTGTAGCAGTCGCCGGTGATCAGGCTCGTCTCGGTAGGAGTGAGCCGGTGGACCAGGGCGAACTGGCTGCCCGGCTTGTGCCGGGTGTGCCACCAGCCGGTGACGGTCCGGTCGGTCAGGGTCAGGCCGCCCGCCCGGCCAGGGACGATCCACCGGCCGTCGTGGCGCATCCACTCGACGCCCAGGGGGCAGCTGATGCTGTCGCCGTCGCGGAAGAGCGGCAGCGTGGTCTGCGCCCGGCCGGTGCGGGCGAGGGTGAAGAAGTCGGCGGCCGCGGCGCGGGGACCGTCGTAGAGAGCCGGGTGAACAGGCCCGGCCGGCGGGACACTGCACGGGACGCTGTACGGGGCGGGGAACGGAGCGGCGTACGGGGCGGTGTGCGGGGCGGCGGCCATCGGGTGAGCGGGCGCGGGCATGGCAACTCCAGAGCACGGGGTGGCGGGAAGAGTGCGAGAACGCGTCCGGCCCGGCGTTCCACCGGCCGGTGGCTCCACCACCCCCGACGGGGTGGGAACCGCGCTCTCGATGCCCGCACACTCACCCGGGCACAACCAACCCCCGCAACCCCCGGCAACCCCCGCCTGGGAAGCCGGCCCCGCCCGGACGGCACCACGGAAACGGCCCGCCCCCAGAGGAAACCCCCTGGGGGCGGGCCGCACGACCGGCCGGGGTGCGGCCGGGGTCAGAACGGTGGTTCGTCGCTGCAGCCCCCGGCCCAGCCGGGCCCCGGCTTCGGGTGGTCGGCGGTTTTGCACCGTCCGGCGAACCAGCAGCGCAGCTGGTCGAGGAAGTGGAGCGGCCACAGAGTCAGGTCTTCGAACAGGACGCGGTAGACGGGGCAGGTCGGGCAGGGGGCAGCCCGGTCGGCGGCCCGGCCGGGGGTGATGTGCCTGGAGAGGTAGCCGCTGCCATCGCAGCGGCGGCAGGAGTACTTCCCGCCGCGGACCGAGTACTTGGGACCCCGGGACAGGGACAGGGTCTTGATGCCGGGGGTGTAGAGGAGTTCGAAGTACCCGTAGCGCCAGGCCCATTCTTCGGGCTGGTCGGGGTCGTCGTAGGGGTGGGCGGGCTCGGCGAACAGCACAGGCGCCTCCTTGCACTGAGGGGTGGGCGGGCCCCGGTGGCCGGTCCGGTGGTTCCGGCCCCGGGGTGGCCACACCGTGGAGCACGGAAGGTCAAGCGGAGCAAGGGGGGCGGTGCGACGCTGCGGCGCGAGGCGAGTACACCGCGCCGAACAGCCCGCCCTCTGGTGCGGGGCGGGCTGTCCGGTTGCGGGTGCGCGGGGCCGCGCTGTGGGTCAGACGCGGACGGCGGACCGGGGCGTCTTGCTGATGCGGCGGATGGTGGTGGTGCGGGCCGGGGCGCGGGAGAGGGTGATGCGGTCGAAGTATTCGTGGCCTGCCGTGTCGAAGTGGTCGGTGGGCCAGGTGTGCGCGGCCTGTTCGGCCGGGGGCGGCCCGGCGGCCGGGGGCTCGACCGCACGGTGAGGGGGCGGTGCGGGAGCGCCTTCCGGCCCCACCGACATTGCCCCGAACAGGGCCAAGCCCCGCAAGGCCCGGCAGCCGGGTGCGGCGGCATGACAGGTGATGGGTGAACGCAACGGGGCCCACCCCGGGCGGGGTGGGCCCCGTTGCGTCACGGGCGACGGCTCAGCGCTCGCGGATCCTGGTGGTCTCGGCGGTGGTCAGGGTGTACGCGGGCAGGGTCGCCCGGCCCTCGGTCATCGCCCGGTACATACGGTGGACGCCGTCAATCAGCAGGATGGCGGGACCACTGGCGAACTCCAGGGTGGCGATGATGACCGGGGTGTTCAGGTCGGTCTGCAGGGCGTGTTCGGCGTTGAAGGCGGACTGGTCCGGGCCGAAGACGGGGCACCAGGGCGCGCCATCGTAGCCCGGGGCGAGTCGGTCCAGGTGGTAGTGGGCGGCCCAGTCGGCGACAGGGGTCGGCTTGGCGTCGCGGGGGTGTTCCTTCAGGAGGGCCTGGGCCTGGTCGATGTTGAACGGCCACTTCCCGTAGAGGAACAGCTGGATGTCTGGAACGGACACGGTGGTCCTCCTTGTCGGCTGGCTCGAGGACGAGCTGCGGAGGATGGACGGTGGCGGGCTGCTGGGAGCGGCCCGCGGCTGGCTGCACCGAGGTGTCGGGCACCCCGGGCACAGACCGGGCGCGGGAACGGGGAGGCGGGGCCGGACATCTGTCAGGCGAGGGAGGCTGCGGCCAGGACCAGCGAGTTCAGGGCGGCGAACAGGTGGGCGTCGCCGTGGCCGTATCCGGCCTTCAAGCCGTGGGCACGGGCGTTCGCCAGGTGCGCCATGCCGCGGATGCTGTCGTCGTCGTCCATGTCGCCGTACTTCGCTTCCGCAGCCCCGATCACGTTCGCAAGGACGTCGGACAGGTCGGCAGCGTCATGCAGCTCCCACCGCGCGGGCAGCTGCACGATGGTCCCGAACGTGTCGGGCACCCACGTGGTGAGCTGTACGCGGGCGGTCTCGATCAGCGCCCTCTCGTTGACGGTGCGCCGGTGACCGCCGAACGGGGCCAGCTCGAACCGTCCCTCGTGGCGGTCCCTCAGGTGGGCACGGGCGGCGATGAGCGAGTACAGGGCTCCCAGGAGGTAGGCGTCGCCGCGGCCGTGTGCGGCGTACAGGCCGTCGGCGTGGGCGTGGAACAAGTGCGCGAGGCCCCACGGTTCGGCGTCCCCGCCCGCCTGGACGCCGTAGAGGTGGACGTGTTCGGTGATCTCGCAGAGGAGGCGGGCGATGCTGTCGGCGGGCCCGGCCGTGAGCATCTCCGGGGTGGGGACGGTGAACCCCAGCTCGGCGGTCACCCAGGTGCGAAGCTGCACGCGGATCGCTTCGGCCAGTGCGCCCGTGTGCAGGACCGGCTTCGGGTGGGGGTAGGTGCTCGTGCCGGCGGCGATTCCGTCGGCGGTGTAGGTGCTGGTGGTCTCGGTCATCGCGTCGTCTTTCTTGATCGGGGTGTCACTACAGGTGGCCTCGCCTCTCCCCTCGGGGAAGGCGGAGGCCCGGGGGGCCCGGGGGCGGCCGCACGGTGGTGTGAGGACGCTCTTCCGGGCCCCGCCGACGCTCCCCCGGGCAGGGACAAGACGCGCAAGGCCCGGCTGCCGTACGGGCGGGCGTGCGGCGGCCCCGAACCCGGGGCGGGGTGCCGAGGGTTCGGGGCCGGGACACGGCGACGCCCCGGCCAGGAGTGGCCAGGGCGTCGCGCTGTGCGGGGTTCTACTGCTGGGCGTCGCTGCGTTCGTCGTCGATGACCTGCTGCGTTTCGGCCAGGGCCGTGGACAGCCCGTCGGCCGTCTCGTCCTGCCCGGGGCCGGCAAGGTTCTGCCGCAGTGCAGCGGCACGCTCCACGCCAAGCTCCAGCCAGTACGGCTCGCCCTGAGGGCCGGACAGCAGGACGGTGGCGGTGCCGTCGTCGCCCCACAGCACGTCGTCCAGCCCCCAACGCAGTCGGGTCGGGTTGTCGGCTGCCGCAAGGTCCGGAGTGTCGTCGGCGCCGAGGAACTCACGGAGCGCACGGTCGCTGTCCCCGCCGTGGGTGTCCCTCTTCGCGAGCTGGCCGATGAGGTAGCGGCATTGTGCGCGCAGGCGCTCCAGTTCCGTGTCGCGGACGGCAAGCACCGCGTCCGCGCGCCGCTCCGAGTGGCAGGAGCCGACCCGGCCGTCGGGGTGGACGCACCCGGTCCAGTACGGGCGGCCGGTCACCGGGCAAGGGTGGGTGTGGTGCGCCTCGTCGAGCGCGGCAATGTACGCGGTGCGCAGCACGTCGGGAGCGGCAGGCGCGGCCAGTTCGGTGCGGAGGCGGCGGACTTCAGCGACGAGTACGGCGATGTCCTCGGCGCGGGGCATCGCGGTGATGGCGTCGAGGTCGAGCTGCTGGTCGGTCACAAGGGTCTCCTGCCTGGGAGTGTGGTGGTGGCGGTGCAGCGGCCCGAAACCTCGGGGGCGGGTGCGCCTGGGATACCGGGCCGCCCCCCGGGGGGTGGGGGCTGCCCGGCGGCCGGGGGCTCGAGCGCACAGTGGAGGGGGATGGTGTGCGGGGGCGCTTTCCGGCCCCACCGACACTGCCCTGGACAGGGCCAAGCCCCGCAAGGCCCGGCAGCCGGGTGGGCGTGCGGCGGCCCCGAACCCTGGGCGGAGTGCCGGGTTCGGGGCCGGTGGGAGAGGCGCGGGCGGTCAGTGCTTGGGCTTCGGCTGGTCGGGCAGGGAGAACACGCGGCGCGCGGGGCGGGGCGGGGGCTGGTCGGGGAGGACCTGCTCGGCCAGGGCCTGTACCCAGTCGGGCACGCTGTCGCGGAACTGCGCGGGGTGGTAGAAGCGGCGGCTCGTCCATGCGCCGGTGGTGCGGTGGCGGGCGTCGACTCTGCGTCCCCGCAAGGTGAGCGTGGCGACTTCCCACCGGAATGTGCCGGGCGCGTCATCGACCGGGTACGGACGGAGTTCGGCCTCGAACTCCTCGGCTCGCATGTGGTGTGTGCTGTCCCGGTCGGTGGCGAGCAGCTGGGGGTGGCTGATCGTGCCGGGCACGGTGAACGTGGCCTCGGGGGTGCCTAGACGGATCTTCACGTAGGGCTCCTGGTCGACGAGGGGAAACCTCCCGGAGACGTGCCGGGCGGCCCGGTTCGGTGGCGGAGACGGCGCGCGGGCCGGTGGCCGGGGCGCGCCGTGAGGGGGGTGCCGGGCCGTCCCGGGGGTGCGGGCGGCCCAGCGGCCGGGGGCTCGACCGCACGGCGAGGGGATGGTGCGGGAGCACCTTCCGGCCCCACCGACGTTGCCCCGGGCCGGGGCAAGCCGCGCAAGGGCGGAAGGTCCGGCCCGGCAGCCGGACGGCGGGCGTGCGACGGCCCCGAACCCAGGCGGGGTGCCGGGGGTTCGGGGCCGGGGCATTCGGGGTGGTGTGGTCGGCGGGGCGTCAGGGGGCCAGGTCGGCCAGGAGGGCGGTCGCGTTGTCCGCGTAGACCTGGTTCGGGTCCAGGGCGCGGCTGGTCTTGACGGCGGTGTCGACAGCCAGGTTCACCAGGTTCCGGACGGTGTGAATCAGGTCGTCGCCGTCGCATTCGGTGAACAGGCAGTGCCGGGCGTCCTCGTGGGGTTCGTAGGTGCCGTCCGAGGCGAGCAGCAGGCGGCAGGGGCCGGTGATCTCTCGCGTGGCGGTCTCGATGGCGGGGTGGCGGTACCGGTTGCGTACGTCCTCGTCGGTGCGGTCCGAGCCGAGGCACGAGGTGATGTGGTTGCGGTTGCCGCCGAACGGAGAGGTAGCGGTGGGCGGGATTACGCGGCGCTTGTTGTGGTCCTCGCTCAGGCGCACCGCGATCCCGCGCTCCATCAGGTACGCCCGGGAGTCGCCGCACCAGGCCACCGTCAAGGGCTCTCCGGGGGCCTTGACGGCGACCACGGCCGCCGCCTTGTGACCGACGCCGTAGTGGAGAGCGTCGTCCCGGCACAGGTCGTAGACGTGCCGCAGTCCGGCCTCGGCGTCGCGCCGGCGGGCGGCGGTGCGGGCGATCTGCCGGGCGGCGCCGAGGGCCCACAGATGGGTCTCCTCACGTCGGCCGAGGCCGTCCAGGAGGACGTACGCGCGGGTTCCATCCGGGGAGGTGCGGACGGCGGTGGCGTCGCACTGGCCGGGGTCGGTTCCGGTGTGCTGGGCGGTGGCGTAGGTGCGCATGAGTCGGCTCCGTTCAGCGGGCTGATGGTGGGTGGGGGGTGGGGGCCGCCCCGAGGCGGGGCGGTGATCACCCGCTCCCCGGCAGCTGGTGCGTACTGTGGCCGGGCGCCAGGCAAGGACGGCAACCGCAGCCGGTTCTCGGCCGAGGTCAGTGAGCAGCCGGGCCCCTTGACTCGCGGGGACGCGCCCAGGGGCTCGGGGCCGGAGTGTGTGTGGAGGTTGGGGCGGGGGTCAGGAGGGGTGGGGGTCAGGAGGGGTGCGGGTGGGTCTCGCTGTCGGTCAGAGCCTCGATCTCCTGCCATGTCAGCGGATGCCTGTACGCGCGGTGCGGTTCACCGGCCAGGACGTATGCGGCGTTGCGGTGGGCGGTCTCGCGAGCGCGCCTGATGCGTGCGGCGACCTGTTCGGGTGTGGCATGGGGGGGATGCCGTCTCCCGCACGAAATCGGCTGCTTCGTCGGCTACTTCGTCCGGTGTGGCGTCGTACATCACGAGGTCGTCGACGACGGTGGAGTAGACGGCGAGTCGGCCGTCGGGCTGGCGCACGATCTGTCGCATGGGTGGCTGGTTTCTCCTTCGCGGTGAGGGTGGTTCGGTCCGGGAGCTGGTGTGGGCAGCACCGGGTGAGGGCGGGGCAAGAGGCGCAACCGCCGGACGACGGCCCTATGCGTGCGAGCCACCGATTCCGGGCCGCGGGCCTACTGACCAGCTCCTCACCGGTGGCCTTCCTCAGGTTGAGGCCCTCGTAGGTGACGGTGCAGGTTGCGGACGCGCCGGTCTTCGCCCCGAGCTCGGGGCACCGGGCGCTGGTGGCGCCCATGGCTTTGGCCATGTCCAGTGTGCTGAAGGGCGCGTCGGCCGGCGGGGAGGACGGCACCAGCACGGGCTTTTTCGTCAACCAGGCGCACCAGGCGAAGCGACTCGCAGAGCAGGGCGATATCCTCGCGCGCTGATGTCTCCGGGCCGAAGACATCAGCCATGACCGCACGCTGGGCCGCACCCACTTCCCGCTCGGCCGCAACGGCCGCCGCCTCCACTGGACCGAGACCGCCGCGGGCGGAGCCGGGCCCGCCCGGGGCGGTAGGCCGGCGCCCACCGCGCACCGGGGGCTGGCGCGCCTCCCCGACGAGGGGAGTAGCAACTCAGACTTCCCAGTGGGGGCGCCACAGTTCGATCAGGTACGTGTGCGCGGTCTCGGTGAGGCCGACGGCGCGGACGGCCGGGCTGTAGCGCGAGCTGGTGAGGAACTCTGCGATGGTGAGTGCGGTGTGGGTGCGGTCATCGGGGAACGGGCCGTCCAGCGGTCGGAGTGGCTCACCCTCATGCTTGGGCCGCAGGTAGGCGGCGAGTACCTCGGCGCGGTTTAAGTCGTGAGGGTCGGCGCGCACTCTGAGTACCTCGGCGTCGGGGTACAGCTCCTTCAGCGGGGCGAATTCGGGGGTGGTGCGGGGCTGGCCGGGGCGGTCGAGGATGGCCGGCTGGTTTTCACTGGCGGAGGGCTTCGGGTACGGCTGCATGGGGACTCCTGGTGGGTGGGGCGGAGGTTGGTGGTGGCTGGGCGGGGGTGCAGGGCCGCCCTCGTGAGGGGAGGGGCCGGGGGCGGCCCTGCTGCCGGGGGCTCAACCGCGTCAGGGGGTGTGCGGGAGCGTCCCTCCGGCAGCACCGACACTGCCCCGGGCGGGACCAAGCCCCGCAACTCCCCGCCAGGGGTGGGCCGGGCGGGCCCACCATGGTCGGCCGTGGGTCATGCGATGAAGCGTCCGCTTCGGAAGCGGGCGGTGGGCGGCAGGTCGCAGCCAGGCAGGAGGCCGGTCACTACCGGTCCGGGGGCGCCGTGCACGGTGCGTACGTGCACGCTGGGGTGCAGGGGCTTGACGGCGGTCATGAATGGCTGCGGCTGGGTCAGTCCCATTGCGGCGTCGGGCAGAAGGACTGTGATGTGGTGCGCGGTGGTGTAGCCCAGGCGCTGGTAGAAGCCTGCGAGTTCGGGTTTGTGGATGAGGGTGGCCAGCCGGTATCTGGTGCTGCGGGCGCGGGTCTCTGTCTCGGTGAGCAGCGTGCGGGCGATGCCCTGTCGGCGGTAGTGGGGTGTGACGGCGAGGCCGTAGACGCAGAGGGCTGTGGTGGCGAGGAGGTCGGAGAGGTGCGGGTCGGCTTGGCATAGGGGGTGCTGGTAGGTCCAGTCGGGCAGGGACGCGAACACGGCTCCGACCGGTTTGAGTGTGCGGCGGGCGTGGGCGGTCAGGCACAGGGCGGGCCCGTGGGTGAACAGTTTCCAAAAGGGGGGTGAGGGCGAGGATCTGTTCGATTTCGGCGGGCAGGCCCTCGTCAGAGGTGGTGAGGTCGAGCAGGGCTAGATAGTCGGGGTGGTCCGGTCGCTGAAGCGGGGCCACGTCTATCCGGGTGGTACGGGGCTGGGCGGCGGTGGTGGTCACGGGGCTGGCTTCCTTCCAGGGTTCGGCGGGGGTGGGCCGCCAGGGGCGCCCTCGTTCGACCGGGCACGGCGGGTGTGGTGACCATGGCCGCTCGCACGGCAAGCACCGCAAGCACGGGGTTGGTGGGGTCAGCGCGGGAAGGGGTCGCCCCTCGAAGCTCCGGCCACCGCGCGTGCCGGAACGGGGACGGGGGCCAGGGGCGCGTGGGTCGGCCCCCTGGCGCGGCGTGGGTCGCTGAGCCAGGGGGCCGGGAGGGTTGAGCGGGGGTCCTTGGATCGCCGGGCGGGGATGGTCAGTTGGCCCTCGTACGGCGATCGCCCCGGTAGATGTCTCCCTCGACGTAGGTAATCGTCGAGCCGTCGGGGGCGCGCATCGCGTAGTAGTACGGGGCCTGCGCCCAGATCAGTGTCCAGCCGGCCGTGTGCAGGGCAGCGTTGACGGTCTGGTCGCCCCCGGATCCTGCGAAGAAGGCGTCACCCGAGGCACCGTCCCAGTCCGGTCCGTGCGGATTGCGGTCGGGTCCGAGAATGCGGATCACGTCATCGGCGGTGCGGGCCGACTCAAGCTCCTTGTGCTGTCCGGCGATCAACGCCCAGAAGGTGTCGAGCATGGCTCATCTCCTCTTTCACGTCGTGGTCCCAGGGCGGACGCGGTACTTCGCGGCCTGGAGGGCAGAGGGTGCAGCCCCGGCGGACCGGCCGGGGATGGTGGCGCGCCTTTGTGGCTGCGCCGACGGTGTCGAGCGGGCGGGCAAGCCATGCAACCTCTGGTCTGCCGGGGGCGGTGAGGACACGGCGGCACCGCGCGCATGGGGCCGGTCCCGGGTCCCAGGGGCGCAGGCCGTCGAACGGCGAGCAGGGCGGCGGGGCGCGGTCGGCGGGGCCACGAGTCGGTCCCCCGGGCGCGGCGAGGCTGCGGCGCCCGGGGGCCGTCGTCCCAGGTCAGCGATATCCTTTGTTTTTGCGGCCATTACTACGGTGCCCCCGACAGGTGCGGGTGACAGCGGGCGGGGGGTGGTGTTGGCGGTTGCGCTCGGGCGCGTTGGGCGCGGCCGGGCGGACCCGGAAGAGCCAGGTCTGCCTTCCCTCTGGTGCGAAGACAAGCCCGGCACGGCCAGAGGCCTGCGGGACTGCGCGCCTGGAGGCCTGGGGGCCTGGGGGGTAGGCCGGCAGGAGACGGTCGGGGATGCGGCGGCCCCCGGCCCCGTACAACTGCCTCCCTGGCCTGGACGGACGGCCCACGCCGTCGTTCAGGCAATCAGAGAATCGTGGATGAGGAACCGCTCGTGACCAGGCATACCGGCACGTTAGACCTGCTGACGTTCAACCTGACCAACCCGTCGACGGACCGGGCTGAGCGGCAGCTGGCGTACCTCGAGGCCCCGCCGGAGGCGGTCCTCGTCCCGACAGACCGACCAGGGTGCCTTCGTGTGCTCGCGCAGCCGAGCTGTTTCGGGTTTCTCCTCTTCATCGCCGTGCTGCTCGCAGCGGGCGGCGTTGCCGATCTCGCCTCGTAACTCCGGCTGCGGCCGCATGAGGAGGGTGCGCGCGGGGGTTGACACGTCCGTGGTCACAGAACCCATTCCTCAACCTTCCTAGTAGTGCTTGGTCAGGTTGGCTGCGGTGGTGCGTGTCCTTCTGGCCTGGTGTGGCGTTGGGAGGGTGTGACTCCGGACGAGATTGCGGCGGTGCGTGGTGAGTTGGAGGCGTTCGCGGCGGAGGTGTTCGAGCCGTTCGCGCGGAAGGATCAGCGTCGGTGGGGGCAGGTCTACCTGCGGGGGCTGCTGACCGACGGGCGGCGCAAGTCGGTCGAGCCGATGGCGGCCCGGCTGGGTGAGGACGGGAATCGGCAGGCGCTGGCCAATTTCGTGACCACCAGCCCGTGGGATCCGGCGCATGTGCGGGCCAGGGTGGCCTGGAGAATGGAAGCGGCGATCCGGCCGTCCGCGCTCATTTTCGACGACACGGGGTTCCTGAAGGACGGGACCGCTTCGGCGTGTGTGTCGCGGCAGTACACCGGCACGGCGGGCAAGGTCACCAATTGCCAGGTCGGCGTCTCGCTGCATCTTGCCCATGACCACGCTTCGGCGGCGGTCAACTGGCGGCTGTTCCTGCCCGAGACATGGGACCCCCGCTCGCCGAAGGCCGATCCGGACAAGGCCGCCCGGCGCGCCGTCTGCCAGATCCCCGAGGATGTCGGGCACGTGGAGAAGTGGCAGCTGGCTCTGGACATGCTCGACGAGACCCGCTCGTGGGGGATCGAGGTGCCGCTGGCCATCGCGGACGCCGGATACGGCGACGCTGCCGCGTTCCGGCACGGGGTGCAGGCCCGCGGCCTGAACTACGTGGTGGGGATCTCCAGCACGCTGTCGGCCCAGCCCGGCGACGCGGTGCCGGTGGACGTGCCGTACTCCGGGACCGGACGCCCGCCGGTGGCCAAGTATCCCGACAAGCCGCGGTCGGTGAAGGAGCTGGTCATCGCGGCGGGGCGGAAGGCAGCTCGGCCGGTGCAGTGGCGGGAAGGCTCCCGGCCCGGCACGGGCCGATCTGGCCGCAAGCGGATGTACTCCCGCTTCGTGGCCTTGCGGATCCGGCCCGCCGGACGTGAGGTCCGGCAGGCCGCCGACGGCCCGGAGCTGCCGGAGTGCTGGCTGTTGGCCGAATGGCCCGCCGGCGAGCCCGAGCCGGTGCAGTTCTGGCTGTCCGATCTGCCCTCCGGCATGCCTGTGACCACGCTGGTCCGGCTCGCCAAGCTCCGCTGGCGCATCGAGCACGACTACCGGGAGATGAAACAGGCCCTGGGCCTGGCCCACTTCGAGGGCCGAACCTGGGGCGGCTGGCACCACCATGTCACCCTTGTCTCTGTCGCGCACGCCTTCTGCACCTTGCAACGACTGGCCCAAGCCCCAAAAGACGCGGCGCCGGCCTGAGCCTCTACCAAGTCGTCCGCGAACTCCAGATCCTGCTCGCGGTCTGGACCGGCGCCTGCCCCACCTGCCACCGCGACATACCCACACCAATACGGACCTGACCAAGCCCTACTAGTGTCTCGTGATCCTGTCCATGTCAGTTCGAGTTGTTATTGACGAGTTTCTTCACGTTGGTCGCGACGAGCCTGACCTTCGCGAGGACCTCG